>NZ_JBHVPZ010000005.1:0-418865 GCF_042887135.1 Kitasatospora sp. NPDC057965
GAAAGCTACACGGCAGGCCTGCACCTCCGCGGATCGATCATGTGGCTGAAGTCCCTGACTCCAGCCACATGATCCAAACCTTGAACAGCTCCTAGCCGACCAGGCGGCGACGCCAGTCCAACGGAGTGACGGTGATGGCCCGGCCGGGGTCGTGATCCCACTCGGCGGTCAGGCCGACCGCTTCGAGGGCGGCCACGACCTCGTGGCCGGTGGCTGTCGTGGTCTCGGGCGAGTCGTCGAAGCCGCCGTAGAGGAGAATCAGTCCGTGGCCTGCTGCGGCAGCGTCCGTGCACTGTGCGTGGAAGTAGACGAAGCCCCGGGCTTCGGGCCCGCCTTCGCCGCCGATCTCGGACTGGCCGCAGCTACGGCAACACGTGAAGTTCTCGCGGGCGGTGATACCGGCCCCCTGCAGGGCGGTGAACGCGCGGGTGAGCCGCTCAGGGTCGGTCTCGCCCCGCCAGCCGGCCTGCTCCGCGACCCGCTCCACCCACAACCGGTCGGCCAGCGCCTGCGCCTGCTCGCGCGAGACAGGCCGGCGGTCCTCGGTGACCAGGAACTCCTCGGCAAACTCGGCCAGTTCCGCTCGGGAGGCGTAACCGCCCACCAGCACTTCGCGGACGCGCTTCTCCAACTCCGCGCGCTCGCCCTCGTCGAGGCCGAGCGGCGGCACCTCACGGACGGGGCCCATGTCCAGCGGCGACCAGGCCGGACCACCGTCCCATCCGGCCTCCTGGCGGGCCCAGCCGGTCATCGCCGCACTCGCGACCTCAGGCCCGTCGACCATCGCCTGGAAGTGCCGGGCGGCGGTGCCGTCCCGGTACTCCAGCGTGTAGTCACCACCGGCCTGGTGCCAGACCTGGGCGAAGACGTCCGGCAGGTCGGGTATGCGCTGGACCACCAGGAACCGGTCACCGTCACCACCGATCCGCCGGACCAACCCGGCCAGCTCCTCGGCGGACACACGGACATGCCGCTCCCCGTTCTCCGTCCTCACCACGATCTCGAGCATGCCCAGACTCTGACACACCCCGCTGACAGCCGACCTCCCGGAAACCGCGACGCAACTGCCGCTGCCGCGACCGCTCGACCAGCCCGGTACCTGGCGGCTGTTGGCCGAGCTCTGGCCACAGTCCCGACGACTGTCCCAATGAACCCGACATGACGGGAACGCTGGAACGGTGCAGGGACAGGGGTGCCCCAGGCCTGCCCCGGCTCTCGGACGGCCCGGGGCCGACCCGCGGGCCGTCCGAGAGCCGGCACGACACCGTGTCCGAACCCGGACCGGGGGCGGTGTGTCAGTGCCCCGCGTCCGTGTCCGGGGCGGCGGGGTCGTGGGTGATGAGGTCTCCGGGCTGGCAGTCCAGGGCCGCACAGAGTTTCGACAGGGTCGAGAAACGGATGGCCTTGGCCCGGTCGTTCTTGAGGACGGACAGGTTGACGACCGTGATCCCGACCTGCGCGGACAGCTCGGTCAACGTCATGCCGCGCTCGGCCAGGAGGCGGTCGAGGTGGATACGGATCGCATGGGGTTCCTCTTCAGGCATCAGATCGTCCCTTCGAGGTCCTCCCGCATACGCACACCCTCACGCATGATCCGCCCCATGACCACCGCGGCCAGGCCCGCGAGGACCAGCACCAGCGGACCGGAGAGCGCCGGCCCGGCCCCGACGATCGGCGCCATGCTCCCCACGAGCCAGGACTGCGACCAGCCCGCGACCAGTCCGGCCACCATCGCGCCCACCGTGACGAACCAGCCCAAAACGGTCAGGAGCCGCGCGACCTCGACGGTGAACGGCCCACGGGACAGGACCGCCCTCATGAGCCGGGAGAACAACAGCAGCGCCATCGCGCCGAACAGCAGCCACGGCAGTTCACCCCCGAGGTCGGCGGCGCGCTGCCCCACCGACGGATTCCCCTGGCACAGACGCGAGGCACTGCTGGCCGCGTCCACACCCTCACGCACCGGCAGGTCACCGGCCAGTGTGGCATTGGCCCAGAGGCCCGTCTGCACGCACACCGCCCCGTCGTCGAGCATGCGCACGGCCCCCGTCCCGAGGAACGCCAGCCCGCACAGCACCGCCAGCACGAACGTCACCGACGCCAGCACCTTCGTCAGCCGCGTATCCAACTCCCACCCTCCGTGCATCGATTTTCGATATGTTCGACGTTACTCGACCATATCGATAATCGACAAGCCCGGTCAGGAACCCCAGGCACACCGCAGCGTCGGCGGCGGCGCTCGGGCGGAGGCTGCAGGTGTGGGCGGCGATGCCCCGGTGACCGGCGCCGAAGCACTGTGCGGCGTCGCCTTCAGCGGGGCGGCATCGCCTTTCCGGCGGACGGCGTGGAGTGGAGGCCCGGGCGTCACGCCGTCCGCCGGCACGCGGCGAGGTTCAGCGGAAGAGGACCGAGCGGTAGGTGGGGCTAGCGATCTTGATGTCGGACTTGGGCTCGAGGATCGCGTCGGGTCCCCCGCTGCAGTCGGTGTTGTTGTAGAGGTATGCGTCCCCGTCGGTTTCGTTCGAGAACTCCCTCCAGCCCGTGAGGGTCGGCTCCTTGGGGTCACTCGGGATGACGTGGCATCCCGTCGGGTTGGTCAGCGACCAGTAAGTCGCGTAGTCGCAGCCCCAGGGCCCGCACTGCTCGATGGCGACCAAGAAGTCGCCGTTGGCTGCGGCTGCGGCTGGTGCGACCGGGACCGCCTCGGCGTATTCGCCGGACGTAGCCTGCGCCGGGACGGCTACACCCAGCAGGGACAGGGCCGCCGCGACCGGCGCGGCAAGCATCGGGGGGAGGGAACGGCTCCGCATGAGGGGTTCCTTTCATCCGGCAGCACGGGCGTTGCCCGCTGAGCTGCCACGGGAAGGTCGACGTCCTGCACCAGGCCCGCTGCCCGGGAACGTCGCCTCGGCTGCCCTACTTCTCCCCAGGTCGCAGGGGACCGTAGGCCTGGCAGCACTCGAACAGCCGTCCATCGCCTTCACAACCAGGTGTCCGGCGGGAAGCGGCTCACCCGGCACGGTCCGGGCCCCGGACGTGCAGCACGCAGGGCCCGGGAACGCAGTCACCGTGGTATTCCACATCGGCCAGGAGCAGCGGACCCGTCAGCAGTGCGGCGACCTGCCCCAAGGAGCGCCACAGCAGCGAGCCACCGACCGAGCCGTCGCGGACGGTCGGCCCGCCCAGGCGCAGGTGCAGACGCACCGTCCGCCGCGCCGGCGGCACCAGCTCCGGAACGGCTTCGGCGATATCCACCAGGCGCAGCGGAGCGAACAGGCACTCGAACCGTAGCCGCCACCGCCGACACAACAGTGGCCGGCCGGCGAGCGGCTCGGGGAGGTCGGTATCGTCTGCACCCGGCACGACCCGTACGAGGAGGCACCCGTCGATGACCGGCTACCCGAACCCCGACACCGACGCATGGGCCGCCGACCTGCGGGACTTCGCCGAACGGATCGTGAGCAGCCTGGGCGGCGACCCGCAGTGGCTGCGCAGCAACCCCGACTGGGCGATCGGGCTGCTCGACCGGGAGATCGTCGAGGGCTTCGACCCGACCGCCATGGACGAGGACGAACGGCACCGGTTCCGGGCCATGCTCATGGCCGTCACCGGCGAGTTCCTCATCCACACCCATGGCGCCCACTGGGCATGGCTGCCCGACGACACGTCACCGCTGGGCGGACGCTGGGTGGTCACCGGATTCGCCCACCCCCTCGGCCACGCGACCCGCCCCGTGGACATCGGACGGATCGCCAACGACGCGTTGTCGCTCCACCAGGTCCAGGTGATCGACCTGATCAGCACCGCCGAACACGAGGCCGGCCTGCCCGCGACCACCTGACACCCGCCACAACGCCGCCGGTCAGCAGGGGACGGCCTGGGCGCCGATCAGCCCTTGTCCGGTGGCGGCCGCCCACCGCCAGGTGGGCGCCAGGTCGTCGAGGAGAGCGGCGGTGTCCTCCGGCGAGGCCTCCTCCAAGAACTCGTTCAGCCTCTGGTCGGCGGCGGCCCGGTCGGCGGGGTGGAGCGTGAGGGCGGCTTCGACGGCGGGCAAGGCGGCCCGCACCTCGTCCGGCGGGACGACGAAGGTGCCGAACCAGCCGGGCAGGACGCCGAACCGCTCGTGCCCGAGCGCGTGGGCGAGCCCGACGGCGGGGTAGCCCTTGCGGCACGCGGACTTCAGGAACGGGCCGGCCTTCTCGTAGCCGCCCCAGACCTCGAAGAGCAGGTCGAGATGGTCGTCGAGCAGGTAGGGGGCGGCCAGGTCGTGGAACTCCAGGACGTCGGGGACGTCCGCGCCGCCACGCGCCCAGCGCTGCAGGCCCGCGCGTGCGGCATCCGAGGCGGCCTGTGCCTCGATCACCGGGCCGAGCACCGGAGCCACCTCGTCGATCACGGCCGCGGGCACCGGCATCACCACCCAGAATCCCGTGAAGCTCATGCCGTGAGCCTACGCGCACGGTACAAAGCCCCCACCGCGGTGGCGGCGCGCGCCACCCGGCGGGCCGTGACCGCATGTGCGGGCGGCCCTCGGGCGGGGTGGGGCGTGCCGTCAGCGGCGGCCGGCTCAGGCGGCGGCGGTCGGGGCGGTGGTCGCGGCGGCGGTCGGGGCGGTGAAGGTCTCGCGCGGGCCGAAGTCGCTGTAGGTCACGGAGGTGACCGTCGTGACGGTCGACACGCGGGCGTCGGGGACCTTCATGGTCTGGCGCAGGGCCAGGACCCGGCCGCCCCGGTCGATCCAGATGTCGAAGTCGATGGCGGTGACCCCCTTCGCGCTCATCCGCTGGTGCTCCTTGGGGGCGAGGCTCTTGATCCGGTCGATCGTCAGGCGCCCGCCGAGGTGGTAGGCGGGCACGCCGTTCTTCTGCTCCATGCCCTTGCGGGCGGCGGGGCCGGACTCGGCGAGCGCCTTGGCATAGGTGGTGGCGGTGTCGGACGCGGAGTCGTCGGAGGAGGTGCCCGAAGGAGTCCAGGTGCTTCCCGGCTTGGTCTTGTCGCGCATGAAGATGCCCTTGCCGGTGTTCACCACCTCCACCCAGAGCAGTGGCTCGTCGCTGCCGCCGACGAGCGTCTTGGTCTCCGTCCGGCTCTCGGTGACCGGGGTGTTGACGTTCGTCCGGCCGGTCGAGGTGATCGTGGACTGCTCACCGCCCGCGCCCGTCGCCACCACCGTCATGTTCATCGTCGCGGCGTACGGCGTCAGGTCGGGAGTGGTCAGTGCCTGTACGGGGTCGAACGCTCCCGAGGCGTCGACCGGCGCACCCGTGGCACTCGGGGCAGCCGTGGCGGTCGGCGTGGCCGTCGGCGTGACGCTCGCGGTCGCGCTGGGGGTGGCGGCCGGGGCGGACGTGGTCGCGCTGGGCGTGGGCGCCGGGGCGGGAGCGGACGTGGTCGTACTCGCGGCGGCCGAGGTGCCGGCCGCCGTCGGGGCGGACTGCGTGTCGTCGTTGCAGGCGGCCACGGCCGACAGGGCGAGCAGCGAGGCGGCGGCGGTCAGGGTCGTGCGGCGGATCGTCAAAGTGGTCTCCGGTCGGCGGATGTCGTACGTGGACACACTTTCACGAAACATGCCCACCGATCGAAGGAATTTCCGCCCGGGCCCGTGCCGGGGGCGGAGGCGCAGGCGGGGCCCGGTGTGGACGGGCCCCGCCGTGGGTGGGTCAGCCGATGCCCGTGACCGAGAGGGCGGTGGTCCAGTTGGTGCGGATCGCGGTGCGGGCGGCGGCCAGGGTGATGACGCCGCCGCAGACGGCGTTCTTCAGCTTGGTCTCCACGCCGTCCTTGGTGGAGGAGTTCTTGGTGCCGGAGTGCGGCTCGGGCCACAGGTTGCCCGGGTCGCGGGGAGCGCCACCGAGTTCGAGGGGAACGAGGTGGTCCTCCTCGTAGTCGGCCATGTTGGTGTCGCTGTAGCCGTAGTCGACGATGCCCTGGGCCTTGAGCGGGTTGGTGTAGGACGTCGGCGGGCGGACCGTGGCGGTCCAGCCCGCCACACATATCGTGGAGCCTATGGTGGCCTGGGTGACGGCGCCGTTGTACGAACCGGGCGTACAGCGGGGGTCGGGCAGCGGCAGGTAGGACTGCGAGCAGGTGGCGGCGTGCGCACCGCCCGTGCCGGCGACGAGCGCCGCACCGGCCAGGGCGACCGCCGCGGTGGCGGAGACGAGACGTTGACGGGTCATCATGGGACGTCTTCCCTTCAAGCCTGCGACCGGCCCCGCACATCGGGGATGTGCCCCATGACAGCACCCGGCCGGGGCCGTCCGGCACCCACCGCGAGATGAACAACGGTCAACCGGCGCACGTGCGGACGGACCCCGGCCGGTCCGTCCCAGGGATGAGCCGCCGTTCCCACCGCAGACGGATGACCGCCCCACCCGCCCCGGCGAGGCTTGAGCGGACCCCACCGCCGCCCGGCAGCCCGCAGGCCCCACAGGAGACCCCGTGCGCGAACGGCCCGCAACACGCCGCGTCACCGTCCACCTGCCCACCGACCTCGCCGAATGGCTCCACTGCTTCGCCGAGATCTCCCACCAGACCGACGACGACGTGGTCCGACGGCTCGTCGAGGCCGAGCGGGCCCGCGTCGAGGCGAACTGGGAACAGCCGGGGCCGGAGGACGCCTGACCGCGCACCGCCGAGGTGGTGGAGGCCGGCGGGGGCGAGGACGCCGCGGCCGGTCACGGCGTGGCGGGGGCGCCGTCGCCGCGGGTCCGGACGACGGCGCCCAGCCGCCACGCCTCGATGTCGCGGTACCGGATCGGACCCGGACCGCGGCCGATGTTGCTGCCGACGAGGTGCAGGCGTTCGGCAGACCATGTCCGGCCCGCGAAGGCGGCGAGGCCCGCCGCGAGGCGCGGCACACTGGTGGGATCGTCGCGTCGGGCGCGGGCCAGCGTCAGGTGGGGGTGGAGCGCGCGGTCCCTGAAGCCGATCCCGCAGGACCTGACCTGCTCCCGGACGTCGGCGGCGAGGGTGTGCAGTCCCTCCAGGTCCCCGTCGATCCCGCTCCACAGCAGACGCTGGTCGAAGTGGCCGCCGCCCCGCAGGCGCAGGGCCGGGGCGGGGTGCGACGCGGCGGTGCCGGCCAGCACGGACCGCAGCGGCGGCACGGCCGTGGAGGGCAGCTCGCCGAGGAAGGCCAGCGTGATGTGCCAGTCCTCGATGCGGTTCCACCGCAGCCCCGGGTACGCGGCGTAGGCGGGCTGCAGGGCCCGGGCCAGTTCGTCCTTGGCGTCGTCGGGCGGGGCCAGTGCCACGAAGACACGGAGGGTCGGGGGCTCGGGACCATCGTTCACGAGGGGAGGCTAGCCGAGGGCCGGCCGCCCCCGCGCGGGCGGGGCCGACGGGCGCGGCCGGCGGGCCCCGGCGCCGGTCCGGGTCGGGGCAGGGCAGGGCAGGGCAGCAGCGTGTTGTCCGCCAGCACGCCGCCCCGCAGCCCCGCCCGGTCCTGCGGGACCACCCCCGTGGACTGCACCCGCCGCCCAGGAGTGTCCGCCGCCCGTTCGTGCCCCGGCCCGCTGAACCCGCAGCCGCCGGGTGCGCCGCGAGTGCCGGACGGCCGCGGGCACCGGCGGCTGCCCGACTTCGCCGCCGGTAGCAGCTCAGGTTGTTGTTCAGTCGACGTCCACGACCCCGGGCCGGAGGAGGTCTTCGTGCTCTCCGGCGTCTTCAACGACGGCGAGCGGGACTATCCCGCGGGATCGTTCATCCACGCACCCGCCGGGTCGTCGCACGTCCCGCAGACGACGGAGGGCTGCACGCTCTTCGTCTTCTACCCCGAGGGGTAGCCGGCCCACAGCCCGGACGTCTCGGCGGTGGGGTGGTGGGGCGGTGGTTCGGGAAGGGGCTGAGGGAAAAGCGTCGACCCCGACGGCGTGGCCGGGGCGCCGTCGGGGTCGGGGTAGGGGGCGGCCTGCGCTTCGGTCAGGGAGGCGTCGGCGGCCCGGGCGGGGCGGGGCTCGCCCGGGTGGTCAGCTGAACCGGAAGAGAGCGGTGTGGGTGGTGCCGTCGGTCAGGCCGAGCGTGAACAGCCGGCAGGTCCCGGCGTAGGAGGACGAGGTCTTCCAGACGAAGGTGTACGTGTCACCGGCCGGGTCGTAGCGCAGGCCGCTGCCGCCCGCGGTGACGGCGGGCGCGGGCGGGTCGAGCGGGGCGCCGGTGACGCAGTCGACGTTCCGTGCGGTGGGGTAGCCGCGGGCGATGACGTCCGGGCCACGGTCGCCGCCGAGGCTGAACTTCATCGGGAACGCCCGGCCGGCGTGGCCCTGGTTGACGGCGGGCGGGTCGGCGACCGGCGGCTGGAACCCGCCGAAGGGGTACTCGTAGGTGTACCGGGCGGCGACACCGGTGGCGCTGCTGCCGGCGGGGGTGGTCACCGTGACGTCCACGGTGCCGCCGACGCCTGCGGGTACGGTCGCCTTGACGGTGAAGTCGTCGACGACGGTGACGCCGGTGGCCGGCGCGGTGCCGAACCGGACCGACCGCGCGCCCGCCAGGTGGGTACCGGTGATCGTGACGGTTCCGCCGCCCGCCGCCGGGCCGTGACCGGTCCGGACCCCGGTGACGGTGGGCGCGACGGTGGCCGTGGCCACGGCGTAGGGGCTGCTCCCGGTGGCGGCGGTGCCGGTAACGGTGTTACCGGCGGTCTCGATCACCGACACGGTGTTGGAGCGGCTGTTGGTCACGTAGACGGCGCCGCCGGCCGGATCGGCCGTCACACCGACGGGCGTCCCACCGACGTCGACCGTGCCCGTGACGGTGCCGGCCGCGGTGTCGATCACCGACACCGTATTGGCGTTCTGGTTCGTCACATAGGCGTGCGCGCCGTCCGGGGCGACCGACACTCCCCCGGGACCGGACCCGGTGGGGATGGTGCCGGTGATGGTGTTGGTGGCCGTGTCGATCACCGAGACGTTGCCACTGTTGAAGTTCGCGGCGTAGGCGCGGGAGCCGTCCGGGGAGACCGCGACCGCCATCGGCATCCGGGCGTTCGCGCCCGCGATCGTGGCGCTGAGCGTATTGGCGGCCGTGTCGATCACCGAGACCGTGCCGCCGATCAGGTTGGCGACGTAGGCGCGCGTCCCGTCGGGGGTCACGGCGATGCCGAAGGGCTGGCTGCCGACCAGGACGGTCGCGGTGACCGTCCGGGTGGCGGTGTCGATGACGTCCACGCCGCCGGTGCCCGGGCTGACGTAGTGGCCGACGTAGGCGCGGGTGCCGTCGGGCGAGAACGCCACCGGTCCGGGCAGCCGGCCGACGGGGACGGTCGCGGCGACCGTGTTGGCGGCGGTGTCGATCACCGACACCGTGCCGCTGCCGTTGTTGACGACATACGCCTGGGAGCCGTCCGGGGAGACCGCCACCCCCTGGGGCCCGGTGCCGACCGGGACGGTCGCGACGGCCGTGCCGGTCGACGGGTCGAACGCCGTCACCGAACTCGACCGCAGGTTGGCGATGTAGACCAGCCGGTGCGCGGGGGCCGGGTCGGTCTGGTCGGCGGCGTGGGCCGACGACACCGGTACGACCGCGCCCAGGGCGCCGAGCGCGCCGGCCACCGCGGCGGCCAGCGCACGGCGCCGTAACCGTCGAAGTCGGCCCGGGAATCCGGTCCGTCCGCTGGAGACCACTGTCATGCCATCCACCTCTCTGCACGACGGCGCGGGGCGGGCGGGGCGGACCCTGATCACGGCAGGCCGCCACCCGCCGACCGGCGTGCGCATCCTCTGACGGCGAACCCGGCCGGCCGCCGGGCCACCCCGGGAAGCTTGACCGCCCGCGCCGGACCACAACAGGGCGCGCGTGGACGGCGTGACGCGCGCCGGGCGCACGACTGCTCCGTGCCCGTGCTCCCCGCCCGGCCCGCCATTCCGGGCCTCCGCCGCCGCGGGCTACGCTGGGGCCGCTGATTCCTCCGACTCCGGTGAAGTGAGCGGCATGCGGCTGACGAAGGCACAGGACCGCGCGCTGAATCCGCGACGGGCCGACGGATACGGACCGAGGTCGATTCCGAACGCTCGGGACCGGGCCATCCAGGAGGTCGTACGGGCCGCGTCCGGTCCCGGTCGACTGGCGGAGGTCCTCCCCCTCATGAATCCCGACGCCTCGGAGGTTCTCGGGGCGTTCGCCGGGCGGATGGCCACGCTCGCCGTGCGCACCCGGGACGTGCAGGCCGCCCGCGACGGGCTGGCGGCCGTGCAACTGGCGATGGCCACCACCCAGGATGCCCGCGAGATCATCCCCCGCATGGCACTCCTGTACCGGGCGCTGGAGCTCATCGGCGCAGATCCCGCAGCGGAGTTCCGCACGGCCCACCAACTGTTTCCCGTCGCCCTGTCCCACGACCTCCCCGGGTTCGCCGCGAGGGACCCGGAGATCCGGTCGCTCCGGAGCATGCTGTACCACGAGGAGGGTGAAGGAGCCGACTTCCGGTTCGTCTGCGACTGGTAGCGGGATACCCGGAGCCTCGAACGACGCGTGGGCTACGGCCGCCCTGCCAGCTCGCGCCGGTACCAGGTGCCCGGTTCTCCGGCGAGGTCGGCGGGGTCGGCGGGGCCCGCCGGGACGAACCCGGCCTTGGTCAGCACCTTCCGGGAGGCGGCATTGGCGTGGGTGGTGGCGGCCCGCAGTGTGCGCAGCCCGTGCCGTTCCGCCGCCAGCCGGCACAGCTCCCGGACGGTCGCCGTCGCCACGCCACGGCCGGAGACGTGCTGCGCGACCCGGTAGCCGAGGACGGCGGCGCCGTCCGCGAGGTCGTACAGGTTGAACCGGCCCAGCACCGCGCCGTCCTCGGCGACGAGCACGTAGAAGGCGCAGGTGCCGGCCTCCTGCTCGGCCAGCAGGGCGCTGTGCCGGTCGGCGAAGCGCTCGAAGAACTCGTCGCCCCGGTCGGGGACCGAGGCCGCGAAGTAGGCACGGTTCGCCAGCTCGAAGGCCAGCACCGCCGGGGCGAGGCCGGCGTTCAACTGCTTCAGCTCGGGCACGGCGCAACTCTATCCGGACGGCGCGCCGGGGCCACCGGGGTTCTTCGTCAGCGGCAGACCGCCCCGCACCGGGGCGTGGGCGGTGCCGGGGCCGGTCGGACGTGCGGCCGGCGGCGGCACCGCCCTCTGCGGGTGCCGGGGGTCAGCTCACACAGGTGACGATGACCTGCCAGTAGCCGGGCGCGATCACCTCGTTCTCCTGGCCGCACTGGGCGTCGGTGTACCCGGCGGCGTGGGCGGCGGCCCAGGCGTGGGGGGCGGCGACGGCCGGGTTGGGGCCGTAGGCCTTGAAGTACCTGATCGTGGTGGCCGACGCGCTGGTGGCGGTACCGGCGAGGCCCAGCAGGGCCGCCGTGGTGAGGGCGACGGCGGCTGTGCGGCGGGGAAGCGAACCCATGGCTGTGCTCCACTTTCTCTGGTGGATCGAGGGGAGTCCGGGCACGTGCAGTGTTGTTGCAAGCAGGGACTGTAGCAACGGATGTGAAGGACCGACAGGTGTGCGACAGCTGCCGTCGATCGGGAATCGTGAGCGAACGCCCGGGCGCGACGGCCACGCGGCGCAGGCGGTCAGGCTCCGGAGGACTCGCGCACCGTCAGGTCCGGCAGCAGGTCGAGGTGGTGCACCGGCAAGGCGCTCCCGGCGGGGGTCAGCCGGCGCACCAGAAGGTCCACCGCGGCGGCGCCGACGGCGCGCTTGGGCGGGGCCACGG
Organism: Kitasatospora sp. NPDC057965; assembly: GCF_042887135.1. Taxonomy (NCBI): domain Bacteria; kingdom Bacillati; phylum Actinomycetota; class Actinomycetes; order Kitasatosporales; family Streptomycetaceae; genus Kitasatospora; species Kitasatospora sp. NPDC057965. The sequence goes on from NZ_JBHVPZ010000005.1 coordinate 11,690, forward strand.
CGGTCAGCGGCGGGGCGCCGAGGGCGGCGAACACGTCGTCGTAGGCGACCAGGGCGAGGTCCTCGGGGACCCGTACACCCCTGGTCCGCAGCAGCGGCAGCAGTTGCAGGGCGTCCTGGTCGTTGTGCACGAGCGCGGCCCCGACCCCGTCGGCGACCGCCTCGGCGAGCCGGTGGGCGACACCGTCGACGCCGGCGGCCGGGGTGCGGACGTCGACGACGGGTTCGGCGGGCAGGTCGAGCGCGCGGCAGGCCTCGGCGTAGCCCAGGCGGACCTGGTGGGCCGTCCAGGTGTCGGTGCGGGCCGCCAGCGCCACCCGGCGGTGGCCGAGGGCGACGAGGTGGCACAGGGCGAGCAGGACGCCGTGCCGGTGGTCGGAGCCGACCGCGTCGAGGGCGGCGGCGGGGCTGCCGGGGGCCGGGCGGCGTTCCAGCAGGACGGCGGGAACGGGGAGTTCGGCCAGCCAGACGTGGTCCTCGGGACGGTCGGCGGCGGTCCAGTTCGGGGCGAGCAGCAGGCCCTGGACACCGGAGGCGAGGAGCTGGTCGACCTGGACGCGGTCGGCGCTGGCCTCGTACGAGGAGATGCCGAGGACCAGGTGGACGCCGGCCTCGGCGGCGGCGGTGCGGGCGCCGGCGATCACCTCGTCGAAGTACTGCACCACGGCGGGGACGAGCAGGCCCAGGGTGGGGACCTCGGCGGGGCGGGCCGGCTCGGGGGCGGGCGTGGCCGCGGGGCCGCCGAACGAGACGGATCCGTGCGTGCGGCGCAGCAGGCCGGCGTCGGCGAGGGTCGCGACGTCCCGGCGGACGGTGACGGCGGGCAGTCCCAGGCGCTCGGCGAGGTCCACCACCCGGACGGTGCCCAGGCCGCGCACCGTGTCGAGGATGCGGGCACGACGATCGTCCGCCGGGATCGGCATGGCACTCCCTGTCGGTGGACCGGTCTGTCGAAGTGGACAGGAACCTACCACTCGGTCACCGGAGGGGCGGACGGGCGGCCCGTGCCTGTTCCCCTCGCGGGCGGACGGCCCCGCGGGCGCGGGCCGGAGGGGCCGGCACGCGCCCGCGGGGCGGCAGGGGGTCAGGAGCCGTAGCGCTCCTCGGGGACGACGGGGCCGAGGTCGGGGCCCTCGACCAGTTCGACGTGGTCGCCCGGGCCGTGGAGTTCGAGGATCAGCAGTTCGTTGGCGCCGGCCCGCCAGAGCGGCGCCGGGGCGTAGAGGGTGCGCTGCGGGCCGCGGTCCCAGTAGCGGCCGAGCGCGAACCCGTTCAGCCAGACCATGCCCTTGGTGAATCCGGGAAGGGCGAGGAAGCCGTCGGCGGGGGTGTCGACGGTCAGTTCGGCGCGGTGGAAGGCGGGCCCGTCGGCGGTGGAGGGCGCGCCGAGGGCGAGGGTCGTCGGGTCGTCGAGCGGCAGCGGGCGCACCTCCCAGCCGAACTGGTACTGCCGGTCGACCCGGACGCCGCCGGTGATGCCCTTGGGGTCGTGCAGCAGCGGGCCGTAGTTGATCCGGCCCAGGTTCTCGACGAGCAGGTCGAGCACGGCGCCGCCCTCGGGGACCCGCAGCGGCAGGGCGTGCTCGGGGTGGTTGCGGTCGAGGACGCCGAGGGGTTCGCCGTCGAGGAAGACCTGGGCGCGGTCGGCGAGGCCGTCCACGCGCAGTTCGCCGTGGGCGAGCGGGCCGCGCAGGCGGGTGCGGTAGTGAATGAGGCCGAAGTTCTGGCCGAGTTCCTCCATCGGGCGGGGCTCGGGGAGGTGGTGCGCGGTGGAGAGCTCGTCGAGGGCGCCGAGGGAGCCGGGTTCACCGACGCCGCCCAGCAGCGGGCGGCTCGCGGTGACGGGGGCGGTGCGGGGGGCGAGGCGTGCGGGCAGCGGCGGCAGCGGGTGGGGGTTGGGGCCGAGGTGGCGTTCGATCACCTCGCGGAAGAGGTGGAACTTCTCGGTGAGTTCGCCGGCCTCGCCGACCGGGGCGTCGTAGTCGTAGCTGGTGACGTCCGGCTGGTAGGTGGTGCCGTCGTGGTTGGCGCCGTTCCACCAGCCGAAGTTGGTGCCGCCGTGGCCCATGTACATGTTGACCGAGGCGCCGGCGGCGAGCTGGGCGTCGAGCACCTCGGCGGCGTCCCGGGCGTCGCGCACGTGGTGCGGCGTGCCCCAGTGGTCGAACCAGCCGCACCAGTACTCCATGGTGACCAGCGGGCCGACCGGCTGGTGGCGGCGCAGGCAGGCGAGGGACTCCTCGGGGCGGGAGCCGAAGGTGCCGGTGGTGAGGAGTCCGGGCACCCGGCCGCCGAGCTGGAAGCCGTCCTCGGCGCCGTCGGCGGTGAACAGCAGGACGTCGACGCCGCGGGCGACCAGGGCGTCCCTCAGGTGTTCGAGGTAGGCGGTGTCGTTGCCGTAGCTGCCGTACTCGTTCTCCACGGCGACGGCGACCACCGGGCCGCCGCGGGAGGAGAGCAGCGGGAGCAGCACCGGCACCAGGTGGTCGAACCAGGCCTCCACGGCGGCGAGGAAGGGCGCGTCCAGGCGGCGCAGCCGCATCGCGGGGTCGGCGAGCAGCCAGCCGGGCAGGCCGCCGAACTCCCACTCGGCGCAGATGTAGGGGCCGGGGCGGACGATGACGTCGAGGCCGAGGTCGCCGGCGGCGCGGACGAAGGCGGCGAGGTCGCGGTCGCCGGTGAAGTCGGCGCGGTCGGGCGTGGGCTGGTGGAAGTTCCAGGCGACGTAGGTCTCGACGGTGTTGACGCCCATGGCCCGCAGCCGGGTAAGGCGGTCGGTCCACTGTTCGGGGCGGATGCGGAAGTAGTGGACGGCGGCGGAGACGATCCGGTGCGGACGTCCGTCGCGCAGGAAGGTGTCGCCGTCGACGGTGAGGGCGGGGTGGGGGGCCTGGTCGGCCATCGGGTCCTCCGCGGGAGGGGAGCGGGAGTGAGGGGGCGTGGGACCCCGGGTGGGTCCGGGCGCACGGCTGCGCGGGTGGCCGCGGGCGGGTCGGCGGCGGCCACCGGGGTCACCCTAGGAGTTCGGTGATCGCACGGTCAATCGATCGGCGATCATCGGCATTATTGATCAATTTTCGATCGAACGATACTCTTCGATCGGAATATCATCGGCAGACCGCTTCCGGGCGACGCTTGCGCGGGCACGACAGATGGAGGCCAGGATGGCCATTTCGGGGGAAGAGCGCCGCAGGCTGATCGTGTCGGCCGTCGGTGAGCTCGGCGGTCGGGTACGCCTCACGGAGCTGGCCGACCGGCTGGGCATCCCGGCCGTGACGGTCCGCCGTGACGTCGCCGCGCTCGCCGACGCCGGCCGGCTCTCCCGCTCGCACGGCTTCGTCTCCCTGGAGCGCCCGGACGCCGCCGGCACGCCGATCGCCCCCGGGCCCGGCGCGGGCCGCGCCCTCGGCCTCCTGGTGCCCTCGGTCGGCTCCTACTTCGACGAGGTGATCGCCGGGGCCCGGGCCGCCGCCGCAACCGCCGGGGCCCGGCTCGTCCTGGGCATCGCCCCGTACGGCGCGGGCGGCGACCGGCTGCAGACCGAACGCCTGCTGGAGTCCGGCGCCGAGGGCCTGCTGCTGGCCCCGGGGCTGGTCCCCGGCCGGGCGGCCGAGGACTACGCCTGGCTGGACACCCTGCCGGTGCCCGCGGTCCTGGTGGAACGCCGCTCCCCCACCCCGGACGGCCCCGGCTCCGGGCTGGACACGGTGGCCTCCGACCACCGCCACGGAGTGCTGAGCGCCCTGCGCCACCTGGCCGGGCTCGGCCACGGAAGCGTGCTGCTGGCCGCCCGGGGCGACTCCTGGACGGCCGCCGAAGTGCGGGCCGGGTACCGGGAGGGCACCCGGCTGCTCGGGCTGCCCGACCTGCCGGCGCTGGACACGCTCGGGCCCGGCAACGTGCCGGCCGACCCCGAGCCGCTGGTGGCGCGGATCGCCGAGGCCGTGCGGTCCGGGACCCGGGCGGTGCTCGTCCACAACGACCAGGACGCGCTGCGGCTGCCTCCGCTGCTGCGCGCGCACGGTCTGTCGGTGCCCGCAGACGTGGCGCTGGTCGCCTACGACGACGTCTTCGCCGCGCTCGCCGCGCCCCCGCTGACCGCCGTCGCCCCGCCCAAGCGCGCGGTGGGCGCGGCGGCGGTCGATCTGCTGCTGCGCCGGCTGGCGGCCGGCGCCGAGCTGCCGGTGCACCGCACCGCGCTGCTCCCGGCGCTGCACGTGCGCGCCTCCTGCGGGGCCGAGCAGGCGGCGGCACGAACGGGCGCCGCGCCCCTGGGGTGAGGGGCGCGGCGCCCGCCGCGGAGCTTCGCCGTCGACCGGCCGATCCGGCACGTCCGACAGCCCGACAGCCCGGAGGCCCGGAGGCCCGGCCGGTCCGGCTACCCCGGCAGCAGCGCGGACAGGTGCCGCGCCCCCCGGCCCAGCTGCGGCGCGAGCGGCGCGGCACGCGGGTGCCAGGGGGCCTCGTACTCCCAGGCCGCCCAGGCACCGGGCGGCAGCAGGCGCAGGCAGTCGGCGATCGGCAGCACGCCCGCGCCGAGCGCCAGCGGGGTGAGGTCCTCCGCCGAGGCGACGTCCTTGACCTGCACGTACCCCAGGTGGGGACCGAGCGCCCGATGGGTCCGCGCCGGGGTCTCACCGGCCAGCCAGGTGTGCAGCAGGTCCCACAGCGCGCCGACCGCGGGGTGGTCCACCCGGTCGAGCAGCGGTGCCAGCGCGGCGCCGGCGCGGTGCGAGTCGTGGGTCTCGACGAGGATCCGCACGCCGAGGGCCGCCGCCCGCGGGGCCGCCGCGCGCAGCCTGCGGACCGCGCGCTCGTCGGCCTCGGCCGCCGGGCCGGGGCCGCCCTGCGGGAAGACCCGCAGGTACCGGCAGCCGAGGTCGGCGGCCAGCCGCAGGTGGGCGGTCAGCGCGGCGAGCACCGGCGCGTCCGGCCCGGGGGCGGCGACGCCGACGTAGGAGGCGAGGGTCAGCGGGAGCAGGCCGGCCCGGGCCAGCAGCCGGGCGGTGCGCCGGCGTTCCTCCGCGTCCAGCCCGAGGCGGACCGGCTGGTCGTCGGCGCAGCGCAGTTCGAGGCCGTGCCAGCCGTGCTCGGCGGCGAGGGCGGCGGCCCGGTCGAGCGGGAGCCCGGGCAGGCCGAGGGTGGCGAGGGCGAGGGGCACGGCGGCTCAGTCCTGTTCGGCGGGGTGGACGGCGACCGCGCCGGGCGCCAGCCGGATCCGCAGGGAGGGGGCGCCGGCGGGGCGCACGGTCAGGACGACGGCCGCCGGGTCGCGCTCGTCCGGGCGGGCCTCCAGGGTGACGGCGTCGGCGAGGGCCGGCGGGTGCTCGGCCGCGGTGAGGCGGGCGGCGCAGGCGAACAGGGCGGGGCCGTCGGCGGGAAGTTCCCCGGTGAGCCGGGGCAGTGCCGCCTCGGGGCCGAAGGCGGTGCCGCCGGGGACCCGTTCGCTGTCGGCGGCGGTGAAGCCGTGCAGGGCGCGCAGCTCGGACGCCAGCCGGCCGTCCGCGCGGACACCGGCGGCGGCGTGCTGTCCGGCGGCGGCGTCGGCGGTGCCGGCGGCGTGCTGCCCGGCTGCGGCGTCGGCGCCGAGGGGCTGTCCGGCGGCGGCGTCCGCGGCGGCGTACTGCCCGCTGCACGCGACGGCAGACTGCTCGGTGCGTCGGCCCGCGACGGCCCAGCCGGTCTGGGTGACCGGGGTGCCGGCCGGCCCGCCGGTGACCAGGTGGGCGCGGACCTCCTCGGCGCCGTGGGCCAGGGTGAGCGAGGTGACGGTGACGCCGGGCAGTTCACGGCCGCCGACACGGGGGTGCCAGCGGGAGGCGGCCCAGCCGGACCCGGTGCCGAGCGGGTGGACGCGCCCGCGTTCGGTGGGTCCGGCGTCGGTCAGCAGGGCGAGGTGGTTGTCGGCGGGACCGTCGAGGGACGGCCCGGTGGCGGTGGAGTGGGCGAGCCGCGCGTACTGCGGGTCGTCGGGGCCCACGGCGTCCGCGGGCTGGTCGTCGCTGCCGTGGTTGTGCAGCCGGACCAGGCCGTCGGCGGCGGTGGACTGCACCAGCCAGCCGGGCCCGGGCAGGGCGAGGACGGTGTCGCGCCGCTCGGCGGGCGCGAGGTCCTCGGGCGCGGTCCACACCGGGTGGCCGGGCGGGAGCAGCAGGCCGAGGAAGGCGCTGCCGGCCCAGTACGGGGAGGCGGGGCCGGAGTAGGGCTGGACGAGCCGCAGGTCGGGTCCGTGCCAGCCGAGGGTGAGCAGGCCCCGTTCGTCGACGGCGCCGCGGTCGAGGAAGTGCCGCAGGGCGCCGGAGGCGAGGCGGCGGGTGGTGCCCGGGGCGAGCGGGGTGTGGCCGGTGAGGGCCCCGGCCCAGAGCGGGGCGGTGGCGGCGAAGCGGTAGGTGAGCGAGCGGCCCTGGTGGACGGGCGCGCCGTCGGCCCCGAAGGTGTGCGCGTAGCCCGCCAGGTGGGCGGCGAGGCGCTCGCCGTACACGGCGCGCAGGGCCCGGTCGTCGGCGAGGTGGGCGTGCAGGACGGGGTAGAGGTGCAGGGCCCAGCCGTTGTAGTGGTCGAAGGCGCGGGGGCGGCCGTCGGTGTACCAGCCGTCGCCGAGGTACCAGCGGTCGATGTTCTCCAGTCCGCGGCGGACCGCGGCGCGGGCCTCGCGCTCGGCGATTCCGGCCTCGGCGAGGAAGCCGCCGACGGACATCGGGAAGAGCCACCAGTTGTTGTCGTTGGGCGCGCGGTGCAGGGCGTCGGCCAGCCAGCGGCCGACCCGGTCGCGGACGGGTCCGGGCAGCCGGTCCCAGAGCCAGGGGCGGGTGAGGCGCAGCGCGAAGGCGATGGAGGCGGCCTCGACCATGGCCTGGCCCCGGTCGGTGATCGGCGGCCAGGACTCGCGGTCGCCGTCGGCGAGGTCGCGCTCGCCGGTCGGGGTGCGGGTGCCGGCGTCGAGTCCGGCGGCGTAGTGCGCCAGCAGGCCGTGCGGGTCGGCGCCGCCCGCGCCGGCCACCCGCAGGGCGGCGGGCAGGAAGGTGCGGGCGAAGCCCTCCAGGCCGTCCGAGCGCCGTCCGGACCAGCTCGGGCGGGGGCCGGGCAGGTCGATCAGCGCCCCGGCGGGGCTGGCGTACGGGCGGACCGCGGTCAGCAGGGCGTCGGCCACCGCCTCCCAGTGCTCCCTGGTCCAGCCGGTGTACGGGCTGAGGTCGCGGTCCTCCGGGGGCAGGCGCATGGGTCCTCCGTGATCGGGTGGTGAGCCGGAATCTAGGCAGCGCCTGATCATTCGTCAAGCCGGGGCGATCAAATGAGCGGCTTGATCGGATTGTGACCTTGCCGTCGAGGTGGCCGATTGCCCCGATTTTCCGGCATTTCCGGTGCTCACAGCGGTGCCGCCGGGCGCCGGTCGGGCCGATCAGGTCGGATCATTTGATCCAAATCTCTTGACTCCGATCGCCGACCTGCTCAGGATGACAGCCAATCGCCCCCACCCTCTGCGGGTTCCGGTCGGAGCCGACCGTTCCGCAGCCCGCGCACCCTCGCCCTAAGGAGCCCACCGATGCGCTCGACCCCCCTCTCCCGGCGCAGAGCCCTCCGCCTCGCCGCCGCGGCCACCGCCACCGCGCTCGGTGTCACCGTGCTCGCCGCCTGCGGCAGCAGCGGCGACGGGGCCGGGTCCGCCGCCGCCACGGACGACGGCAAGCCGGTCAGCCTGACGTTCTGGGGCTGGGCGAAGGGCACCAAGGACGTGGTCGCCGCGTTCAACGCGAGCCACCCGAACATCCAGGTCACCTTCGAGGAGATCCCGGCGGGCGCGGCCGGCGGCTACGCCAAGATCTCCAACGCGGTCAAGGCCGGCAACGCCCCCGACGTCTTCAACATCGAGTACCCGCAGCTGCCGGACTTCGTCAGCCAGGGCGCCGTCCAGGACATCGGCAAGCTCGTCGGCGCGGACCTCAAGGCCAAGTACCTGCCGCAGGCCGTCGAGCTCACCTCGCTCGGCGGCCGGACCTGGGCCCTGCCGCTGGACGCCGCCCCCCAGGTCTTCTACTACCGCAAGGACCTCTTCGCCAAGGCCGGCATCACCGTCCCCAAGACCTGGGACGAGTTCCGCACCGCCGCGCAGCAGCTGAAGGCCGCCCAGCCCGACACCCGCATCGCCACCTTCTTCCCCGACGACCCGACCACCTTCGAGGCAATGGCCTGGCAGAACGGCGCCCACTGGTTCACCGCCGCCGACGAGTCCTGGAAGGCCGACCTGACCGGGGCGGAGACCCGCAAGGTCTCCGAGTACTGGCAGAAGCTGGCCGACGAGGACCTGGTGCGGGTCATGCCGTCCTTCAGCCAGCAGTGGACCGCCTCCCTGCAGAAGGGCGAGACGGCCGGCTACCTCGGCGCCACCTGGGGCGGCGGCGTCCTGAAGGCCAACGTCGGCACCACCCCCGAGGTCAACGGCACCTGGGCGGCCGCGCCGCTGCCCAGCTGGGACGGCACCCCCGCCAGCGGCATGCTCGGCGGCACCACCTTCGCGGTGTCCAAGGACAGCAAGAAGGCCAAGGCCGCCGTCGAGTTCGCCACCTGGGCGACCACCACCGCCGACGGCTTCAAGGCCCGGATCTCCTCCGGCACCTCCTCCGCCTACCCGGCCGCCACCGAGCTGGTGCCGGTCGCCAAGCAGGCCTTCAACACCGACTTCTACGGCGGCCAGGACCTCTACGCCCTCTACTCCGACGCCGCCAAGTCCATCAAGCAGGGCTGGACCTGGGGCCCGGCGATGGGCGTCACCAACGGCTCGCTGAAGGACTCCTTCGGCAAGGTCTCCGGCAAGAGCGGCACCATCGACGAGGCGCTCACCACCGCGCAGCAGGCCACCGTCGCCGAGTTCAAGAACCGCGGACTGAAGGTCGCCCAGTGACCTCCGGCACCCATCCCGGCCGTACCGCCCGCGTCGCCGGCCGGCGACGCGGGCGGTACGGGGCGCCCGCCGTGCTGCTCGCCCCGTTCCTCCTGCTCTTCACCGCGTGCACGCTGATCCCGATCGGCTACGCGATCCGGCTCAGCCTGTTCACCGAGCACCGCTCCGGCCTCGGCTTCGGCGACGCCGAGACGGTCTTCACCGGGCTCGGCAACTACACCCGGGCGCTGAGCGACGAGGCGTTCCGCGGCGGCTTCCTGACCGCGGCCCAGTACTGCCTGATCTACATCCCGCTGATGACCGGCCTGGCGCTCGTGCTGGCCCTGCTGCTGGACTCCACGCTGGCCCGCGCCCGGCGCTTCTTCCAGCTGACGCTGTTCATCCCGCACGCCGTGCCCGGCATCATCGCCGCCCTGCTGTGGATGTACCTCTACACCCCCGGCATCAGCCCCGTGCTCGACGCGCTGGAGTCCCTGGGCACCCAGCCCGACCCGCTCGGCCACCCGCTGCCCGCCGTGGTCAACATGGCGCTGTGGCAGTGGACCGGCTACAACCTGGTCATCTTCTACGCCGCCCTGCAGGCCATCGACCGCTCGGTGCTGGAGGCCGCCGTCGTCGACGGCGCCGGACCGCTGCGCACCGCCCTGAGCATCAAGGTGCCGCTGATCCGGCCGTCGATCGCCATGGTCGGCCTGTTCACCGTCATCGGCTCGCTCCAGCTGTTCACCGAGCCGATGATCCTCTACGGCACCTCGCCGGGCGTCACCTCCTCCTGGACCCCGAACATGTACGCCTACACGGCCGCCTTCGAGCGCCACGACTACGGGCTCGCCGCCTCCGCCTCGGTGCTGCTGGCCCTCGCCGCGGCGGGACTCTCCTTCGCCGTCACCCGGCTCACCCGGGGCCGCTCCGACCGCCGGCGGGAGGCCGACGCATGACCACCACCGCCACCCGCCCCGCCGGCGCCCCGCCGCGCCGCCCGGACCGCGCCAACCGCCCGCGCCGCCCCTGGACGCTCTCCAAGGCCGCCGTCAACGGCACCCTGGTCCTGGCCACCGTCTACACCCTGTGGCCGCTCGGCTGGCTGCTCACGGCCTCCGCCAAGAACACCGCCGACCTGCTCGGCGGGAACGCCCTGGGCGCCGACAACTTCCGGCTCGGGCAGAACCTGCACGACCTGGCCACCACCGGCGACGGCATCTACTTCCGCTGGTACCTCAACTCGCTGCTGTACGCCGGGATCGGCTCCGTGCTGTGCGCACTGGTGTGCGTCGCGGCCGGCTACGCCTTCCACGTCTACCGCTTCCCCGGCAAGGAGAAGCTGTTCGGCCTCGTGCTGCTGGGCGTGCTGGTGCCCACCACCGCGCTCGCCCTGCCGATGTACCTGCTGGCCTCCGAGCTCGGCATCGTCAACACCTTCTGGGCGGTCTTCCTGCCCTCGCTGGTCAACCCCTTCGGCGTCTACCTCGCCCGGGTGTTCTGCGCCGGCTACGTGCCGAACGAGGTCCTGGAGGCCGCCCGGATGGACGGCGCCGGGGAGCTGCGGACCTTCTGGTCGATCGGGCTGCGGATGGTGATGCCCGGCTTCGTGACCGTGCTGCTGTTCCAGTTCACCGCCATCTGGAACAACTTCTTCCTGCCGCTGGTGATGCTCTCCAACAGCAAGCTGTTCCCGGTCAGCCTCGGCCTGTTCAGCTGGAACGCCCAGACCAAGGCCTTCCCCGAGTACTACCCGCTGGTCATCACCGGCTCGCTGCTCGCCGTCGTGCCGCTCGTGCTCGCGTTCGTGCTGCTCCAGCGGCACTGGAAGGCCGGCCTGACCGCAGGGAGCGTCAAGTGAACCCGAACCCCGCCACCACCGCGGACAGCGCCGCCGCGACCGGTACCGCCGCCGCGTCCGCCCCTACGCCCGACCGGGAGACCACCGTGCCCGACGGCCGGCCCGCCTGCCGCCCCCGCGCCGTCCTCGCCATGCACCGCGAGCTCTCCGGCCGCCTGATCGACCCGCACACGATGGCCCGGCTCACCGCGCTGGCCGACCTCGACCCGGCGCTCGTCCTGGACGACTTCACCACCCCCGAGGCCCGCGCCGCGCTCGCCGACGCCGAGGTGATCGTCTCCAGCTGGGGCTGCCCGCCGATCGACGAGGAGGTGCTGGCCGCCGCCCCGCGGCTGAGCGCCGTCATCCACGCCGCCGGCTCGGTCAAGCACCACGTCACCGAGGCCTGCTGGCGCCGCGGCCTGCAGGTCACCTCGGCGGCCTGGGCCAACGCCCTGCCGGTCGCCGAGTACACCGTCGCCGTCGTGCTGTTCGCCAACAAGCGGCTGCTGCCGATCCGCGAGGAGTACCGGCGCCGCCGCGCCCCGTACGACTGGCAGCTGGCGTACGCCACGGCGGGCAACTACCGGCGCACCGTCGGCATCGTCGGCGCCTCCCGGATCGGCCGGCGGGTGCTGGAACTGCTGCGTCCGCACGACCTGGACCTGCTGCTGCACGACCCGTACGTCGACCCCGCCGAGGCCGCCCGGCTCGGCGCGCGCTCCGTCGGCCTCGACGAACTCTGCGCCGCCTCCGACGTGGTGAGCGTGCACGCCCCCGAACTCCCGGCCACCCGGCACCTGATCGACGGCCGCCGGCTCGCCCTGATGGCTGACGGGACCACCCTGGTCAACACCTCGCGCGGCTCCCTGGTCGACCAGGAGGCGCTGGTGCGCGAGGTCGCCTCCGGGCGCCTCGGCGCCGTCATCGACGTCACCGAGCCCGAGGTGCTGCCCGCCGACTCCCCGCTCTACGACCTGCCGAACGTCTTCCTCACCCCCCACGTGGCCGGCTCGCTCGGCGGTGAGCTGCACCGGATGGCCGCCGCCGCCGCGGACGAGCTCGCCCGCTACACCGCCGGGCAGCCCTTCGCCCACCCCGTCCTCGCCGAGGACGTCCACCGCACCGCGTGATCGCGCGCCGCGCCCCTGTGCCGCGCGGCCCCTCACCACGCGCCACCGCAGCACGCGCGCTGCCCGGACAACACGCTCCCGCGACGCGTGCTCCCCGCCGCGCGCCTGCTCCCCGCAGTACGCGCTCCCCCGTACCAGCAACGAATCGGAGTACCCCATGTCCCGCAGGGTGATCGGCATCGTCATGAACGGCGTGACCGGCCGGATGGGCTACCGCCAGCACCTGGTCCGCTCCATCCTCGCCATCCGCGAGCAGGGCGGCCTGCCGCTCGGCGACGGCGAGACGCTGTGGCCCGAGCCGATCCTGGTCGGCCGCAACGCCGACAAGCTCAAGGACCTCGCCGACCGGCACGGCCTCACCCACTGGACCACCTCGCTCGACGAGGCCCTCGCCCACCCGCTCGCCGAGATCTACTTCGACGCCCAGGTCACCCCCGCCCGGGAGACCGCGCTGCGCACGGCGATCGCCGCCGGCAAGCACGTCTACACCGAGAAGCCCACCGCCGAGTCGCTGGAGGCCGCGCTCGACCTCGCCCGGCTCGCCCGCGAGGCCGGCGTGTGCAACGGCGCCGTGCAGGACAAGCTCTTCCTCCCCGGTCTGCGCAAGCTCAAGCGGCTGGTGGACGGCGGCTTCTTCGGCCGGATCCTCTCCGTGCGCGGCGAGTTCGGCTACTGGGTCTTCGAGGGCGACTGGCAGCAGGCCCAGCGGCCGTCCTGGAACTACCGCGCCGAGGACGGCGGCGGCATGGTCCTCGACATGTTCCCGCACTGGCGCTACGTGCTGGACGGCATCATCGCCCCGGTCCGCTCGGTCTACGCCCACACCGCCACCCACATCCCCGAGCGGACGGACGAGCGCGGCCAGCTCTACCGGGCCACCGCCGACGACGCCGCGTACGGCGTCTTCGAGCTGGAGGGCGGCATCACCGCCCAGATCAACTCCTCCTGGGCGGTCCGGGTGGACCGCGACGAGCTGGTGGAGTTCCAGGTCGACGGCACCGAGGGCAGCGCCGTCGCCGGGCTGCGCGAGTGCCGCTTCCAGCACCGCGCCGCCACCCCCAAGCCGGTCTGGAACCCGGACCTGCCGGTGACCGAGCCGTTCCGCGCGCAGTGGCAGCGGGTGCCGGACAACGAGGAGTTCGACAACGGCTTCAAGGCGCAGTGGGAGCTGTTCCTGCGCCACGTGACCACCGGCTCCCCGTACCACTGGGACCTGCTGGAGGGCGCCAAGGGCGTGCAGCTCGCCGAACTCGGCCTGCGCTCCGCCCGCGAGGGACGCCGGATGGACGTCCCCGAGCTGTCCCTGTGACGGCCCGCCGGCCGCACCCCGGCCGGCCGCCCCGCACCCGGCCGCCGGGGAACCGACCGCCCCGCAGCCGCCCGCCGACGAGACGAATGCGCTGACACCATGACCGAGATCGACCTGCCCGGCCACGGCCGGATCCGGCTGCGCGAGCCCGCCGCGCCGCCCGCCTCCGCCGACCCCGCCCGCTCGCGGACGGCCTTCGCCGCCGCCCACGTGGTCGCCGACCCGCTGGGCGACAACGCCCCCGGCGCACCCGCCGCCGTCGACTGGGACGCCACCCTCGCCTTCCGCCGGCACCTGTGGTCGCTGGGCCTGGGCGTGGCCGACGCGATGGACACCGCCCAGCGCGGCATGGGCCTCGACTGGCCCGCCACCCGCGAGCTGATCACCCGCTCCGGAGCCGCGGCCCGCGCCTGCGGCGGCCGGCTGGCCTGCGGCGTCGGCACCGACCAGCTCGCCCCCGGCGCCCACCCGCTGGACGCCGTCCGGGCCGCCTACGAGGAGCAGCTGACCGTGGTCCAGGAGGCCGGCGCACAGCCGATCCTGATGGCCAGCCGCGCCCTGGCCGCCGCCGCGCGCGGCCCGGAGGACTACCTGGAGGTGTACGGCGGGCTGATTGCCGCCTCCGACCGGCCGGTGCTGCTGCACTGGCTCGGCGAGATGTTCGACCCGGCGCTGTCCGGCTACTGGGGCTCCGCCGACCTCGACGCGGCCGCCGCCACCGTGCTGGAGCTGATCGGCGCGCACGCCGACCGGATCGAGGGCATCAAGGTCTCCCTGCTGGACGCCGACCGGGAGATCGCGCTGCGCCGCGCGCTGCCGCCCGGCGTGCGGATGTACACCGGTGACGACTTCCACTACCCCGAGCTGATCCGCGGCGACGAACTCGGCCACAGCCACGCCCTGCTGGGCGTCTTCGACCCGATCGCGGCCATCGCCGCGGCCGCGCTGCGGGCGCTCGACGAGGGCGACCTCGACCGCTACGACGAGCTGTTCGCGCCGACCGTGCCGCTGGCCCGGCACCTGTTCGCCGCGCCGACCTTCCACTACAAGACCGGCGTGGTCTTCCTCGCCTGGCTGGCGGGCCACCAGGACCACTTCACCATGGTCGGCGGTGCGCAGAGCGGGCGTTCGCTGCCCCACCTGGTGGAGCTGTTCCGGCTCGCGGACGCGGCCGGGGTGCTCCCCGACCCCGATCTCGCGGCCGACCGGATGCGCCGGCTGCTCGCGGTCGCGGGGGTGGCGGCATGAGCGGCTCCCCCGTGGTGAACGGCCTCGACCGGCTGTCGCTCAACCAGATCACCACCAAGGGCTGGAGCCTGCCGGAGGCCGTGCGGGGCTGTGCGGACGCCGGCATCCCGGCCATCGGGCTGTGGCGCGACAAGGTCGCCGAGACCGGCCTGGCCCGCTCCGCGAAGCTGTGCCGGGACGCCGGGCTCGCCGTCAGCAGCCTCTGCCGGGGCGGTTTTCTGACCGCCGACGGGCCCGAGCAGCGCCGGGCCGCGCTCGCCGACAACCTGCTGGCCATCGAGGAGGCCGCCGAACTCGGCACCGACACCCTGGTGCTGGTCGTCGGCGGCCTGCCGGCGGGCAGCCGCGACCTGGTCGGCGCGCGCGCCGCCGTCGCCGATCTGCTCGCCGAACTCGCCCCGCACGCGGGCGACTTCGGCGTGCGCCTGGCGATCGAGCCGCTGCACCCGATGTTCTGTGCCGACCGCGCGGTGGTCTCCACCCTGGGCCAGGCGCTCGACCTCGCCGCCCCGCACCCCGCCCGGCAGGTCGGCGTGGTCGTCGACAGCTACCACGTCTGGTGGGACCCGGCGCTGCGCGAGCAGATCGCCCGTGCCGGGCGGGAGGGCCGGATCGCCTCCTACCAGGTGTGCGACTGGACCCTGCCGCTGCCCGCCGACGCCCTGCTCGGCCGCGGCCACGTGGGCGACGGCCACATCGACTTCCGCGCCCTCACCGACCTGGTCACCGCCGCCGGGTACGAGGGCTGGATCGAGGTCGAGATCTTCAACCAGGAGATCTGGGACACCCCGGGCGAGCTGACGCTGCGCACCCTGATCGAGCGCCACCTCACCCATCTGGCCTCGCCGTGAGGGTCGTCCTCGCGCCCGACTCCTTCAAGGGCACCGTCGGCGCCCGGGACGCCGCCCGGGCGCTGGCCACCGGCTGGCGCTCGGTACGGCCGGACGACGAGCTGCTGATCCGTCCGATGGCCGACGGCGGGGAGGGCACGCTCGACGCGCTCGCGGCGGCCCTGCCCGGCGCCGTCCTGCACCCGGTCCCCGGCTGCACCGGCCCCGACGGGCGGCCGGTCACCGGGCGCTTCGCACTGCTGCCGGACGGCACCGCGCTGGTCGAACTGGCCGACACCGGCGGCCTGCCGCTGCTCGGCGGCGCCCTCGCCCCGCTCACCGCCGGCACCCGCGGCACCGGCGAGACCATCGCCGCCGCGCTGGATGCCGGCGCGCGGCAGGTGACCGTCGCGCTCGGCGGGTCCGCGTCCACCGACGGCGGTGCCGGACTGCTGGCCGCCCTCGGCCTGCGGCTGCTGGACGACACCGGCGCCGACCTCCCGGACGGCGGCGGCGCCCTCCCCCGGGCCGCCCGGCTCGACCGCACCGGCCTGCGCGCCGCCCCGCCGGGCGGTGTCCGGGTGCTGACCGACGTCACCAACCCGCTGCTCGGCCCCGCCGGAGCGGCCGCGGTCTACGGACCGCAGAAGGGCGCCGACCAGGACGGGACCGCCCTGCTGGAGGCGGGGCTGCGCCGCTTCGCCGAACTGCTCGGCGGCGACCCGGACCTCCCCGGCTCGGGCGCGGCCGGCGGCACCGCCTACGGCCTGGTGACCGCCTGGGGCGCCCGGGTGGTCCCCGGAGCGGCGGCGGTGGCCGGGCTCACCGGGCTCGACGAGGCCCTCGCCGGGGCCGGCCTGGTGATCACCGGCGAGGGCCGGTTCGACGGCACCAGCCTGCTCGGCAAGGCGGTCGGCGAGGTCCTCACCCGCGCACGGCGGGCCGACGTCCCCGCCCGGGTCGTCGCCGGTGAGTCCGCCGACCCCGCCGCGCTCACCCTCACGGAGCTGTCCGGCGACCCGGCCGACGCCCGCCACCGGGCCGCCCACTGGCTCACCACCGCCGGCGCCCACCTGGCCCGCACCCACACCGCCGGTTGACCTCTTGCTCCGGCCCGGGAACCACCACGTGCTCCCCGGGCCGGAGCAACGCCCCACCCATGCTCCGCCGGCGTCCCGGCCCGGGCCCTCGCCGGCGAGGCCACCGACCCCGGCACACTCACCCGCACGGAACTGTCCGGCGACCCGGCCGACGCCCGCCACGGCGCGACCCACCGGCTCACCACCACCGGCACCCACCTGGTTCACCCTCGGGCACCCCTCCCCCCGGCGGAGAACAAGAGCGGGAAGCGGCAGCGGAGGGCCGTGGCCGAGGCCGGCAGTGACCGCAGTGGCCCGCGCCCGGTCACACCGGACGGAAGCGCAGGGCCTGCCCGGGTCGGGTCTGGGCGGCGAGCGGGAGATCGTCCTCGTGCACGGTCGCGACGACGGGGTAGCCGCCGGTCACCGGGTGGTCGGCGAGGAAGAGGATCGGCTGCCCGTCCGGCGGCACCTGGAGCGCGCCCGGAACGGCGGCCTCGGAGGGGAGTTCGCCCGGGCGGGCGCGGCGCAGCGCGGCCCCGGTCAACCGCATGCCCACCCGGTCGCTCCGGTCGGTGACCCGGTAGGGCCGGGCGCACAGAGTGGCGAGGGACCCGGGCGTGAACCAGTCGTCGCGGGGGCCGAGCAGGATCCGCAGGACGGGTTCGGCGGGCAGCGCGCGCTGCGGGGCGAAGTCCGCCGCGGGCCAGCCGGCCGTGAGGTCCCCGACCGGCAGGAGGTCGCCGGCGGCGAGCCGGGCGGGACCGATTCCGGACAGCGTGTCGGTGGATCGCGAGCCGAGGACCGGCGGCACGGCCACGCCGCCGCGTACGGCGAGGTAGACCCGCAGGCCCTCGTACGGGACGCCGATGGTCAGCCGGCTGCCGGGGGCCAGCCGGACCGGGGCGTTGAGGTCGACGACGCGGGCGTCGGCGTGGGCGGGGCAGGGCGCGCCGGTGAGGGCGACGGTGGCGTGGTGGTCGAAGTCCAGCACGAGCCCGCCCAGGGGCGCCTCGACGGCCGCGGCGCCCTCCCGGTTGCCGACGAGCCGGTTGGCCAGGCTCAGGCTGCGGCGGTCGGCGGCACCCGAGCGGCCGACCCCGAGCGCGGCGTGGCCGGGGCGGCCCAGGTCCTGGACGGTGGCTCCGAAGCCCGGGTGGATCACTCGTACACGGCGCGTGGGTGCTGTGGGGCTGCCCGTCATCAGGTCCTCCGTGAGGTGCTGGTGGGTCGGTGGGTGGCCGTGGCCCGCGGGGCCCGCCGCAGGCCCCGGGGGGTCCCCGTCCCCGGAGCGGCCGGCTCCGGGGGCGGGTCCGCCGTGGCGGGTCGCGTCACGGGCGGCGTGGCGGGGCCTGCGGGTCCGGCGGGCCGACCGGCGTGAAGCGGACGGTCGTGCCGGGTGTGAGCGGAGTCGGCGGGTGGGCCCCGGGATTCCACAGCGACACGCCGGTGGTGCCGAGCAGGTGCCAACCGCCGGGGGACTCGCGGGGGTAGACGCCGGTGAACTCGTCGGCCACGGCGACCGAGCCCGCGGGGACCCGGGTGCGCGGGACGGTGCGACGCGGAACCCGCAGGACGGGGTCGGCGCCCGTCAGGTAGGCGAATCCGGGCGCGAATCCGCAGAACGCCACCCGGTAGGTGGCGGCGCAGTGGCGGGCGATCACCTGGTGGACCGTCAGAGCGCAGAGCCCGGCGACCTCCGCCAGGTCCGCGCCGTCGTAGCGGACCGGGATCTCGACGGTCCCGGCCCCCGCCCCGTTGGCGCCCGCGGTGGTGGAGGCCCCCGGGTCGACCGTGCGCAGGTCGACGGTGCGCAGGGCCGCGGTGAGGCGGGCCCGGTCGGTGGTCCGGGGGTCGTAGCGCAGCAGGACGGTGCGGGCGGCGGGAACGAGTTCCCGCACCCCGGGCAGTGGGTCGCGCAGCAGCGCGGTGTGCAGCCGGGCCGCCTGGTCGAGGTCGCGGACCTCGACCAGCAGGGCCCGGCTGCCGTACTGGAGGATCTCCATGAGGACGGTTCAGCCCCTCTCGGCGAGCAGGTAGTCACGGTCGAACCGGTCGGTCACGAACATGTGCCCCGGCGCGTGGGTGATCGCGAAGGGCGGACGGGAGGCCATCAGGGCCGACTGCGGCGTGACGCCGCAGGCCCAGAACACCGGCACGTCGTCGGGCCCGATCACGGTCGGGTCGCCGAAGTCGGGGCGCCCCAGGTCGGCGATGCCGAGCTCGGCGTTGGAGCGGTCCCCCGGCTCGCCGACGGCCACCGGTGCCCCGTGCACGGCCGGCATCCGGGCGGTGATCGCCCGCGCGTCGGCGACCAGGTCGCGGGGGACGGGACGCATGGAGACCACCATCGGGCCGTGCAGCCGTCCGGCGGGCGCGCACGGCCGGGTGGTGCGGTACATCGCGACGTTGCGGCCCTCGGTGACGTGGCGCAGCGGTATGCCGGCGTCCAGCAGCGCGGACTCGAAGGTGAAGGAGCAGCCGATGAGGAAGGTGACGAGGTCGTCGCGCCAGTGCGCGGAGACCTCGGTGTGCTCCTGGTACCGGCCGTCGTGCCACACCCGGTAGCGGGGCAGGTCGGTGGCCAGGTCCGCGCCGGGGGCCAGGGCGCTGGTGCGGGCGCCGGGAACGGTCTGTTCGAGGACGGGGCAGGGGGCGGGGTTGAGTTCGGCGAAGCGGGCCACGTCGGCGGCCCAGTCCACGGGCACGCTGATCAGGTTCGCCTGGGTGCGGCCCAGGCACCAGCCGGCCGTGGGCACCGCGGTGCCGGCCCGGAACAGTCCACGGGCGCGGGCGGGTGCGAGGGTGGCGTGGTTCTCGGTCATGGGAGGGATCTCCTTCGTCGGCGGGGCGGGGTTTCTCGACAGGGGGATGCCGGGGCGGTTCGGCGGGGCGTGTCGCGCGGGGTCGGTTGCGCGGGGGAAGCACGGGGGGGCGACGCGGGGGAAGCGCGGGGGCGGCGACCGGCGGGTCAGCGCGCAGAGGGGTCCAGCAGGCCGGAGAGTGTGGTCATCGGCGACAGGGGTCCGAGGACCGCGGCCATGCCGACCCCGCGGTCGCCGAGCCGCACCCCCACCGCCAGGTGGCGGGCGGGCCCCGGTCCGCGGCTGACCGACAGGCTCAGGCCGCGGGCACCGGCAGCGCGGTAGCGTCCGGCGAACAGCGAGAGGGGTCCGGTCACGAGCAGCCGGCCTCCGAGGGTGAGCACCACGGCGGTCGCGGCGACGGCCAGTCGTAGGAAGGGATGGAGGTCCAGCCCCGCGTCGATCACCGCCGCGGACAGCGCGGCCACGACCGGCGAGCGGTCGTACCGGGCGGTGCGCTGAGGTCGGCGGGTACGTCTCCGAGCCGGGCGGCCCTGTCGCGATCGTGGCATGATCTTCCCCCAACTGCGTTGTGGTGAACGCTCTTTCGTCATCGACAGTGACAGCCTCCCGAATCGGCCCGCAAGGCATCGTCGGCACCCGATCCACTTTGTCGGAAGGAGGACGATCCACCAGGAGGATTGTTGAACAATTGCATTGCACCCCCTGGGACCTGACGGGACGTCGCCCGAGGTGGTACGAAGGTGCGACACAGGTGAAGAGCCGGGAGGGGCGCCGTGGACAACGCCATGGAACGCGAAGCGGGCAGTGCGGTCGAGGACTGGGCCGAGGAACTCGCCCAGGCGGGCTGGAGCAGCAAGGCCGAACACATCGCGTCGATCCTGCGCAGGCGGATCTCCGAGGGGAAGCACCTGCCCGACCACCGGCTGCCCGAGGACACGATCAGCCAGGGACTGAAGGTCTCCCGCAACACCCTGCGCGAGGCGTTCCGCCTGCTGGCGCACGAGGGGATCGTCGAACACCGGCACGGCCGGGGCGTGTTCGTCCGCCGGCTGACCGTGGCCGACGTGACCGACCTGTACCGGCTGCGCCGGGTGGTGCAGCCGGCCTCCATCAGGGACCTGAAGGGCCGGGCCGTCGACCTCGGTCAGGCCCGGGCGGCCGTCGAAGAGTCCGAGGCGGCCGGGCCGGAGGCCGACTGGAGGGTCCTGGGCACCGCCAACCTGCGGTTCCACCTGGCGCTCACGGCGCTGGCCGGCAGCCGCCGCCTGGACGAGCTGATGAGCCGGGTACTGGCCGAACTGCGTCTCGTGTTCTACGCGATGTCGGACCTCCGCGAGTTCCACGTCGTCTACGGCGCGCGCAACCGGAGGATCCTGGAGCTGATCGAGGCGGGGGCCTTCACGAAGGCGGCCAACGAGATGACCTCCTACCTGCGGGACGCCGAGCGCGATCTGGTCGAGCGGTACGTCGCGGCCGCGTGACACCCGGTCCGCCGGCGTCGCGGTGGGTCTTCCGCCGTCCACCGCCGCCGGCTGCCATACTCCGCAGATGGGCAACGCGGACGACGACCCGGGGAAACCCTTCGCGGCGGCCGGAAGGCACCGCGGCGAGCCGCACGAGGCGGGCGGCCTGGGCGGCCGGCTGAACTGGCTTCGCGCCGCGGTGCTGGGGGCCAATGACGGAGTGGTGTCGACGGCCGGGCTCGTGGTGGGCGTGGCAGGTGCGCAGGCCACGTCGAGCGAACTCCTGACCGCCGGTCTGGCCGGGCTGCTGGCCGGATCGCTGTCGATGGCCGCCGGGGAGTACGTCTCGGTCAGCACCCAGCGGGACTCCGAGCGGGCGGCACTGGCGCAGGAGCGACGCGAGCTCGCCACCGCGCCCCAGGAGGAGCTCGACGAGCTGACCGGCCTGTACGTCGCCAAGGGCCTGACGCCCCAGCTGGCCCGGCAGGTCGCGGTGGAACTGACGGCACACGACCCGTTGGCCGCGCACGCCGAGGTCGAGCTGGGCATCGATCCCGAGGAGCTGACCAACCCGTGGCACGCCGCCGGGGCCAGCTTCGCGGCGTTCACGGTCGGCGCCCTGCTGCCGCTGCTGGCCATCGTGCTGCCACCGGCCGACGCGCGGATCGCGGTGACCGTGGCCTCCGTGCTCGTGGCGCTCGCCGTGTGCGGCTGGGGTTCCGCGCGCCTTGGCAGGGCACCCGTCCGCCCCGCCGTCCTGCGCAACGTCGCCGGCGGCGCCCTGGCCATGGCGATCACCTACGCGGCCGGAGCCCTGCTGCACGCCTCCACGCTCTGAGGCCCCGCGGCCCGGGAGTCTCCGCCGCGCCGGAACTCAGTACTCGTTCTTGATGACGAAGAACGATCCGCGGATGGTGCCGGCGAGCTTCGACTTCTGCCGTGCGAACTTGAACCGTGAGGCGAGTTCCTCGGGGACCTCCATCCCGTCGGAGAGCTTGAACCCGACCGCCCGCTTGCCGGAATCGTCCACGGTGTACATCACGTTGACCGACAGGCCGCTCTCGTAGAAGACGTAGGCCATCCGGATGTTCTCGACCTGGAACGCGGTGGCTTCCAGCGGCCTGGACGCGATGACGATCTCGCGTTCCTCGCGGAGGACGCGGTGCACCCAGTCGACGACCTCCGCGGCGTCCTCCGCGCGTTCCACCGTGAAGACGTGGTCGTACTTGTTCTTGAAGTAGCGGGCCTCGTTGGCGCGGAGCCCGGCGAGCGCTTCCGCGACGGGTGACGACTCCAGGCCCACGGTCGACACGGTGTCGAAATCCACGGTGTAGGTCATGACGGACTCCCTCTCAACGGCCTCGACGGCATCCATGGCGCCGCGGGCCACGGAGCGGCCGTTCGGGGTGTGCCTCTGCACCGGTCCGGCGACGGCGGGGCGTCGATCGTAACAATCCGCCGCCTCCCGCCCCGGGAACGGCCGGACGGCGTGTCCGCCGCGGCAGGGCCGGCCCCGGCCTCGGCGCTGGTCCCGGTCCCGATCCCGCGGCGGAGGGTTTCCCGCTGCTCACACGCCCGTGACGCCGTCGACTCACTCCCGGTTGCCGCAGGTGTCGTCGAGGACCGCCGTGGTGACCGGCCCTATCGTCACCGGCTCCTGGGTGAAGCGCACGCCCGGACCGCGCAGCCGCTCGGACTCGGCGCGCACGTCGTCCACGGCGAAGGAGCCGCGGGGATCCCGTCGCCGACCAGCGCCTCCTCGTACGGCCCGACGGCGGGGCCCACCACAGGCAAGTCGACGCCTGCCCGTCAACCGGCGGAGCCGCCCCGGGCCGGCGGCCGGTCGGTTCCGTGCCCGTCACCGTCGGCCCGGTTGGCCGTTGACCGTACAGCGGGCGAGCGGCACGGGTAGCGTCTGCGGTATGGGAACGACCGAACGCCTTTGGGCGGCAGTGGTGTTGACGATCGCCTGCCTCGCAGCGAGCGGCTGCTCCGGGGACGTCACCCCGGCCGCGGACACGGCCTCGGGCGCGGCGGGGAGCACGACAGGGAGCGCGGCGGAGGACATCGAGGCCGGCGAGTTCGCGTCCGGTCACCTCCGGAACATCGTCGAGTCGGTGTACATCTCCGGAACCGCGGGGCTGCGCGGCGGCCAGGTGTTCCGTCCCGAGCCGGGAAAGCCGCTGACCCTCTCGCCCTGCCGGCTGGAGCAGCCGCAGGTCGGCGTGCAGATCGCCGACAAGGACCGCGCGGGGGTTCCGGTCGTGCCCGTTCCGGCGCTCTACGAGTTGCGGGTCCCCGCCGAGGCCGACGGTCTGTGGGTGAGCGTGTACGTGCTCGCGCGCGACGCGGACAAGACCAAAGTGCTCACCGACCTGGTGACGGCCGGCCGGGCGTGCGAGCCGCGCAAGGTCACGAGCACCGACCACCCCGCGACGGCGACCGCGCCGGCACTTTCCACGGCGCCGGTGCTGACCACCGCGGGGATCACCTCGGGACCGGACGGCCCCGGCGTGGCCGTGCTCAGCAGGTCGGCCCCCGCCACCCCGGCCACCACCACCCCGCCGAAGACCCCGGGCTGGACCATCGGACCGGACGGGAAGCTCGCGCCCGACGGCGACCTGCTGGCCGCCTCCAAGCCCGGCCCGACGCCCGTCGACTACGGCGAGGCGGTGTTCTACGGCACCAACGGCCGCGTCCTGGTCGAACTGGTCAAGGTCGGCAAGAACCACGTCTCGACGAGCACGTCCGAAACCCCCGCCGCCGAGGAGGCGTACCCGGCCGCGCAGCAGGCCTTGACGGCGCTGCTCGGCGGCTTCAAGGGCCTGCCGGACTGACCCGGCATCCGCCGGAAGCGGAGTCTCCAATTCCTTGACAGGCCATATGACTTATCACACCATGAACGGAGGTCGCCCCGAGTCCCGGCCGACCACCCCCACACCGAAGGAGACAGACATGCGGAAGATGACGATCCGTAAGTCCGGCACCGTCGCGCTGACCGGCAACACCCGCCGGCTCTGGTTCGAGTGGTGCTGGTAACTCCGGCGTACCACCACTGACACCGGTGGCGTGCCGGGCGTTCCAGGAGCCCCGGCGCGCCACCAGGCGGCCGCCGCCGCCCGGAAGCGAGAGCCGCCGACGGCCACCGGCAGCCCGCGGCGGGCGCCGCTGGCCCGCCGGCGCGAGGAGGATTGAGTCGAGCATGCGGCACGTCTGGCTGGAGGCGCCCCGGCCCCGGGACCGGCGCGCGGCGACCGCGGGAGTCGAAGGGCTCCTGGGCGCCTTCGACTGCCGGGTCTGGCAACGCGGCCCCTACGGCGGAGTCGGTGAGTTCGTCCGCCGCCTCGTCCTCGACCTGGAGCACTCCCCGCTGGTGGCCCGCCACCAGGTCGAACTCCTCTGTGCGGTAAGGGACTTGAAACCAGCGATGCCGTGGGCCGCCGAGGCCGTCGCGGCCCTGGACGTCGCGGACGTCCAGATCAGGTTCCACCCGGCCCGGCGCACCCGCCATCTCGCCTACGGGATAGGCGAGTTCGTCGCGGCCTGGGCGGCGGAGCGCAGGGCGCCTGCCGCCGTCGTACTGGACCGGCTGGACCAGGCGGACGCCACCACCGTCGAGCTCGTCGACGTCCTGCTGCGGCGCGTCGACCCGTCCCGGCTGAGGCTGTACGTCGGTGGCGCCTCGCTGCCCGACGCGCTCGCGGAGACCGTCGCCGAGTTCGCCCGGCCCCTGGCCGTCGCCCCGTCCGGGCCGGCCACCGAGGACGCCGCCCCGGCCCACGGCCCCGTCTGGCACGACGAGCGCGCCGACGAACTCGCCGCCACCGGCGAGTGGTCCTGGCAACTGGGCGCGATCCCCTACCACCGCGAACGGGGCACCCGCCCGGCCACCGACGGTGTCGACGCGCTGCGCACCGCCCTCGGCGCGGCCCTGAACAGCGGCTTCTACGAGCACGCCGTCCGGCTCGCCGAGCGCGGCCTGCCGCTGGTCACCCCGTCGGCGGACACCCGGAACTGGTGGGCCTTCACCACCATGCTGGCCACCGCGCTGACCGCCCTGGACCGCCCGGCGGAGGCGCTCGCGCTCTACGACCACGCCCGGCAGGTCACCGACGAGCCGAGGATCCACCAGTCCGCCGCCTACTCCACCGCCATGCTGCACGCCCGCCACCTTCCGGCGGCCGCCCGGGACCTGGCCGCCGCCCGCACCTGGCTGGAGCGCGCCCTCACGCTCGCCGGACAGATCGACGACCCGCGCGAGCGCACCGTGACCACGGTCTTCCACCGCCAGGGCCTGGCCCTGCTGGACAGCCGGGCCGGCGACCACGCGGCGGCGCTGCGGACGGTCGAGGAGGGCATCGCCAGGCTCGCCGAGACCCTGGCGCCCGGCGAACGTCCCCAGGACCGCGCCCGGCTGGTGCACAACCGGGCCCAGCTGCACCTCGCGCTGGGCGATCCCGACCGCGCGCTCGCCGATCTCGACACGGTGATCGCGCAGGACCCGCAGAACGCCGAGTACTACGTCGACCGGGCCGCCCTCCACCGGGCCACCGGACGGGCGGACGATGCGATCGCCGACTACGGCACCGCGATCCGCCTCGGTCCGCACCTTCCCGAGGCCTACTACAACCGCGCCGAGACCCACACCGACCTGGGCCGGCCGCGGGCGGCCCTGGCCGACCTCGACCGGACCCTGCGGATCGCCCCCGACCACCTCGACGCGCTGGTCAACCGGGCCGGCCTGTACCTGGACAGCGGCGAACCCGACCTCGCCGAACGCGACGCGAACACGGGCCTGAGCCTGTCCCCCGGCCAGCCCCACCTGCTGTGCGTGCTCGGCCTGGTCGAGTCCGAACGCGGCCGCCACCCCGAGGCCGAGGCCCTGCTCACCCGGGCCGTCGAGCGCGCCCCCGACCTGCCGACCGCGTGGGCCAACCGCGCGGCGGTCCGCTTCGAACGGGGTGACGTCCCCGGCGCCGTCGGCGACCTGGACCGCGCCATCGCCCTGGACCCCGACCCCCTCGCCCTCTACAACCGGGGACTGGCCCACCGCCGGCTCGGCAACCGGTCCGCCGCCGTCGAGGACTTCACCCGCGCACTTGCCGCCGACCCCGGCCCGGACCCCGAGCTGCGGGCCGAACTGCACGCCGAGCTGGCCCGGGAACGGGCCTGCTGAACCCCGCCCCGGGGCCGACCACGGGCCGGCCCCGGAACGCCGCCACTCAGCCGCTACTCGATGGGGCCGATCAGCCAGTTCCCCGGTGCGTTCTCGTCGGTGCTCAGGTAGAACTCGGTGATGGCCGTCCTGAACTCCTCGTGGCTGATCGCCCCGTTGCCGTCCCGGTCGAGCCGCCGGAACGCCTCCCCCGAGTGCTCGGGCGGGATTCCCAGGGCGCTGTACATGCGCACGTACTCGTCCTCGCTCAGCTCCCCGTCACCGTTGGTGTCCAGCGCGCGCATCAGAGCGTCGGCGATCGCCAGCACCGCCGTCCCGAAGTGCTCCGGAGCCGTGACGTTGACCTCCATGACGTCGAGGAACTCCTTGCGGGTGATCCTCCCGTCCCCGTCGGCGTCCCCGTGCGCGAGCAGCACCCGCCACCACTCCTCGAACGCCTCCCGCATCGCCGAGGCGTTCTCCCGGTCGTCGTCCGCGGCCAGCCCGCCGAAGAGATCCCCCATCGCCTGGAAGTCGTCCTGCGTGAGCAGGCCGTCACCACCCTGGTCGAACCAGTCGAAGAGCATGGTGAACTTCTGCTTCTTCACCTTGGCCGGCATGCCTTCTCCTTCGCTCCCGCCCGACGGCGCAGCCCGCCGGCCCGCCGCGGCTCCCGACGCACGTTAGGTCGAAAGCGAACGGCGAGGCCATGACCCGGGGGGAAGTTCACACCTTCGATGGAACAGCGCACCATCGAAGGTGTGGTCCGGGCGCGAGGGCGAGGTGCCGATCCCCGCCGGTTTCATGGTGCAACTGTTCCTGTGCCCGACCGCCGGCACGGTGGCGCACTTCGTGATCCAGCCGTAGGGACGGTGCGTCCACAACTGGGCCGAGGATGGAACCGAAACGGACAAAGTAGGATGAATAGACTCCCGCGCTATGCGCGGAGAGATCCATAAATGATCCATTTTGCCATTCATCTCCCGCTTCACATGCACGGAGCCATCCTCATGGACAATCCGTCCACCGCCGACACCGGCGGCGCCGTCGAGACCCGCGGTATCGAGCCCGTCCCGGACCACGAGCGCCGGGGCAGGGTCCGCGAGCTCTTCCCGACCTGGGTCGCGGCCAACATCAGCGTCCTGCTTCTCACCATGGGTGCGGCCCTGGTGGTGTTCAACCGGTTGAACTTCTGGCAGGTCCTGGTCGTCGCCGCGTGCGCCGCACTCGTCTCCTTCGGCCTGGTCGGCGTGGTGTCGGTCTCCGGGAAGTGGGGCGGGGCCCCCGGTGCCACGCTCTCCCGGGCCACCTTCGGGGTGCGCGGCAACCTCTTCCCCGGTGCGATCCTGTGGATCGCCCGGTTCGGCTGGGAGACGATCAACGCCGTCACCGGCGCCTACGCCGTGCTGACCGTCCTCGACCTGCTGTTCGGTGTGAGGAGCAACACCGCGCTGATCGTGGTCACGCTCGTCGGCTTCGTCGCCGCCACCTTCCTGGTCTCCGGGCTGGGCCGCAAGGCGCTGAACATCTGCAACACCTGGTCGACGTACCTCTTCGGCGTCTTCAGCGTCCTGGTGCTGGGCTACCTGATCGCGACCATGCCCTGGAGCGAGGTCTTCGCCAAGCCCGCGGGGACCACCGCGATGATGATCGCCGGCATCGGGACCATCGCCGCCGGCGGCATCAGCTGGGTCCCCACCGGCCCGGACTTCGCCCGCTACCTGCCGCACTCCGCCTCCGGCCGGAAGATCGTCGGCGTGACGGTCTCCGGTGCCGGCCTGGTGATGGTGCCGATGGTGCTGATGGGCGCCGTGATGGCGGTGGCCTCCCCCGGACTGGCCGACGCCGCGGACCCGGTCTCCTTCCTCGGCGACCTGCTGCCGACCTGGCTGGCCGTGCCGTACCTGCTGACCGCGATCGTGGGCATGCTGCTGATCAACAGCCTCTCCATGTACTCGGCCGGCTTCACCGCGCAGACCATGGGCGTGAAGCTGCCGCGTGCCATGGCCGTCAGCATCAACGCCGTGATCTCGCTGGTCGCCGGCCTGCTGCTGATGCTGGTCGCCAAGAGCTTCCTGGGCTCCTTCATCACCTTCCTGATCCTGCTCGCCGTCTCCTTCTCGGCCTGGATCGGCGTCTACGCGGTGGACATGTTCCGGCGCCGCAGGCGCGCGGTGCGCTACGACGCCGAGGCGCTGATGGACACCAGCCGGAACAGCCGCTACTGGTACACGGGCGGCTTCTGCTGGCAGGCCATGGTGTCCTGGGTGCTCGCCCTGCTGACCGGGCTCGCGTTCACCAAGTGCGACTGGTTCGCCGGCCCGCTGTCCGGTACGCCCATCGGCCGGTACGGGCTCGCCTGGGCGGCGACCATCGTCATCTCCGCCGTGATCATGGCCGTGCTCCCCACCCCCCGGGAGAAGACCCCGGCCACCGGGTCGGCCACCGAGCCGGCCTCCGACCTTCAGGTGGAGCGGGGCGAGGCGGTCACCGTCTGACCCCGCGGACACCCCCGGACCGCCCGGTCGCAGGCTCAGTGGAGCCGGCGGCCGGGCGGTCCGGTTCTGCCACGTATGGGCAGCGCCCACTGCGGCGGGGCGCCGGCGGGGTCAGGCCGGCGGGCGGCAGAGCAGGGCGTCCGGGACGCCGTAGTGGAGCCACTTCCAGGTGTAGGCGACGCCCGCGACGTACTCGGTGTCGGCGCACTGGCCCTTGTAGTGCCCCGGGGCCCAGTCACTGCCGGTGGAGCCGCCGGTGGCCGGGCGGTTGTCGCCGTGGTCGAACCAGACGGTCCGGCCGGTGCGGGGCAGCGGGGTGGCGGACGGGGCGCAGAGCAGGGCGGACATGGCGTTCCGGTTGACGCTGTAGCCGACGGCGAAGGTGCCGGCGGGGCACTGGAGCTTGTCGTAGCCCGGAGCCCAGTCACCCTCGGTGACGTAGCGCTGGTCGGCGACGGTGACCCAGGTGCCGCCGCCGGTGGCGGGCGAGCCGGCGTCGGTGCACAGGCCGCGGCTGTCGCCCCGGCCGAGGCCGACCAGGCGCTGGCCGTCGGGGCAGTTGCCCTTGCGGTTGCCGCTGCTCCAGTCCGGCAGCGCCAGCATGCGACCGGAGACGTTCTGGTCGCCGTGGTCGAGGTCGAGCATGTTCCAGTGGTCCACCGGCGCGACCCGGCCGCGGTACGAGGGCGCGTCGAGCAGCTTGTTCCAGTCGGCGGCCCGCCAGTCGCCCGGGTCGCCGAGACCGATCCGCCGGCCGTCGGCGTCGTAGGAGAGCAGGGCCCAGGTGTCGTTCGGGACGCCGCCGCTCTGCCAGCCGACCAGCGGCCAGACGGCGAAGTCGGTGTCGTTGGCGGCGAGGATGTCGGTGAAGCGGTCGAACCAGCCCTGTTCCGCGGTGTTCGTGGAACCGCGTCCGGCGGCGCCGAACTCGCTGATCCACACGGGCGCGGTGAAGTGCTGCCCGGAGCGGGTGACGAAGAGCGCCTGCTCGTCGACCACGCGCGCCAGCTGCTCGGGCGTGAAGTCCTGGTAGCGCGGGTCGTTCGTGGCACCCGCGCCGCCGGCCGCGCCGGTGTTGGCCGGGCCGGTGTAGGCGTAGAAGTGCGCGGCGTAGACCAGCTTGTCGGACCGGACGAGCGTGTTCGACAGGGTGGCGACCGGGGCGAGCACCGGGCGGCCGTGGGAGAACCCGGCGGCGGGGATGCCGTACCAGTTGATCCCCTCCATGATCACCAGCATGTCCGGGTCGGCCCGCAGGATCCGGTTGCCGGCCTCCTCGAAGGCGGCGTACGCGTCGTGGCCGTCGCCCATCCCCCAGTTGGGGTCGTCCCAGACGTCCCGGCGGACCTCGTTGCGCAGGTCGGCGCCGACGACGCGCTTGTCGGCCTGGTAGCGGTTCACCATGAACAGCCAGTCGTCCTCCCACTGCTGGGTCGTCTGGCCGCTGTTCCACCGCTCGTTGCCGTCCAGGCCGCAGCAGAACCGGTAGCCGGTGGTGTGGTTGTTGAGGATCACCGCGAAGCCGTCGGCGGTCAGCGCGGCGACGACGGCGTCGTACACCTGGAGCGGGGTCCTGCCCCTGAGCTGCGGGTTGGCGGTGACGGCGGCGTCCGGGACCGGGGTGGTGTCGTGGATCATCGCGTTGGCGAACGGGAGCCGGACGCTGTTCAGGCCCAGCCCGTGGAGGTCCGCCAGGATCCGGCCGATCGGCGCCCGGTCCAGACCGAGCGGGATGTTGTACGACACCTGACGGGCCTGGTTGTTGGCCGGGTCGGTGGTCGAGCCGCTGCCCTCCCAAGTGCCCTGGGCACCGGCCCAGTTGCCCGCCTTCAGCTTGAACCGGTCACCGCTCGCGTCGACGATGTAGCGGCCCCGTGTGCTCAACGGGCCGGTCCAGGAAGCGGCGAGCGCGGCGCCGTCCAGGACCGGCGCGGTGGCCGCGGGGGCGGGCGGGGCCGCGTACGGGGCCGCGGCCGGCCGCGCGGTCGCCGGGGCGGTGGCCGCCGTCCCGGCGAGGAGGGCCACTGCCGCGACGGCGGCCGCGAGGCATCGGCGTCGGATCCGCGGCACGCGGGCCGGACTGCTGGGGTTCACGAGGTCTCCATCGGGAGCGGGGGCAGGGAGTGCTGACGGTACGTCCGACCGGCACCCATGAACAGGGGAGCCGCCCGGCGAGCCAAGCCTGCGCGGCCGGTCGGATCAATCCGGGGCCTTCCCCATTCATTGCCGCACGGCGGGCGGAAAGAATAGGTAGTCCGATACGCCCGGCGATGCGCACGGAGATCGGCCCTCGGCAGCAATTCACCGTTCCGTGCGCGAATGTGATCACTGGTCGGATCGTCCGATTTCGCCCTGTCGGAGCCTCCGGGACCGAATCGCCCGGGGCGCCGCATTAACCGCGGGGGAAAGGCCTGTTCCCGAATCGTGAAATCTCGGTAAGCGCAATCCGAGAACCGTGCGAACCGGTCAGCGGAGCCGTGGGCGGCTGCTAAGTTACCCGTCGGTCAGGAGCGGCGTGCGGCTGCTCCGGCCGTCGTGCCTCACCGCAAGTCACCACTGCTCCAGCACCGTTGACCGGAAGGGACCCTCCACGTGACCGTGCGCAAGCTGACCCTGTCAGCAGCCGCGACAACCACCGTGCTCCTCCTCTGCGGCACCGTCCTGAACGGGGCGGCGGTGGCATCGGCCGCCGCTGTCACCACGACCACCGCGACCACGGTGGCCGCCGTGAACGCCGTGAACGCCGTGGACGCCACTTCGCCCACTTCGCCCGAGTCGCCCGGTGTGCCGGCGACCCTGGCACCCCCGAGCTCCGACACGGCCTCCGACACCACCACCGGAACGGCCGCGGCCACGGTGGCGACCCCGGCGCAGGGCAGCGCGCCGGCCACCGCCACCACCGCCCCCGGCCTCACGCTCTCCGCGTACGACGCCGGCACCGGCACCGCCGAGCTCGCGCCGGTCGCGGCCGACGCGCAGTCGCCGTCCGGCCCGGCCGCGGCCCCGGGCGCCGCCGAGACCGCCGCGGCCGCCGTCCGACCCGGGCAGCTGATCGACAGCCCGCCCACCCCGGCGGCCCCGCAGGGCGCGCTGGTCGCCGTCACCGGCGTGCAGCCGACCACCGACGGCAAGGTGGCCGTCACCACCCGCCCGGCCACGCTCCCCGAGCTGCTCGGTGCGACCAGCACCAGCCTGCACAGCGCCGTCAGCCCCAGCGCCTTCCAGGTCCAGCCGCAGATCGGCGGCGTCCAGGTCACCACCGACCTCGGCGCCACCGCCGGCCGGGGCTCCGTCTCCGGCAGCCTGGGCCTCAGCGCCGACACCACCGTCCCGCTGCCGAACGGCTCCTCGGCGAGGCTCTCCGGCTCGGTCTCGCTCACCCCGGCCGTCGACTTCTCCTACCGGGGCGGCCTCGGCCTGATCGACCCCCAGCAGGCGCGGATCGGCTTCAGCCTGGGCGCCCACGCCGACTGGCACGTCAGCGCGGACCTCACGGCGAGCGCCGCGGGCATCCGGATACCGCTGGCCACGTACAGCGCCAGTCCCGTGGTGATGGTGGGCCCGCTGCCCGTCGTCATCAACCTGAAGTTCACCCTCTCCGCCGACATCGCCGCCGACGGCACCGTCACCCTCGACGCCGAGCAGACCTACGACGGCCAGTGGGGCGTCCACTCCGACTACGTCAAGGGCCCGGGCTGGACCACCACCACCGACCCCGGGACCTCCACCGTCACCCCGCTGCGCCTCGACCTCAAGGGCTCCGCCTCGGCAAAGGCCGGCCTGCTCGCCGAGGGCTCCATCGCCCTGTACGACACGATCGGCGTGAAGGCCTCGATCGAGCCGTACCTGCGGGCCGCTGTCAGCGGCTCGGTCGTCCTCGGCGGCGCCAGCGGCACGCCGGAGGTCAACGGCACGGCCGCGCTCTACGGCGGAATCAACATCAACGGAGCACTGACGGCGCAGCTCGCCGTGCTCGGCACGCCGATCCTCTCGGCCGATCTGCCCTTCCTCGCCTTCCACCGCGAATGGCTGCTCACCTCGGCGAGCACCGGCCCGAACCCCCCGCGCCTGGTGGACTGGACCGCGCTCAGCTCCGGTCTGGGCGACGACCAGCACTCCGCCCACCTGAGGACCCGGCCGGACTGGGACCCGTACGCCCTCAAGGCCTCCTGCCCGGACGGCGGCCGGCTGATCGGGCTCAGCCACGGCGGCGACGACGGCCTGTGCACCGACGCCACGAAGGCGGACCTCTGGGACGCCGGCCACGCGTTCGTCGTCGACCACGGCGGCACCTACGTGACCGGCGACTGGGCGCCGGGCTACACGAAGGCCCAGTGCCCTGCCGGATCCTTCGTGTCCGGATACGGCCGCAACGGCCGGACGATGAGCGTTTTGTGCGCCAGGTCGGCCACTCCGCTGGGCACTTCGAGCCGCACGGTCTGGTTCGACAAGGGCGACAACCGCCCCGCGGTGCCGGGCGGCGGTGACTTCGCGTACGGCTTCGCCAAGGGCCAGTGCTCCAACGACGAGTTCATCGCGGGCGTGGCCTACAGCCAGCCCTGGTGGCAGCTGTGGGCGGCGCGGCCGTACGCGCTGCTCTGCCAGAAGCTCGCCTGAGCACCGCCTGAGCACCGCCTGAGCGCCCCCGCTCGGGCGAGCGGAGCGGTCCGGCCCCGAGCGATCGGGGCCGGACCGCAGGCGGACCCCTGGCCGACGCGATGCCACAGACGCTCGTCGAGCGGAGTCACCCGCCCGGTCGGTTCCGGGGTGGGCCCGAGGGGGCGTCAGTAGTCCCCGGCGGGGGCGGCGTCGGATCCCTCGTACCCGCCGGAATCCGTGCGGGCGACGGTCTCCCGGGCCGCGCGGCCACCGATGAGTGCGGCCCGGGCGGCGAAGGTCGGCAGGAGGCGGCGCAGGCGCGGCGACGGTCAGCAGGGCCGCCGCCGTCAGCCGGGGCCGACCGCAGCGCAGACCGCGTCGCACCAGATCGACGCGCACCTCCTCCCGGGCCCGCCCTACAGCCGGGGCCGCCGCGACGTCGGCCCACGAGAGGTTCCGGCCGAACGCCGTCCGGGCGGCCCGGTGCAGCGGCGTCGGGTCGCCCGCCGGACAGCTGTGCACCACCCGCCGCAGCCACACCGCCGGCCCGGCCCCGCAGCGGCAGCCCGCGCAGCAGCGCCGCCCCGACGAGCCCGGCCACCGCGCCCACCACTGCGATCGTCCCCACCATGCCCCCCGCATCACGGAATCGGACCGTCGACAGGAACGACACCGCGTCAGGTCCCCCGGTTGCGAACGACCCGGCCCCGGCCGGGGCGGCGCCTCCTGCCGGCCGCCCCTGTCGGTGCCGCCCGCGATGATCACCGGAGGTGCCGACAGGACCGGAGGAGAACATGGCCGAGCCGATGGAGCGGAGTCTCGCGCGACGACGGCCGGGTCGGACGCTTCCGGCGACGGCCCGACTCCGGTGTGGGGTAAGCAGGTTGACGTATTATTCGCCGCCGAACGCGCCCGGGCGTTGACCGCGGGGCGCACCGGGGATTGGCTTGCCCGGAAAGCCCGCCACCGGGAGGGAGCCCGGCCGGGCGAGCAGAGGGGAAGACCTCATGACACGTACCACCCGGACGATCCGCAACCGTTGGCGGGCGGGCGGCGGTCTGCTGGCCGCGGCCACGCTGGTCGCCGCGACCGCCGCCACCGCGATCGCCGCCCCGGCCCAGGCCGGCCCGGTGCCACGCGGCACCGTCCAGGTCAGCATCGGGTTCAACGGCGCCGTGCCGGACGGCCAGTCCTCCGGCCAGGGCATCAGCGCCGACGGCCGCTACGCCCTGTTCACCTCCTGGGCCACCAACCTGGTGGAGCAGCCCGGGAAGAGCTGGCGCGACGCCTTCGTGGCGGACCTGCGCACCGGCCG
Source organism: Kitasatospora sp. NPDC057965 (assembly GCF_042887135.1). Lineage (NCBI taxonomy): Bacteria > Bacillati > Actinomycetota > Actinomycetes > Kitasatosporales > Streptomycetaceae > Kitasatospora > Kitasatospora sp. NPDC057965. The sequence goes on from NZ_JBHVPZ010000005.1 coordinate 45,864, forward strand.
CACCGAGCGCGTCAACCTGTCCGACTCGGGCGAGCCGCTGGCCGGTTTCACCGACTACGTCGCGATCAACGCCAACGGCCGCTACGTCGCCTTCAACAGCGACGCGGAGGGCGTCGTGCCCGGTACGCCGGTGGCGGGGCGCGACGAGGTGTACATCCGCGACCGCTGGACGGGGCACACCGAACTGATCAGCGGCAGCCTCGCCAACACCGACACCGACCGGTACCACGCCTCGTACGCGCCGTCGATCAGCGCCGACGGCCGGTACGTGGCCTTCGTGTCCTCCCGGACCGACCTGGACCCGACGGTGGTGGACACCGAGCCCTCGCTGAACAGGCCCTACACCTGGAAGTACAACGTCTACCTGACCGACCGCCGGACCCACACCACCCGGCTGATCTCCCGCGACGCCAACGGCAAGCCGGGCGAGAGCCTCTCGCTGCACCCGACGATCAGCGCGGACGGCCGCACCATCGGCTTCTCCTCGCTGTCCCAGCTGCTGCCGGAGGAGCAGGCCCCCGGCCTCGCCGCGGCGTCGGCCGCCGCGTCCGCGGACACGGAGCTCACCCCGAGCGCCGCCGAGGCCGCGCGGCGCAGCACCCCGCAGGGCCCGACGGAGACGGTCCTCTCCCACCCGACGTCCGCCGTCTACTACACGTACGACGTGCGCTCCGGGAAGCTGACCCCGGTGAGCGCGGGCCTCGACGGCACGCTGGGCAACTCCAGCTTCGACGCGACGATCAGTCCGGACGGGCGGCGCGCGATCTACACCCTGCCCGAGCCCGGCGGCTCGACCAGCGGTCACCGCTACCACACGGTGCTCCACGTCCGGGACCTGAGGACGGGCACGGTGACGAAGGTCAGCGGCGGCCTGCCGGGCACCAGCTCGGTCGGTTCCTCCGACCACGGCTCGATCACCGCGGACAACCGCTGGGTCTACTTCGAGTCGGCCGCCGACAACCTGGTGCCCGGCCCGCAGCACCAGGGCTGGGACGTCTACCGCCAGGACCTGCGCACCGGCCGCACCGAGCGGGTGTCCACCGCGCCGGACGGCTCGCTCGGCAACGGCTCGTCGACGGCGCCCTTCGTGGACGCCGCCGGCCGTGCGGTGGTGTTCGGTTCGACCAGCGGCAACCTGGTGGCCGGCACCGACGCCCCGCCGACCGAGGACTGGCAGGCCTTCGCCGCGTTCGTCGGGCGCCACCGGGGTGGCGGCGGCGACTCCCAGGGCGAGAACGAGGACGGCTGACCGGTTGCCGTGCCCCGGCGTGCTTGCACGCCGGGGCACGGCCGGGAGCGGCGGCGCGTGCGGTGCGATGGGGGTGTGCGCGACCGGCTCCGCTCCCCCGGACGGGACCGTACGGGGGACGGCGAGTGGCCGCGCGGCGCCGTCCGGGGCGGGACAACCGCCTGGTACGACGGTTCGGGCCCGGCCAAACCGGCGCGCGAGAGCCCGGCGGCGAGCGCCGTGCGACACCGGGCGCCCGGCCTCCGGCCTTGGCAGCGATCACCCGAACGGCGGACGCTCGGTGCGCAGCCGATCCGGCTGACCCCGTCCACCAGCCCCAGGAGGGCCACCCATGCCGTTCCCGCGTGCCCGCATCGCCGCCGTCGCCGTCCTGCTCGTCGCCGGAGCCACCGCCGCGGCCGTCCCGGCCCAGGGTGCCGACGGCCACCGCGCCCTGAGCCGCTTCGACGACGGCAGCTTCGAGACGCCCAAGGCCCCGGCGAACAACTTCGTCGAGCTGAACGCCGGTCAGACCATCGGTCCGTGGACCGTCATCGCCGGCAGCGTCGACCTGACCGGCGCCGGCTTCTGGCAGGTCGCCGAGGGCGACCAGGCGGTGGACCTCAACGGCAACACCACCGGCACCATCGCCCAGAGCTTCACCACCGTCCCGGGCACCCTCTACTCCGTCACCTACGCGCTGGCCGGCAACCCGGCCGGGGGAAACCCCGTGCGGACCGGCCGGGCGCTGATCGACGGCCAGAACTTCCAGGACTTCTCCTTCGACGTCACCGGCAAGACCAGGACCGCCATGGGCTACGTGGGACGCCAGTTCAGCTTCGTCGCGCAGAACACCACCACCACCCTGAGCTTCGCGAGCACCGTCGGCGGGGCGTTCGGCCCGGTCATCGACAACGTCCAGGTGAAGGAGTGCAAGCCCTGTTCCGGGTGACCGGCCCGGTCCGTCGCTGATGGGCCACCGTTCGACCTGTCCCGCGACCGGGCCCTGCCGAGGGCCCGGTCGCGGGCGTGTCGGCCGCTCTGCCCGTCCCCCGGACGGGGGCGGTCAGCGGGTGGCGGGGGTGCGGATGGCGAGGATGGCCATGTCGTCGTGGCCGTCGCTGGGATGATGGTTGGCGAGGGCGCGGACGAGGTCGTCCAGCGGGTCGGCGGCGTGCGCGGCGGCGAGGGCGGCGAGGGCGTCCAGGCCCTCGTCGATGGAGCGGGCGGGGTCCTCGACGAGGCCGTCGGTGAAGAGCACGACGGTGCCGCCGACGGGCAGGGGGTGGGTGTGGTCGGGGCGGTCGACGGCGACGTCGACGCCCAGCGGGATGCCGGGTTCGCCCTCCAGGTACCAGGCGCGGCCGTCGGGGGTGAGCACGAGGGGCGGCAGGTGGCCGGCGGTGCTCCAGTGGAGGATCCAGCCGTCGGCGACGGGTTCGATCCGGGCCAGGCACGCGGTGGTGACGGGCAGGTCGGTGATGGCGTGCACGGTGTGGTCGAGCTGGGTCAGCACCGAGCTGGGCGGGGTCCGGCGGTCGTAGAGCAGCGCGCGGAGCATGTTGCGGGCCTGGGCCATGGCCGCGGCGGCGTGCAGGTCGTGGCCGACCACGTCGCCGATGACGGCCACGCAGGCCCGGTCGGGCAGCACGGCGGCGTCGTACCAGTCGCCGCCCACGCCGGCCGGCTCGGCGGCGGTGCGGTAGACGGCGGCGCCGGAGAACGGGGCCAGGTCCGGCAGCGTGGGCAGCAGCAGCCGCTGGAACTGCTCCGCGCTGTCGCGCATGTAGCCGAACAGGCGGGCGTTCTCGATGGCGATGCCGGCCGCGCCCGCGAGGGCGCGGACGATCTCCTCGTCGTCCTCGTCGAACGGCCGGCCGTCGACGCGCTCGGAGAGGTAGAGGTCCCCGTAGATCTCGCCGCGGACGGTGATCGCCACGCCCAGCAGCGTGCGCATCGGCGGATGGCCGGGCGGGAAGCCGACCGACGCCGGGTGGGAGGGGATGTCGTCCACCCGCAGGGGTCCGGGGTGACGGATCAGGTGGCCGAGCACGCCGCGCCCGTGCGGGAAGTCGATCCCGGCGAGGGCCGCGCGCTCCTCGGGTGTCAGACCCGCGGTGATGAACTGCTCCAGCCGGTCGCCGGAGGGGCCGAGCACGCCGAGGGCGCCATAGCGGGCGCCGGCGAGGTCCATGGCCGTCGTGACGATGCGGTGGAGCACCACGGGCAGCTCCAGGTCGCCGCTGATGGCCAGCACCGCCGACAGCAGGCCCTGCCACCGGTTCTTCGCCCTGGCCAGCGCGTGCAGCTGCAGGGCGACGCCCTCCAGCCGGCCGCCCGGCTCCAGCCGGTCCCCCGCTCCCGGTGGCCCGGCCGGCTCCGCTTCGGCGTTCACGACATCACCTCGCTCATCACCACCCACGCTACGCACGGCGGTGCCGCCCGGGCGGGTGCATGCGCCCGCCCGGGGCACACGGATCGACCGTGCGGGCCCCGGCCGGGTCAGCCGGCGGGTCGGTCGGCGGGTCAGCCGACCGGGCCGGACCAGGTGACGTGCTTCAGCACGGAGCCGTGGTTGAACTCGACGGAGAACGACTCGCCCGCGGTGTTCGGCACGGCGTAGGCGGTCAGGCTGGTGACCGTCTGGCCGACGGCGAGCGACCCGGTGGGGACCTGCATCCGCGAGCTTCCGTCGATCAGCACGAGGAGGAGGCCGCCGTTGGCGTCCCGGACGAAGGGCAGGCCCGCCCCCTCCAGTGCGAGGTTCGCCGAGCCGGTGTTGACGATGGTGATCCTCACCTGGACGAACCTGGAGTTCTTGGGGGCCCGGAAGACCGTCTCGTCCGGGACGTAGCGCTCCGGCTTGCCCATGGTGACCTTCAGGCCGTCCGGGTAGGTGTAGGACTGCCCGAACGACAGGCGCCGGGCCTTCTCGTCCGCGGCCGCCTTCTCGCGCTCGGCCTCCAGCCGCTTGCGCTCGGCCTCGATCCGTTCGCGCTCCTTGGCCGCCCGTTCCTCGGCCTCCTTCATCGCGGCGTCGTAGCGGGCCTGGTCGGCCTCCTCCTCCGCCTTGCGCTCCCTTTCGACCGCGCGCACCTCCGACACCACGAACACTCCGGCGCCGGTCGAGACCAGCAGGCCCAGCACGCCCAGGATCACGCCCGCGAGTGCCATCCCGCGGTTGGTCGCGATGCCCTTGCGCACCTGCACCAGGCCGACGGCGCCGAGGATCACGGCCAGCAGGGCCGGCAGCCAGGACAGCCAGAACAGGAGGACCGCCAGGCTGAGCACCAGGCCGACGACCCCGATGACCATGGCCGCGATGCCCACGCCGTTGCGCGGCGGCGGCGCCGGCATCGGGTACGGGAACGGGCCCCAGTACGGCGCACCCGGGGTCGGGGGCGCCGGGGACCAGCCCTGGCCGCCCTGGCCCGGGACCCCGCCCGGCGCGGCGCCGGCGCGGTCGCTCGGGTCCGGGCCCGGCGGCGCCCAGGGGTTGGCGCCGGCAGCCTCCTCGGCGGGCTTGGGACTGTCGGACGGGGCGGGGAGGGTCATCCGGGTTCCTTCGAGAAATGGTGGGACGAGGCACGGCCGGCCACCTCCGGCGGATGATCAACATACCGGTGCCCGGTGGCGTTTCCGCCACCGGGCACCGGCCGAGGACGGCAGGAGGGGCGACGGGGGGGGTGACGGAGGGAGCGGATACGGCCAATTCCATCGAACCCTCAACCCAGATGCTCTTCATGCGATATGACTTGCAGTGCCAGTTATTAGACGTGTACAGAACAGTCAGAATTCACGAAGGGGATACCGTGGGGAAAATATCCACAAGGGTGTCAATAGCGACACTGGCGGGGCTGGTCCTGGCTTCGGTACTGCCCGGGCAGGCCGGCGCCGCCGCCCCGCCCTCGGTCTGGGTCGCCAGTGGCGCCGACCACGTCTTCAGCTCCTCACCGACCCCTCAGCGGCCGACCGGAGGGGTGACCCTGTTCGCGGCACGCAACGAGGTCCAGGCGGCCCAGATCGCCGTCCGCTCGGCGGCAGCCCTGACCGGCCTGTCGGTGCAGGCGAGCGATCTCGCCGGACCGGGCGGGGCGGTGATCCCGTCCTCCAGGATCAGCGTCAACCGGGAGTACAACCACCCGAACGTCGTGAAGATCGGCAGCCCTCACCGCGAGGAGCCCCCGAACGGCGGCAACGACTACTACGACTCGCTCTACGGCAACGCGCCCTACGACCTCGCGGCGAACACCACCCAGCCCTACCACTACAGCGTGGCCGTGCCCCCCGGGCAGGCGCCCGGCACATACACCGGCAAGGCCACCGTGAACAGTTCCTCGGGTCCGGTGGACGTCCCGGTCTCGGTGACGGTGTACGCGGTCGAACTACCCCCGGCCAACCGCTCCTCGTTCCGGCTGAACAACTGGTTCACCTCGGTCGGCTGGGACTACACCTGGACGGCCAGTTCGATCCCGGACCAGTACGGGGTGGACGCGTACTCCGACGGCTGGTGGACCCTGATGGGGAACATCGCCAGGAACCACGCCAAGCACCGCAACAACGTCGTCTTCGCGGACTTCCAGGCACTGGCCGCCCGCGGCACCACGCTGGTGAACGGCACCTACACCTTCGACTGGACGACCTTCGACCGATTCGTCCAGCTCTTCCAGGACGCCGGCGCCCTCCAGTACATCTACACCCCTCACCTCCTGGAGGGCGTGGAACTGGAGGCGCTCGTCGAGGACGGCAGCGGCGGGGTGCGGGTCGGCCACGTAGCACCCGGCTCGGACGAAGCCACGAAGTACCTCGCCGCCGCCCTGCCCGCGCTCAAGGCCCACCTGGACACCAAGTGCCTGGACCCGGGACCGGGCTGCGCACCGGGCCGGCGCTGGAGCGACGTGTTCTACCTCTCCGCGACCGACGAGCCGCTGTCCGAGAACACCGCCCAGGTCTCCGCCGTCACCTGGCTCAACGACCGCTTCCACCAGTACTTCCCGCAGGCCATGACCGGCGAAGCGCACCTCCAGCCGAACGAGGCGATCGACTCCCGCATCTCGACCATCGCGGCCCATGTCGACGACTCGTACGACAACAACGCCGCCTACTACCAGGAGAAGCGGCTGGCCGGCAAGGATCTCTGGCTCTACTACAGCAACGACCCCAACGACGCCCACCCCAACCGCTACATCAGCTACCCCCTCTCCGACTCCCGGCTGACGCCGTGGATGGTGTCGGCGGCAGGCGGCAACGGGTACCTCCACTGGGGCTGGAACATCTGGACGCAGCCGAAGAACGGCGGGTACGCGCACGTCGACACCTTCAAGGACGCCACCACCGGCGACCCGTTCCTGGTGCGCCCCAAGAGCGAGAACGGCGCCCTCGACATCTACGACAGCCTGCGCAGCGAGGCGATGCTCGCCGGCGTCCAGGACTACGAGCTGCTCACCCGGCTCGCCGCCACCAAGCCCGTGCTGGCCCACGCCCTGACCTCGTCGCTGATCACCAGCACCACCGAGTTCACCACCTCGGGCGCCGAGATCGACCACCGCCACAAGCAGATCCTGGACGCCCTCACCGACCCGGGGCCCGACGCCTCCTACCCGTTCACCGACGACTTCTCCTCCGGCGCCGACACTCAGTGGCGCCACACCCACGGCACCTGGACCGTCACCGGGGACAAGGACTACGCACAGACCAGCGCGGGCGACGAGTGGAACAACGTCACCGCGGTGGCCGGGCGCGCCTACGCGGACGTCGCCGCCTCCGTGGACGTCCGGATCACCGACGTCAACGCCAGCGGCGGCAACGCCAACTGGGCCGGCCTGACCGTCCACAGCCAGCACCCGACCGACCGTCAGACCGGCTACCTGGTGGCGCTGCGCAACAACGGCGAGGTCTTCGTCAATCGCGGCAACACCACCCTCGACACCGCGACCGTTCCCGGCTTCACCCCGGGCCAGACGGTCACCTTGCGGGTGGTCACCCGCGGTTCCAGGCTCGACGTGTACGCGGGCGCCAAGAAGCTGATCACCGTCGACGACCCGGGCTACCCGGTCGGCAACATCGGCCTCGCCACCGGTGGCGCCGCCGCCCGCTTCGACAACGTCCGGCTCAACCCCGGCAGCGACCCCGCCGAGGCCGCCGGCGTCTCCCCCACCAGCAGTTACGAGTCCGACGGCTGGAGCGCCGCCGCCCTGACCGACGGCCGCCGGGGCCTGCCGACCGGCACCCTCGGCTGGAGCAGCATCGACAACCTGTCCACCGACCACATCGAGGGCGTCACCGTCGACCTCGGCGCCACCCGCCGGATCAGCCGCCTGGACCTGTTCGGCCGCGCCGACGGCGCCAACACCGGTCTCGGCTTCCCGGTGGACTTCACCATCGAGGTCTCGGCCGACAAGAACACCTGGACCACCGTCGCCGACCGGCACGACTACCCGCGTCCCGACGCCTCCGCACAGGTCTTCGGGTTCACGCCCGCCGACGTGCGCTACGTCAAGGTCACCGGGACCAGGCTGCGCACCGACCCCCGCGGCAACTACCACATGCAGCTCGCCGAGATCGAAGCCGCCGGCGACAATCTGGCCGCCAACCGGCCGGTGACCACGTCGAGTTCGGTCGAGGTCTCCGGCTGGGGCCGGGCCGCGGCCACCGACGGCGTGCTGAACTCCGCGGCGGGCTACTCGATGGGCTGGAGCAGCCTCAAGTCGCCGACCGCGACGGCCAACGAGTCGCTCACCGTGGACCTCCAGGGGGCCAGCCGGATCGAACAGGTCCGGCTGACCCCGCGCACCGACGGCGCCAACACCGGCCTGGGCTTCCCGGTCGACTTCACCATCCAGGTGTCGGCCGACGGCACCACCTGGACCATCGTCGCCGACCGCCACGGCCAGCCCCGCCCGGGCGGCACCGTGACCTTCCCGTTCGCACCGGCCACGGCCCGCTACGTGAAGATCACCGGCACCCGCCTGAGCACCGACCAGTTCGGTGACCACTACCTGCAGCTCGGCGAGGTCGCCGTCTCCTGACGCGCCGCGCTCAGAGCGCGGTGCGGTAGGCCTCCAACCGCTCGGCCACCTCCTCGGGGTGGCCGAGCATCGGGCAGTGGTCGCCGGGCATCTCGTCCGGCTCGAAACCGAGGCGCTCGACGACCAGGCGCCGCATGAACCCGGCGGGGAAGAATCGGTCGCCGGCGGAGAGCAGGAACCTGGTCGGCACATCCGGCCAGGAGGCCGCCGGCCACGGCCGACCGAACGGGGTGGGCGCCTGCCGCCGCTGGTGGCCGGCCAGGAACGCGGCGGCCAGCTCCGGCGGGGTGTCGTGCAGTACGAGGGAGGCCGCGTCCTCCTCGGTGCCGGGTGCGACACCCCGCCGCAGGTCGGCCTCGGCCCGCGCGGCCGGGTAGCCGGTGTCGGCCCACCACGCGCCCGGCGACTCGCCCGGCGCCGGGACCTGGGCCTGGAGCATCACCAGCAGGTCCGCCGGGACCCGCTCGCACACCAGCGGGCCGGTGAACCCGCCGAAGGAGTGGGCCACGACGACCAGACCGGTGCGGTCGCCGATCGCCTCGACGACGGTGTCCGCGTACTCCTGGAGCCCGGCCGACTCGTCCTCGCACGGCAGGTCCGGGGCCACCACCTGGTGGCCCCGGGCGCGGAGTTCGGCGGACAGCGGCCCCCAGTACCAGGAGTCGACCGCCGCCGCGTGGATCAGTACGTAGGTCGCCATCGGACGCATACCTCCCGGATCGTCGACCGGATCGTCGATACGGCCGCAGCCTAGACCCGACCACCGACAACGGGACCAGGGCGGAGTCAGGGCCGGGGGGACGCCTGGTCCTGGACGCGCCCCTGCAGCGCCTTGGACAGTTCCGCGACGCAGGCGGCGAGCTGTCCGGTCGTCAACTTCGCCGGGTCGCCGCCGCATTCACCCACGGGTACGGTCGCGGACGCGGACGCGGACGCGGACGGAGCCGGCGTAGCGGAGGGGCTCGGGCTCGGGGACGTGGACGGCTGGCCGCCGGGCGGGGTGATGCCGCCGTTCACCGACACCAGGTTCGGCGTCACCCCGGCGTCGCCCGACAGGTCGATGTAGTCCTGGGTCTGCCCGTTGAAGTCCACGAAGCCGCGCCACTTGTCCCGGCCGAACGGGATGATCTCCTGCAGCGCCCCGTCCTTCCCGGCGCTGATGGTGATCGACGTCTGCTGCGCCATGTACGTCACCATCCGGCCGGCCAGCACGTCCAGGTTCACCGGCGGCTCGTCGTCCCCGCGCACGTACACGTGCAGGTCGCCCAGGCCCCCGCCGACCCGGTCGGCCTGCAGCACCGCGAAGGCCACCACCAGCTGCGAGGAGCTCTCGCGGGGCACCAGCGGGGTCACGTAGTACAGGTGGCCGTCGGCCTTGGAGCGCAGCAGGAACTCGCCCGGGTTGGTGGCGTTGGTGGCCGCCGAGGTGTGGTCGTAGCCGAAGCCCCGGTCGTCCTTGGCGCCGCGCCCGCCGAGCCACTGCACCTCGTGGATCTGCGAGCGGACCACCGAGGCCGGGTACACCGCTCCCGGCAGTTCACCCGGGGAGACCTCCGCCCGGTGGGTGACGTCCGGGCGGCCGTCCGGCGAGCCGCGCAGCACCAGCACGCCGGCCGGCTCCAGCACCGTGCGCTGCCGGTAGCCGATCTGCCGGGTGACCGAGATCACCACCACCGGCCGGGCGGTGCGGGGGTCGGTGCCGTCGCAGTAGCCCCAGATGTCCTGGTCGCTGTAGACCAGGTCCGGGAAGCGCTCGGCGAGCAGGTTGCGCAGGCTGACCGCGCCCGTCCCGCCGAAGGCCCGGCCGAAGGCGTGGTCGCCGCGGAAGGCGCAGGTGACGACGGAGTTCGAGCGGCCGTCCCAGACGGCGACGCCCTCCATCGGCTGCTCGCCGGAGCCGTCCAGGACCGCCGTCCACACACCGCCGCCCGCCGAGCCGTCGGGCAGGTAGTGCAGGCTGTGTCCCAGCAGGTTGATCCCGGAGGTCAGGCCGGCGCTGTCGGTGAGCGCCTTGGTCGCCGCCGCGTAGGAGGCGGTGCGCGCCTCGAAGTCGAAGTCCGGCATCGGCGCGGTCTTCACGCAGGCGGGCACGTCCGCGGTGCCGTGCAGGTCGCAGCGGGTGCCGTCGCCCGAGCGGGTGTGCTCGATGACCGGCAGCACCGAGCGCGGGGTGCCCGCGCCGGAGGCCGGGACGTCGAGCACGGTCGCCGCCGCGTAGAAGCGGCCCGCGTCCTTGTCGTCGTCCCACAGTCCGGTGCCGGCGCGCACCAGCGAGCCGGCCACCGCCAGCACCACGACCGCCACCGCCAGGCGCGTCCGCAGGCCGTGGAGGGCCGCCCCGGCCTCCTCCGCGATGTGCACGACCGCCCACACCGTGCCGCACAGGCCCACGGCGATCCAGAACCAGAACAGCGGAGCGGCGTCCAGCGGGCCGCCGTTGGGGAAGAACTCCCGCTCGATCAGCAGCAGATAGCTCTGGTCCTGTTGTCCGAAGCCGCCGAAGACGAAGTGCTTGACCAGCCACACCAGCAGCCCGACCAGTGGCATCCACAGCCACCAGACGGCCAGTGCGACGGCACCGCTCCGTATCGCATGGGCTGCACGCTTCGTCACACGACCCCCAGTTCCGCGCCCCGGACCTTCGTCCCGCCCCCGCCTCTTCCCGCCCCACCCGTCCGTCAACCCCTCGGATGGTGGTTGTTCGGCCGGAGTTGGGGCACTGTTCCCGGGCGTCGGGCTTCCCTCGTACAGGGGACGGCGCGGTGGGGCGCCCGGTTCCCCGCGGGACGGCGCCGGAACCGCCCGAAACGGCGCGGGCCGGCCCACCGTGGTGCGGTGGGCCGGCCCGCGCGGTGTGCGGGTCGGGCTAGTGGCGGTGCCTCCGCCGGTGCCGCAGGCGGGCCGCGAGCTGCGTCGCGGCGCGCAGGGCCAGGCCGATCACCGGTGCGAGCAGCAGGGTGCACCAGGTGCGGGCGGTGGCGTCGGCGGTCAGCCGGTCGGCGAGCAGGAACGCGGCGAGGAACGACGGGGCGAGCCAGGCCCCGTTCGCCGCGGCCAGGCGCAGCGGGCTCGCGCCCCGCGCCGGCGGTTCCTGCTCGGGCGTCACACGAACCTCCGGACCACGCCGATCACCTTGTCGATGATCTTCTGGGAGACGCCGCGGTCGAAGACGAAGCCGGCCAGGCAGCCGGCCACGGCCCAGACGATGCGCTGCTTCCAGTTGCCGCTGCCGAACAGCACGCCGGCGCAGGCGCCGCCGGCGCAGTTGCCGATGTGCAGCGCCCACGGCGCGAGGAACGGGACCCAGGCGGCCACGGCCGCGGTCACGGCCAACTGGACGGCGCGGGCGACGGCGGCCTTGAGCGCGGCCTTCAGCCAGCCGGGCATCCGGCCGTTGAGGTCGGTGCAGTTGGCCGGGTCGGCGTTGCAGTAGTCGTAGGCGTTGGCGCTCGCGCCCTGGACCGGGTCCGGGGACAGGAAGCGGCCGGTGGCCGGGTTGTAGAGGCGCACGCCCATCAGGGTGAGCGCGCCGGGGGTCTCGTCGGAGCGCTGCTTGTCGCCGAGCCAGGCGTAACGGGCGCCGGGCTGGCCGGCCCGCGGCTGGCCGTACTCGTCGTAGTCGAGCACGGTCGGCGCGACGGCGGTGTCCAGCGGCAGGCGCAGGGTGATGTCGCCGTGCAGGTTGGCGAGTTGCAGGACGCCGCCGCCGGTCCTGGTGGTGGTGGCGGCCAGGGTGCCGGTGGGGCCGGTGACGTTGCGGGTCAGGTTGCCCGCGGTGTCCTCGGTGGTCCAGCGGGGGGTGTCGGTGTCGGAGCCGTAGTGGTTGGTCCTGACGCCGGTCTGGGTCCAGGTGCCGGCGTTGTTGGCCTCGGTGGTCCAGGCGCGGAAGCGCTGGGCCGAGTCGAGGGTCCAGGTCTGCCGGTTGTTGCCACTGGTCTGCTGCTGCACCAGGTCGGTGTTGAAGTACGCGACGGTGCTGCCGGGCAGCGCGGTGGTGCGGCCGAACGCGTCGTAGGTGTAACCGGGGTTGACCAGGCGGTCGGCGGTGTCGTAGCCACTGGTCTGGCTGCTGCCTCCGGTGGTGGTGCAGGCCTGGCCGCGGGCGGCGTCGGCGGTGGCCAGGCCGGTGCGGTTGGTGTTCCGGTCGAAGGTGTAGGTGCGGGTGGTGCAGACGGCGTCGGTCGAGGTGTCCTGGACCTGGACGAGCCGGCCGGCCCGGTCGTAGCTGTAGGTCTGGGCCGCGGTGACGCCGGGGGTGCCGGTGTGGGTGGCCCGCTGGCCGTGGACGGTCTCGGTGATGCCGTCGGAGACCAGGACGGCGCCGTCGCCGTCACGGGTGTAGACGCGGCTGACGGTGGTGCCGGCCGGGTCCTTGGTGTCGGTCTGGGTGTAGCCGCCGGGCAGGCCCTGGGTGAGCGGCGTGCCGTCCGCGTCGTAGCGGGCGGTGAGGGTGCCGGCGACGGAGTCGGTCACCGAGGTGGCCAACCCGCGCGGGTCGACGGCGGTGTCGTAGGTGTAGGTGGTGGTGGACGGGGCGGTGTCGGTGACCTTGGTGGGACGGTTGAGGGCGTCGTACTCCGTGGTGGTGACGGCGCCGTCGGCGTCGGTGTAGGAGATCAGCCGGCCCAGCTCGTCGTAGCCCTTGGTGATCGTGCCGCCGGTGGCGGAGGTCTGCTGGGTGACGGCGCCGGTGCCCGGGTGGTAGGTCGTGGTGGTGGCCGGGGCGGCGGTACCGAGGCCGTCGGCGACGGTGACGGTGGTCGGACGGCCGGCCGCGTCGGTGTCGGTCACGGTGGTCCGGGTGACGCCGTTGGCGGTCTCGGTGGTCCGGGTGGCCTGGCCGAACTGCCCGTACTGGGTGGTCCGGACGGGCAGCTGGGCGGGGTTGGATCCGCCGCCGGTGACGGCCGCGGCGGGCCCGGTCTGGCAGACGAGGTCGGCCCACTCCGGGCGGTTGGCGCAGACGCCGGTGCCGTCGGCGGTGTAGTAGCTGGTCCAGGCGGTGCCCGCGTCGGCTCCGGTGGAGGCCGGCTGCTGGGTGGAGACCATCCGGCCCTGGGCGTCGTAGCCGGTGGTGGTGGTCAGGGCGAGGCCGCCGCTGTCCTTGGTCTGCGCGGTGGGCACGCCCAGCGCCCAGTTGTAGGCGCTGCGGTCCTGGCGGGACTCGGTGAGCAGGTCGGGCCAGGCGCGCAGGCGGGCACCGGTGGTGGTGAGGGTGACCTGGTTCTTGATCTTGGCGGTGCCGTCGGTCGGCCGGCCCTCGTCGTAGGTCTTCACGGTGTGCTGACGGGCGGGCAGCTGGGTGCCGGCCTTGGCCAGGACCGTGCTGCCGGAGACCGCGTCGGCGGCGAGGGTGATGCGGTGCAGCGGGTTGTAGACCTCGGTCTCCTGCTGCCCGTCCGCGCTGTAGACGCTGCTGCTGGAGAGCAGCTGGGCGCGCTCGGCGGACGGCAGGGTGTCGATGCCGAGGTCCGCGAGCCGGGCCTTGGCCGCGGGGGTGCCGCCGAGGGCGAGCTCGCGGTTGGCCGCGGTCAGGCTGCGGACCTGGTGGCCCTGCTTGTCGTGCTCGGTGGTGGTGACGTGGTGGCCCGGGGTGAGCTGGTTGACCTGGCGGCCGGAGGCGTTCAGGTAGCCGACGCTCGCCCTGGTGTAGTCACCGGCGCCCAGGTCGGCGCCGTTGTTGGAGGCCGGGACCTGGTCGGCCGGGAACACCGCGGTGGCGTCGGTCGGCAGGTCCCGCTGGCCCCACGCGGCGGCGGCGGAGGCGCCGAGGTCCTCGGGCGCCTTCGCGCCGGTGAGCGGGACGCCGTAGACGACGGTGGTGGTGGCGGTGCCGTTCACGGTGCCCGTGGTGCCGGGGGCGAGCGTGTCGTGCCAGGCCTTCGTCAGCATGCCGGGGCCGGCGGCCGGGTTGGAGGCGACGGTGCCGTACGCCAGCGAGGTGGCGCGGGTGCCGCTCAGCTGGACGGAGGCGAGCAGGCCGTCGTCGGCGCCCTGGGTGTAGTAGGTGTACTGGTTCTGGCTGCTCTGGCCGAGCCGCGGGTCCCAGGTCTGGCGCAGCCGGCCGGCGGAGTCGTAGCGGTAGACGGCGACGTCGGTGGCGGTGGCGGCGGCGGCCCCGGGGGCGGTGCTCCACAGCTTGATCGAGCTGACCTGCCCGGCGACGTCACCGAACTCGCCGGGGCCGGTGACCCCGGTGGCGGTGGTGGCGGCGGCGTAGACGAACTGCAGGACGCGGCAGCCCTTGGCTGTCACGTTCGCGGCGCAGACGGCCGGGGTGACGGCGGAGGTCGGGGCGATGACCAGCTTCGGCCGGGTCAGGGTCTTGCCGCCGACCACGGTGGCCTCGGAGACGACCGTGGTGGTGGTGTTGGCGCGCCCGTCCAGCAGGGTGGAGGTGACGGTCCAGGTGGCGGCGGCCGGGTCGGCCTTGCCGAACGCGGTGACGGTGCCCTCGGCGCCGGACAGGGTGAAGCCGCCGGCGAAGGAGCCGGCCAGGGTGAGGTCCTCGCTGCCCGGCTCGGGCGCCCAGCCGTTGCCCGCCGCGTTCGAGGTGAAGGAGACGGCCGAGCCGTCGGCCGCCATCACGCTGAGTGAGGTGTTGGAGGTCCTGCGGATCTCGGTGTACTCCGAGGAGGAGAGGTTCGAGGAGACGCTGGACACCCAGTTGGGGCCGAAGATCGCCGCCTGGCCCTCCTGGCCGGCGGCGGCCCGCGGGTCGCGCGAGGAGTGGGTGCGGCCGACCGTCATGCCGAACAGCGACACGTCGGTGGCCGGGACCCGGAGGTCGCCGGTGAGCAGGTTCAGCGCGCCCGGGCCGACGTTCTCCGTCGCGGCGTCGTCGGCCTTGCGGTCGACCACGACCCGGATCGGCTCCGAGGAGACGGCCGCGGAGGCGGGGCCGGTGAAGTCGGCGCGCAGCTGGACGGTTCCGTCCGGGGTCACGGTGGAGGTGGCGTTCCAGGTCAGCGCGGGGCTCTTGCCCGCGGTGAGGGCCACCGGCCAGGCGGTGAGCGCGGTGCCGCCGGCGGTGACGTCGCCGGCCGGGACCGGGGTCCAGCCGTCGGCGTCGGAGCGCCGCCAGGAGAAGGACACCTTGTCGTACTTGGCGGCGTCGGCCTCGGCGGCCAGCGGCAGGCGCGCGGCGGTGCGGGTGCCGTCGTTCGGCGCGGTGACGCCGCCGGCGCCGACCTGGAAGGTGTAGGACAGGGCCTCGGACTTGTTCTCCGCCCGGTCCACCGCCCGCACCTGGAGGGTGTTGGTGCCGGCCTTGGCCGGGGTCACGGTGAAGGTGACCGGCGCGCTGGAGCCGTTGGTCGCCACCTTGGTCCAGGTCGCGCCGTCGAGCGACCACTCCAGGGCGTTCTGGTCGCCCGCGGGCGGGGTCGCGGTGAAGGTGCCGGGCTGGCCGGCGCCCTTGACCCACTGGCCCGACGGGTAGTCGGCCGAGGAGAGCGCGGCGGGCGCCGACGGGGCGGAGGTGTCGACCGTGAAGGTGGCCCAGGCCGACCAGTTGTTGTTGTAGTGCAGCCCGTCGTACGGCGAGGTGCGGAACTTGTAGGTCTTGCCGTTGGTCAGCACGCCGGCCGGGACCGTGACGGAGGCCGGGGCGCCGCTGGGCACGTACGGGGAGACCAGGACGTTGCCCACCTGGGTGTCGGTGGCGGCGTCGAAGATCTGGAAGGTGCCGTCGACCTTGTCGTTGTTGGGGTCGACGAAGGTGTCGCGCAGGGTCGGGGTGGCCGAGTTGACCCACCAGGTACCGGCGGTGTCCTTGTAGAACGGGGAGCCGGCCTGCTGGTCGGTGCCGGTGCGCGGGCGGTAGTTGTACGTCACCGTCAGCTTCGGCACGTTGCTCGCGGCATTCGCCGAGTTCACCTCCTTCCAGTACTTGGTGTTGGTCTCGTCGGGGGCGCGCAGGCCCATGCCCGAGGTGGCGTTCTTCGCCGAGGTCCAGGTCTGCACCAGGTTGGTGACGTCGGCGGTGATCCAGCCGTCGCCGCCGCAGGCGTCCCGGCCCTTGGTCTCGGTGCCGGTGGCCTTCTTGGAGTTCCAGGAGGGCTGGGCGGTCCACCGCGAGGCGGTGGAGGCGAGGCCGGTGTCCCAGATGTCCCACGCGTAGGGCAGGCAGTCGCTGTTGCCGGAGTGGAAGTTGTACAGCGACAGGGTGGCGTTGGTGATCAGCGCGTCCGCGATCGGCGCGGTGTTCCAGTTGATGAACGAGCGGGCCTGGCGGGAGGAGCCGTCGGCGTTCTTGGTGCCGGAGTTGCCCCAGTAGATCTCGGTGTCGGCCGACCAGTCGACCGTCTCGCCCTGCTGCACCCGGGTGTCGAAGGCGTTGCCGAGGGCCGTGGTGGACGGGTCGACCGTGACCGGGTACCGCGTGTTCGGGTCCGCCAGGAAGGCGGCGTCCGGGGTGAAGACGAGGTCGATGCCGTTGCCGTGCTGGACGACCTTCAGGTCGACCCTGGCCTGGCGCGGGTGCTCGCTGGACCCGGGGACGGTGGTGGCGTCCCACATCACCGGGGCCGGCAGCACCGCCTTCTTCTCACCGGACTTCTTGTCGGTGAACAGCACGCTGCCGTCCGGCTGGGCCTCGGCCTTCAGGCCGTCGGCGCGCAACGGCATCGTGTACGAGAAGCCGGCGGCGGCCGGGCGCTGCTTCAGCACCGTGTACTGCTCGAAGCCGGTGCGGGTCGCCTCGACGACCAGGTCGGCTGCGCCGTCGGCGATGGCGTCCCGGTAGGTGGCCTTGGTGCCGTCCAGGACGGGCTTGGGCAGGCCGCCCTTCCACTGGAGTTCGACCTGCTCGTCGCCCTGACCGAGGGTCACCAGGGTGCGGGCCTGCTCGGCCGCGCCCTGCGCCTCGGCCAGGGACTTCGTGCGGGTGCCGCCGGCACCGGCGAGCCGCAGCGCGTTCGGGTGGGCCTTGGGTGCCACCGAGCCGTCGGCGGCGGCCTGCAGGCCGAGGTCGACGTCCACCCACTGGCCGTCGCGCTGGAAGCGGACCGGGCCGGCGAACAGCTCGGTGGTGAGCGAGCCGTCCTTGTTGACCCAGGTCGTCGACGTCTCGGTGCGCTCGGAGAGCGCCTCCACCCGCTGTCCCGAGAGCCGGGCCGCGATCCGCGCCGACGGCACGTCGGCCGCGGAGCCGGCCCACCGGCCCGCCCCCTGGCCGGCCGGGGCGGCGGCCGGCGAGGCCGCGAGCGCCGCCTCGGACCCGGCCAGCAGCGACACGGCCACGGCGAGCGCGAGCGTCCCGCTCAACGCCCGCATGCCCACGGGCGCGCGGCGCCCGGGCCGTTCGGGTATGTCCCTCTTCATGTGCACTCCTTGACTTGCCGTCACGCGACGGTGCGCTCGGAGCTTAGGAGGGGCCAGAACGATCGAAATTGACCAAACAGCGTCAAATGATCACCGGCCGACGCGATTGTTCGACCAGGATTCATTTGTTCGTGATCATGACCCGGCAGGACCGGCCCGGGTGGATCCGTTCCCGCGATTCTTGACGGAACTTGCCAACCCCGGTCACCCCCTGCCGCACTCATTGACCGGAGCATGACGTCGTGTGAGGGTTCGAGCACCCGAGCGCGGACGGCCCGCACGGCCGTCCCCGAAACACGGCCCTGCGGTGCGCCATCAGCCATGCCTTCCGCGGTCGAGGACCCCCACGTGCTAGGAGCCTCGATGAAACGCAGTGCCACCGCGGGCCGGTTGCTGACCGCCGCGACCACCCTGACCGTGCTGGCCGGCACGATAGCCGCCACCGCGGGCCCGGCCACCGCCGCGGCCACCCCCGCGCCGCCCAGCGCCCTGGCCGCCGCCGTCAACGCCGCCGACCTGGCGGCCTCGGCGGGCCTGGACGCCCTGGCCAAGGGCCCGGACGAGACCTATGAGCGGCAGACCGTCACCCCCTGGGTCGGCGGCCTCTACTCGGTCTCCTACGAGCGCACCTACAAGGGCCTGCCCGTCGTCGGCGGCGACGCGGTCGTCCTCGCCGACGGCCAGGGCAAGGTCCGCGGCGCCCAGTCCGCCTCCACCGGCCGGATCGGTGGCGCCACCAGCGCCAGGATCAGCGCCCAGAAGGCCGAGAAGACCGCCCGCACCAAGCTGGCCCGGGTCGACTCCGTCGAGTCGCGCCGCCTCGTCGTGCGTGTCAAGGACGGCGACAGCGGCCGGCTCGCCTGGGAGACCGTGCTCACCGGAAGCAACGGCATCGCCCCGAGCACCCTGCACGTCTTCGTCGACGCCACCTCGGGCGAGGTCATCGACAGCTACGACGACGCGCGCGCCGGCACGCTCAACTCCAAGTGGAACGGCCCGAACCCCACCATCAGCACCACGGGCTCCGGCAGCTCCTACTCGCTGCGCGACCCCAGCCGCCCCGGCCTGAGCTGCGCCGACAACGCCACCGGCCAGGTCTTCACCAAGTCCTCCGACTCCTGGGGCACCGGCAGCCCCACCAGCAAGGAGACCGGCTGCGGCGACGCCATGTTCGCGGCCCAGAAGGAATGGGACATGCTCCGCGACTGGCTCGGTCGCAACGGGCACAACGGCAACGGCGGCAGCTGGCCGATCAAGGTCGGCCTCAACGACGTCAACGCCTACTGGGACGGCTCGTCCATCTCCATCGGCCACAGCAACGCCAACGAGTGGATCTCCTCGATCGACGTCGTCGGCCACGAGTTCGGCCACGGCATCGACCAGTTCACCCCCGGCGGCGCCAACAACGAGGCCGGCCTGGGCGAGGGCACCGGCGACATCTTCGGCGCACTGACCGAGGCCTACGCCAACCAGTCCGCCCCGTACGACAGCCCGGACTACCTCGTCGGCGAGATGATCAACCTCGTCGGCAGCGGCCCGATCCGCAACATGTACAACCCCTCGCTCGTCAGCAACAACCCCAACTGCTACTCCTCCTCGATCCCCAACACCGAGGTGCACGCGGCCGCCGGCCCGCTGAACCACTGGTTCTACCTGATCTCCGAGGGCTCGAACCCCGGCGGCGGCAAGCCCACCAGCCCCACCTGCAACAACTCCACCGTCACCGGCGTCGGCATCAAGGACGCCGGCCGGATCTTCTACGGCGGCATGCTGCTCAAGACCAGCGGCATGACCCTCAAGCGCTACCGCACCACCACCCTGACCGCCGCCAAGCAGCTCGACTCCACCTGCAACCTGTTCAACCGCGCCAAGGCCGCCTGGGACGCCGTCAGCGTCCCCGCCCAGACCGGCGACCCGACCTGCACCAACAACGGCGGCGACGACTTCTCGCTCGCGCTGAACCCGTCGTCCGCCTCGGTCAAGCCCGGCGCCTCGACCACGGCGACCGTCAACACCGCCGTCACCTCGGGCAGCGCGCAGACCGTCGCCCTGACCGCCTCCGGCCTCCCGGCCGGCGTCACGGCGGCCTTCAGCCCGTCGTCGGTCCAGTCCGGTGGCTCCGCCACCCTGACGCTGTCGGCCTCGTCGAGCGCCACGGCCGGCACCTACCAGATCACCGTCACCGGCACCGCCGGCGCCACCGTCCACACCAGTCAGTTCAACCTGACGGTCGGTGACGGCACGCCCAACCCCGGCGGTGGCACCTGGGCCGCCGGCACCACCTACAAGGCCGGCGACATCGTGACCTACAACGGGGTCAGCTACCGCTGCCTCCAGGGCCACACCGCCTACGTCGGCTGGGAGCCGCCGAACGTCCCGGCGCTCTGGCAGGCCGTGTGACCGGCAGGCGCTGACGCCCGCTGAAACCGCCGCGCCGCGGTCCGTCGAGGGGACGGACCGCGGCGCAGCCGTGTTCGGGGCCGGGGTGGATCAGTTGTACCACCACTCCTGGTTGCCCCGGCTCGCGCAGTCCCAGAGCTGGACCGCGTCGCCGCGACCCCAGTCGTAGATGTCCAGGCACTGGCCGGTGACCATGGGCAGGGGGTAGGAGCCGGGGAACTGGGCGTTGATGAGGTGCCAGGGGCCACCCGTCGTGGACAGGATCCAGGTCTGCGTCTTGCTGTTGTCGCACGGGAGCTGGACGACCTGCTGCCCCCGGCCGCGCCAGCCGTCGATGCACTTGCCGCTGGCGTTGCTCTGGATCTGGTAGCCGTTGCTGACGCTGTTGAACGAGACGTTCCAGGACTGGTTGCTGCCGCCGTGACAGCCCCACATCTGGATCCACGGCCCGTTGCCCCAGTCCCAGACGTCCAAGCACTTGCCGGCGGCGTCGGGGCTGTTGCTCACGAGCGTGAAGGTCCGGGCGAACGTGCCGGCCGACACGCTCGCCGCCGGGTTCGCCGCGAGGGTGCTGCCGGACGCCGCGGGTGCCGCGGGCTGCCCGACCGCGGCCGCAGGTCCTGCGCACAGGGTCAGCGCCGCCGCGGCGGCACCGAGGATCGAGCCAACTCGTCTGAGACGGTTCATGATTGGGGTCCCTTCGTCCGACTGGTTCAGACCAGTGAGGCTAGGGGTCAGGTGACCGCCACGGACAGTCGAGTACCGGCCGTTCCGATCATGGCCGAGGATCGACACCGACGGGAGGAACGGGGCGGCGGCGTCAGCGGCGGAAGGTGGTCCGGTACTCCGCCGGGGACGTGCCGACATGGCGGTGGAAGGCCGCGCGGAAGGCGGCCGGGCTGCCCAGGCCACTGAGCCGGGCGACCTGTTCGACCGGGCCCGCGGTCGTCTCCAGGAGTTCCCGGGCCCAGTCGATGCGGGCGGCGGTCAGCCAGGCCATCGGCGAGGTGCCCGTCTCCTGCTGGAAGCGCCGGATGAAGGTGCGCCGGGACATGTGCGCGCGGCGGGCCAGCTCGTCCACGCTGTGGCGCGAGGCGAGGTTGTCGAGCATCCAGGCGCGGACCGGGGCGAGTTCGTCGCCACGGTCGGCGGGCCGGAAGCGCTCGATGAACTGCGCCTGGTCGCCGGGCCGTTGCGGCGGGGCGACGAGTGCCCGGGCGCGGTCGTTGGCGGCGGCGGCGCCGTGGTCGCGGCGGATGACGTGCAGGCACAGGTCGATGCCGGCGGTCACGCCCGCCGAGGTGAGGATGTCGCCGTCGTCGACGAAGAGCCGGTTCGGACGGACGTCGATCCGGGGGTAACGGCGTTGCAGCTCGGCGGCGTCCCGCCAGTGGGTCGTCGCGGGCCGACCGTCCAGCAGCCCGGCGGCGGCCAGCGTGAACGCCCCGGTGCAGATCGACACCAGCCGCGCTCCGCGGGCGTGCGCCGAACGGATCGCCGACAGCACGGTGGCGGGCGGCTGGACCTGCGGCTCCGTGTAGCCGGGGACGACGACGGTGTCCGCGTCCCGCAGCGCCTCCAGCCCCGCGGGTGCGGTGACGGTGAACCCGCCGCTGCTGACCGGCCCGGCCTCCGGGTCCGCGCAGACGGTGACCCGGTAGTGCGGGTCACTGCCGAAGACCTGCGCCGGTATGCCCAGGTCGAGCGGGAGCACCCCCGGTAGCGCCAGCACCGCGACCCGGTGCCCTGCTGTGGCCGACATGGCACGATCCTAGCGAGACCCGTCCCACGTGCCACTGTCGGGGGTCGGCCGCGGGTTCATAGCCTGCACCCATGGACTTCTCACTCGACCTGCCGACCGGCCCCCTGGCCGAAGCGGTGCTCGCCACCGTGCGGGCCTCCGAGACTCCCCCGGTGGCCAATCACAGCGTGCGCAGCTTCCTCTTCGCCGAGATCCTCGCCGCCCACGAGGGGTGCCTGGAGGACGCGGCGTACGACCGTGAACTGCTGTTCGCCGCCACCGTGCTGCACGATCTGGGCACGGGCGACCTGGCGCCGGGCGCGGCCCGCTTCGAGGTGGAGGGCGCGGACCTGGCGGCGGAGCTGCTGCGCCGGCACGACGTTCCCGAGGCGGACGTCGACCGGGTCTGGGAGGCGATCGCCCTACACACCTCCGCCGGCATCGCCGAACGCCGCGGCCTGCTGTGCCACCTCACCCGCGAGGGTGTGGGCGCCGACTTCGGGCGCAATGCCGCGATCTTCGCCCCCTGGGAGAAGCGGATCCACGCCGCCCATCCGCGGCTGTCCATGGTCCGCGCCCTCGTCGACGCGATCGCGGAGCGGGCCGCCCGGTCGGACGCCGCCTCGGTGCGGTACTCCCTCGGCGGCGAACTGCTGCGGGAGCGCCGGGCCGACGGGGTGACCGAGCTGGAGCGGGCCGCGGCCTCCTGCCCCTGGGGAGAGTGACCGGAGGCCGGCGGACCGCCAACCGGCGGACCGGCGGACCGGCGTAGGCCGGCGCGGTGGAACCACCGACGCCCGTCCCGATCCTGCCCGAACTGCCGCTGCAGGAGCTGGCGCCCGCCTTCGAACGGCTCCGGTCGGGCTACGACACCGCGCGCCCGGGCGGCGACGGCCCGGCCGCTGCGGCTGGGCTTGCAGTGCGCGGTCTACGAGCCGGTCGCCCGGGTGATCGCGGGTCTGCCGGAGGGCACCACGCGGCCGGTCGAGCTGCCCTGGGCGGACCCGTTCTCGCAGCTCGCCCGGGGCGAGGTGGATCTGGCCGTCGTGCCACGGTGAAGGTGGCGAGGCGACGGCGAGCACCGGCGTCCAGCGCTGCGGGGTGGTGGCCGGACCGGCCGGTGGAACGAGATCTTCCGGGTTCGTCATGTGATCAGCCCATCAGCCGGCGGAAGGGCCGAACAAGATCGATGAACTCATCGATCGACAAGCCCCGCTCATCGATCGCGGCGAGCAGTGCCCCGCCGGTCGCGTGCCGCCCGTCGGGTGCGACCCGTCGCCGGGAGCCGGGTACGGTGACGTCCGGTGATGATCGACGGAGAGGCAGTGAACGGATGACCCTGGAGGAAGGCCGCCGCGTCAGGCTCGCCGAGGACCTCGGGATCGGTGAGGCGCTCGCCGGGGAGCCGGCGGCCGTCGTCGGGTTCCTCGCGCTGGGAGCCGGGATCGAAGGCACCGTCGAGCGGGTTCACGGGGAGCTCCCTGCGAGCCACGAGGTCCGCGAGTACCAGCGGCTGAAGGCGCTGCTCGACGACTACGGGCACACCATGCCGGTGGCGAGCCGCGAACGGCTGGAGGCGGAGGTCGCCGAGCTGGAGCCGCAGTGGGCCGCGTACCGGGGGCGGGGCCGGCGGGTGACGGTACGGGTCCGGTGGGACAACGGCTTCGTCCTCGACGAGCTGCACCAGGACGTGCTCACCGTGCTGTGACGCCGGGTGCGCCCCGGTACGCGACCCCGGCCCCGGCCGGCGGTGCGACGGCTCGGCGGTGCGGCGGTGCGGCGGCTCAGCCGAGGTCGAACTCCGCGACGACCGGCAGGTGGTCCGAGGCCAGCTGCGCGCGCTCGTCGTCGACCACGGTGAACTCCCGGCACCGGGCGGCGAGTTCGGGTGTGGCGAGCAGGTAGTCCAGCCGGGCGGAGCCGCCGGGGACCTCCTCGGCGCCCGGCAGGCGGCTGGGATAGGTCGGCCGCGGAGCGCCGGATTCGAGGTCCGTCCAGCCCCGGGCGGCCAGCAGATCGGCGGGCCCGGTGTCCACCCGGCCGTCCGCGGTGGTGGTCCGCAGCCGGAACGTCCTGGCCAGCGCCTCGTGCGTGCCGGGGAGTTCGGCCGCGGAGAGACTGTTCAGGTCGCCCATCACCACCGAGTGCGGGGTGAACGACGCGGCGCCGGCGACGGCCTCCGCCTCCGCCAGCCGGAAGACCGGTGAGAACGGGTGGAGATGGGTCATCACGAAGGCGACCTCGCCGAGGCCCGTGCGCAGCACCACCTCCACCATGCCGTTGTACATCCCGGCCGACTGGGTGCCGCTCCGCACCACCTCCAGTCCGGGCCGGTGCAGCAGCGCCACGTGGTTGCCGCTGGGGGCCCGGTTGAGGACGCCGGTCAGGCCGAGGGCCCGGGCGAAGTACCCGAACGTCCCGTCCGTGTCGAAGCCCGCGCACTCGCACAGGCCGAGCACGTCGGGGCGCTGCTCACGGATCACCGAGAGCAGCGCCTCGGTGCGCCGCTGCCCGCCGTCCAGGATGTTGTAGGCCATGACGCGCACGGTGCGTCCTCCCTCTGTGCAGGGTCGAAGGGGGCGGCTCATGAGCGGCCGATCACGGGCGGCACCATCCCGAGGTGCCGCTCGGTGGGCGCCCGCAGGAAGTCCAGGTCGCAGCCCTGCGGGGCCTGGGTGACGTGCCGCCGGTACAGGGCGGGCCAGCCGCGCAGGTGCGGGGAGGGCGGCGGCGACCAGGCGGCGCGGCGGCGGGCCAGTTCCCGCGCCGGAACGTCCAGGTCGAGCCGCCCGGCCGGGACGTCCACCACGACGGTGTCGCCGGTGCGGACGAGGCCCAGCGGCCCGCCGACGGCGGACTCGGGGGCGGCGTGCAGGAAGACGGTGCCGAAGCCGGTGCCGCTCATCCGCCCGTCGGTGACCCGGACCATGTCGCGCACGCCCTGCGCCGCCAGTTTGGCGGGGACCGGGACCATGCCCCACTCGGGCATGCCGGGCACGCCGACCGGCCCGCAGCCCGTGAGCACCAGCACCGTCGCGGCGGTGACGTCGAGGTCGGGGTCGTCGATCCGCGCCCGCATGTCCTGGTAGGAGGTGAAGACCAGCGCCGGGCCGCGGTGGACGAGCAGTTCGGGTCCGGCGGCCGAGACCTTGATCACCGCGCCGTCCGGGGCCAGGGAGCCCCGGACGACCGCGAAGGCGCCGCCGCGACGCAGCGGATCGGTGAGCGGCCGCAGGGCCCCGGAGGGCCGGGGCGCGTCGGCGGCGGCCGCGCCGAGGGAGGTGCCGGCCACGGTCGGCGCGTCCTGGTCGAGCAGCGGGCCGAGTTCACGGACCAGGGCCGGGACGCCGCCGGCCGCGTGCAGGTCCTGGACGAGGCCGGCCCCGGACGGCTCGACGTCGGCGAGCACCGGCACGTCCGGGCGGACGAAGTCCTCCGGCGCGAGGTCCAGGGCCAGCCGTCCGGCGATCGCCGCCAGGTGGATGATCGCGTTGGTGGAGCCGCCGACGGCGTTCAGCATCGCGATGGCGTTGCGGAACGCCGCCGGGGTGAGGACCGCCGAC
This sequence comes from Kitasatospora sp. NPDC057965, assembly GCF_042887135.1. NCBI lineage: Bacteria > Bacillati > Actinomycetota > Actinomycetes > Kitasatosporales > Streptomycetaceae > Kitasatospora > Kitasatospora sp. NPDC057965. The sequence goes on from NZ_JBHVPZ010000005.1 coordinate 71,148, forward strand.
GGGGTCAGGCCCTCGCGGACGAGTTCGACGGCCCGGCGGCCGGCCCGTTCGGCCAGGACGGCGGCGGCCGGGTCGCCGGCCGGAACGGTCGCCGAGCCGGGCAGGGCCATGCCGAGCGTCTCGGCGAGGACCGCCATCGTGGAGGCGGTACCCATGGTGTTGCAGGCACCCAGGCCGCAGGAGAGGCAGCGTTCCACCTCCGCCCAGCCGGCGTCGTCGAGCCGCCCGGCGCGGTGGTCCTCCCAGAGCCGCCACAGGTCGGTGCCGGTGCCGAGCCGGCGGCCGCGGTACACGGCCGCCGGGCGGGCGCCGCCGGTGACCAGCACGGCCGGCAGGTCGGCGCTGGCGGCGCCCATCAGGGCGCCGGGGACGGTCTTGTCGCAGTTGGCGAGCAGGACGACGCCGTCGAGCGGGTTCGCCCGCAGGGTTTCCTCGACCTCCATGGCGAGGAGGTTGCGGTAGAGCATCGCGCTGGGCTTCATCAGGTCCTCGCCCAGCGACATGACGGGGAAGCGCACCGCGATGCCGCCCGCGGCGGTGATGCCCCGGCGCACGGCGTCGACCAGCCCGGCCAGCGGCAGGTTGCAGGGGTTGAGGTCGCTCGCGGAGTCGGCGATGCCGATCACCGGGCGGTGGTCGTCGGCGTCCATCGCGACGCCTGTCGAGCGCATCGCGACGCGGTGCAGGACGGCGACCTCGTCCTCGCCCGCGAACCACTCCCGGCTCCTCGGCGTGCACGGGTCCGCGCCCGTTCGTTCGTGCTCACTCACGGCTCGGGCACCCCCAGACCCTCGGCGCCGGGCGAGGACTGGACGAGGGGCAGGCCCGAGCGGTCGATCCACTCCCGGGCGACGGCGGCCCGGTGGACCTTGGCCGCCGCGATGGCGGCGGCGTCGGCCGCCAGGTGCTCGCCGGCCGGGTAGAGGTTGCGGGCGTTGCGCAGCCCGAACTTGACGTACAGCGGCGCCCCCACCGGCACCAGTTCGGCGGCCTCGTGCCCGCGCACCACCCCGGCGAGCCAGTCGGGGGACTCGACGTAGAGGTCGATCGGCAGGGTGGTCGCCGCGCGCAGTTCGGCCAGCTGGCCGAGGGTGATGTCGCAGGGAACGTTGACGGTGTGGGCGCCGAGCCGGGCGAGCTGGCGGATGGCCACGGGGTTGGACGGCGCGATCAGCACGGAGGCCTTCCAGACCACCGACGCCGGGATCTCCCCGGTCCTCTGGAGGCCGTTGAGCACCTCCAGCAGTCCGAGGTCGGAGACCAGGAAGCCGCGGATGCCCTGCTCGACGGCGCGCAGCACGTCCTCGACGGCGTGGCGCAGCTGGCGGGTGCCGCGCAGCTGGCCGGCGAGCGCGGCGCCGTCGCCCGAGCGGGAGTGGTTGCCGGTGTCGTAGCCCTCGCGCGGGCCGACGAACAGGGAGACCTCCAGGCCCCGGTCGGCGCCGATCCGGGCCAGCTCGGCGAGTTCGGCCCGGGTGAGCAGCATCGCGCCGCTGCCCTGCGAGACGCGGTTGACAGTGACGCCGAGGGCGTCGGCCGCGGCGAGGGTGGCCCGCAGGACGTCCGGGCCCTCCACGCTGGGGATCTCCACCCGGTAGTGGGCGCCGTCGGGGAAGCGGAGTTCGCTGGGCGGCGGCACGGGTTCGGCACTCAGTCCGAGTCCGGCGACGATGTCGGTACTCCTCATGCGCTTCCTTTCACGTCAAGGTCATCTTCTGTGCCCTGTTCTGCGTCACAGAACTTGGTTTCATGAAGCGATCGAGAGCCAAGCACCACGGCTCACTGATCGTCAAGCATTATGTGCCGAATGAAAGACCATCGTTCGGTAGGACAGAACAGAGGAGACCGACCGTGCGAGCCCTCCGCGTCGACCGCCCCCGCTCCGTCGCCCTCGCCGAACAGCCCGCCCCCACGCCGGGAGCCGGCGAACTGCTGGTCCGCCCGCGCGCGGTCGGGCTCTGCGGCACCGACCTGGAGCTGATCGACGGCGCCGTCGACCCCGCCTACGTCCGCTACCCACTGGTGCTCGGCCACGAGTGGTCCGGCGTACTGGCGGACGGGACCGCGGTGGTCGGCGAGGGAGTCGTCCCCTGCGGCGCCTGCGCCGCCTGCGGGCGCGGGGCGACCAACCTGTGCGCGACGTACGACGAGATCGGCTTCACCCGCCCCGGCGCCGCGGCCGACCAACTGGCCGTCCCCGCCCGGCTGGTGCACCGGCTGGCGCCCGGCGTGGACCTCGCCGAGGCGGCCCTGGTCGAGCCGATGGCCGTGGTGCTGCGCGGTCTGCGCCGGGCCGCGCCCGAACCGGGAGGGCGTGCGCTGGTCGTCGGCGACGGCACGATCGGCCTGCTGGCCGCCCATCTGCTGCGGCTCCGGTCGCCCGCCGAGGTCACCGTGCTCGGCCGGCGACCGGAGCAGGCCGGCCTCGCGGTGGCGGCCGGAGCGGACCGGTTCACCCTGGACGCCCGGGAGGCGGGCGGCGGCTACGACCTCGTGGTCGAGGCGGCCGGCGCGCCGGAGGCGGTGCGAACGGCGTTCGGCGCGGCCGGGCGCGGCGGACGGATCCTGCTGCTCGGGCTGGCCGGGACCGGCCGCACCGCCGCCCTGCCGATCGACGACACGGTCAACGGCGACCTCACCGTGCTCGGCAGCTTCGCCTACACCTCGGAGGCCTGGCGGGAGACGGTGCGGCTGCTGAACGCCGGCGAGGTGGCACCGGGCTTCGTGATCACCCACCGCTTCCCGCTCGCCGAGGCCCACCGGGCGCTGGCCGTCCTGCGCGGCTGCGCCGGGCCCCGGGGGAAGGTGCAGCTGACCCTGCCGTAACGCCGGACCCCGTCGTGACACCGGACCCGGCCGTGGCGCCGGGCCGGCCCGGCGTGCCCGGCTCACCCGACCACCCGGCGCAGCGCGGCGGCGATGCCCGGAGCGGCGGCCAGCACCAGCTCCCCGTCCGGCGGACCGCCGCCCGGTCCCGCCACGACGGCGCCGGCCTCCCGGGCGATCAGCGCGCCCGCCGCGTGGTCCCACGGCCCGAGTCCGCGCTCGTAGTAGCCGTCGAGCCGCCCCGCCGCGACCGCGCACAGGTCCGCGCAGGCCGAACCGCTCATCCGGATGTCCCGTACCACCGGGGCGAGTTCGGCGAGCACGGCGAGCTGCCCGGCGCGGGCCGCGCGGTCGTACGCCAGGCCGGTGGAGACCAGCCCCCGCGACAGCGCCGATTCGCCGCTCGCCCGCAGCGGCCGGCCGTCCAGGGTCGCGCCCCTCCCCCGGGCGGCGGCGAACACCTCCCCGCCGGGGAGGGTCACCACCGCGCCGGCCTCGGCCGTCCACCCGCCCGCCCCGGGCGTCCACCGATCCGGCGGGCCGCTCACCACCGCCACGCTCACCGCGCACGGGGCGGCCCCGTACAGGAAGTTGACCGTGCCGTCGAGCGGGTCGACGATCCAGGTCAGTCCGCTGCTCCCGGGCCGGTGGCCGCTCTCCTCGCCGAGGAAGCCGTCGAGCGGCCGCGCGGCGGCCAGCGCGTCGCGGATCAGCGTCTCGGCCCCGCGGTCGACGGCGGTCACCACGTCCAGCTCCGAGGACTTGGTCGCGACCACACGGGCCCCGCCCGTGCGGCGCCGGACGAACGCGGCACCCTCGCGTGCGAGTTCGGTCGCCAGGGTCAGCAGGTCCACAGGCCCTCCTAGAATGTTTGGCAGGGAAGAATCAGGTTCCACAGGACAGCACAGAACGGGGACGGCGATGGCGGACGGCACGGAGAGCGGCGAGAAGCGCAGCTACGCGGTGGGCAGCGTGGTCCGGGCGCTGCGCCTGGTGGACCTGGTCGCCGAGGGACCGGCCGAGGGCGTCACCCTGACCGAGCTCACCCGCGGTCTCGGCACCTCCAAGTCCACCGCCTACTCGCTGGCCCGCACCATGGTCGACGCCGGCTACCTGCGCGACGTGCAGCCCGGCCCGCGCTACCGGCTCGGCATGGCCCTGGTGCGGCTCGGCGACCGGGCGTCGGCCACGCACCCGCTGGCGGACGTGGTCAAGCCGGTGCTGAACGAGCTCAGCCGGCAGACCGGGATGACGGCGCGCGCCGCGATCAACGACGACGGCTACCCGATGTTCATCGCCCGGGTCGACGCCGCGGGCACCGTCCGCTTCCACACCCCGCTCGGGGTGCGTGAACTGCCGCACACCTCCGCCGCCGGCAAGGTGATCCTCTCCCTGCTGCCGGCCGCGGTGACCGAGCGGATCGCCGAGGAGACGGGCCTGCCTCCGCGCACCCGCAAGACGATCACCTCGGCGGCCGAGCTGCGGGCCGAGCTCGACCTCACCCGGGGGCGCGGCTACGGCGTGGACGACGAGGAGGACTCCGACGGCGTGCTGTGCGTCGCCGCGCCCGTCTTCGACCACACCGGGACGGTCCTCGGCGCGCTGTCCGTCACCGGGCTCAAGGGGGACCAGTCGGTGCGGCAGATCACCGAGCTCGGCGGGGTGCTGACCGAGGCCGCCGACCGGATCACCCGCACGCTCGGCGGTTACCGGGCCCTCTGAGCACCGGCCGGGTCTGGCTCCGGATCCGGGTCCGGGTCCGGGTCCGGGTCCGGGTCCGGGTCCGGAGCACGGCCGGGCTCCGGGTGCGGGGCCCGGGGCCACTACTTGATCCCCGAGCGCAGGAAGCTGTTGATGAACTGCCGCTGCCCGATCAGGAAGAGCGCGAGCAGCGGCGCCGCGACGATCACCGTCCCGGCCGCCATCCTGGGCACGTCGATGCCCGTCTCCGGGGCAAGGAAGCGGACCAGGCCGACCGTCACCGGACGGGTCTCGTCCGACACGGCGACGATCAGCGGCCAGAGGAAGTTGTTCCACTGCGTCGAGATCGAGACCAGCGCGTACGCGACGATGCTCGGCCGGGCCGCCGGCACGAACACCTTCCACAGGATTCCGATCCGTGAGACCCCCTCGATCCGGGCCGCCTCCACCAGCTCGTCCGGCACCCCGAGGAAGGCCTGCCGCAGGAAGAACACGCAGAACGCGCTGGCCACATAGGGCAGTCCGACCCCGGGGAGGGTGTCGAGCAGCCCGAGGGCGGCGATCGTCCGGTAGTTCTCCGACATCAGGACCTCGGGGAAGATCATGAGCTGGATCAGCACGAAGCCGAACAGCGGCCCCCGCAGCGGGAACGCGAACCGGGCGAACGCGTAGGCGGCGAGCACGCCCACCAGGAGCTGGGCGGCGGTGATCCCGGTGACCAGCAGCGCGGTGTTCAGGTAGTAGCGGCCGAACGGCGCGGCCCGCCAGGCCGAGGAGAGGTCGGCGGTCCCCGACTCGAAGGCGCGGACGAAGACGTAGAGCAGCGGGGCCGTCCAGAGCAGGCCGGCCAGCCACGCGAGCGCCGTCTCGACCCGGTCGGGCCAGCTGACGATGCGGTCCACGGGGGCTCCTAGCGGTAGTGGATCCGGCGGTCCAGCAGACGGATCTGCAGGACGGCCAGGGCGACCAGGACACCGATCACCAGCAGCGCGACGGCGGCGCCGTACTGCGGCCAGTGCTGGGAGAAGGTCACCCGGTAGAGGTAGTAGAGGAGGAGGTTGCTGGCGTTGTCCGGCCCGCCCTGGGTCATCACGAAGACGAAGTCGACCATCTTGATGCTGTCGGCGAGCGCCACGATCGCGGCGAACAGGGTGGTCGGCATCAGCAGCGGGAAGGTCACCCGGCGGAAGTGGGCGAACCGTCCGGTGCCCTCCAGCTGGGAGGCCTCATCCAGTTCGGGGTCGATGGCCTGGAGGCCGGCCAGGTAGAAGATCATGAAGAAGCCGGCCTCCTTCCAGACCATCATCACCATCAGCGAGGGCAGCACCAGGGCGGTGTCACCGAGCCAGTCCGGCCCGGTCACCCCGAACCGGGCGAGCAGTTCGTTGATCACCCCGATGTTGGGCTGGTAGAAGTACAGCCAGATCACGGCGATCGCGACCACCGGCAGGATCGCCGGGGCGAACACGCCGGCCCGCAGCAGCGCCTTGCCCCGCAGGGCGCGTTGCAGCAGGACGGCGAGCAGCATCGCGAGCACGAGGGAGACCGGGACGGTCAGCGCCGAGAACAGCAGGTTGTTCACCAGGGCCTTGCGGAAGACCTCGTCCTCCGCCAGGAAGCGGTAGTTGTCCAGGGTGGGCCCCTCGTCCCGGCGGTCGTACAGGCTGCTGACGACCGTCGAGACGAGCGGCTTCACCGTGAACAGGGCGAGGAAGGTGAACGCGGGCACCAGCAGCGCGTACGCGAACACCTGGTCCGGGACCCTGCGCGGCGAGGTGCGGGACCTCACCGGTGGGTCTTCAGGATCGCGTCGATGTCCGACTGGGCCTTGTCCAGCGCCTGGCGCGGGTCGGCGCCCTTGAGCAGCACGGACTGCAGCGCGGGGGCGAGCGTCTGGTAGACCACCCGGTCGCGGTCGACCGTGGCCATCTCCGGGATGGCGTCGGCGACGGCGTCATGCGGGGCCTTCGCCTGCGGGTGCTGGGCGAGGTAGCCGCGCATCGCCTCGGTGTTCCAGGCGGCGGCGGAGGTGGCGATGTAGCCGGACTTGGCGGAGACGTCCGCGGCCCGCTCCGGGGTGGTGAGGAACTTCGCCAGCGTGACGGCGGCCTCCTTCTGCTTCTTGGAGACGCCCGCGTCGAAGAGCATCAGGCTGCCGCCGCCGGTGGGCGCGCCCTTGCCGGCGCCCGCCGGGAGCGCCGAGACGCCCCAGTCGAAGCCCGCCTTCTCCTGGATCGAGCCGATCCGGCCGGAGGTCGTCCAGAGGATTCCGGTGGTGCCGGCCAGGAAGTCGTCGGTGGAGGTGCCCCAGGCGACCTCGGTGGTCGGGGCGATCTTCTGGGCGCCGAGCGAGGCCCAGGACTCCAGGGCCTTGACGTTCTGCGGCGAGTTGACGGTGACCTTGGTACCGGCCCGGTCGCTGATCGCGCCGTCGCCGCCGGCCTGCTGGACGAGTGCCTGGTAGAGCCAGTACGCCGTCCCGGTGGAGGTCGGGATGAACAGGCCCCACTTGGCGCCCGCGCCGCTCTGCACGGTCTTGGCGTCGGCGATCAGCTCGTCCCAGGTGGCCGGCGGCTTCTCGGGGTCGAGCCCGGCCTTCTTGAAGTAGTCCTTGTTCCAGTACTGGACGATCGTGGAGCGGGCGAAGGGGATGCCCCAGACCTGGCCGTCGGCGCCGACCGAGTTGGACATGAACTGCGGGTAGAAGGAGTCCTTCCACTGCTTGTCGGCGTCGGTGGTCAGGAACGGGTTCCAGGCCGTCACGGCCTTGCGCTCGACCAGGTCGTGCATGAAGGACTGGTCCATGATCGCCAGCGCGGGCGCCTTCTTGGCGTCGATCGCGGTGTTGACGGCCGCCAGCGTCTGGTCGTAGTCGCCGGAGTAGACGCCCTTGACCTTGATCTCGGGGTGCTCCTTGGCGAAGTCCTTGAGGTAGCCGTCGATCAGGGTGCTGAGGGTGCCGACCTGGTCGGGGTAGTAGAAGTCGATGCTGACGGCGCCGTCCTTCGCGCCGTCACCGCCCGAATCGCCCGAGGCCGAGGAGCAGCCGGCGATCGCGGTCAGCGCGAGCGTCGCTGCGGCGAGCGCTCGGGTGCGGGGAGAGAGGGCCACGGAGATCTCCTGACGGGTCTGTGCTTCGGTGCTTGGCGCTTGGTGCTTGGTGCTTGGTGCTTCTCGGTGCGTTGGTGGAGCTTTGGACCGCTGAGCACGGGGTTCAGCTCACGGCGCCGACGAGGCGGCGGGCGTCGAGGCGGACACCGGTGCGGCGGTCGAAGAGGTGGCAGGCGGAGTACCGGACGCCGAGCCGGTCGCCGCCGGGGCGGTGCTCGTCGGCGCGGACCCTCACCTGGACGGTCCGGGTGCCGACCCGGAAGGCGATCAGCCGGTCGGCGCCCAGCAGTTCGTCCCGCATCCGGACGGCCGGCAGGGTCAGTTCGCCCGGGCCCGGCACGAGGTCCTCGGGGCGGACGCCGAGCACGAGTTCCTCGGGCAGCTCGTCCGGCAGGCCCTTGAGCAGGGCGGACGCCTCGATCCGGACCGCGTCGCCCCCCTCGCTCCCACCCTTGCCCTCGCCCTCATCGAGGGCCAGCCAGGCGCCGTCCCGGCGGACGTCGAGCAGGTTCATCGGCGGGGAGCCGATGAAGGAGGCGACCCGCACGGAGGCCGGGCGGGCGTACAGCTCCTCGGGGGCGGCGATCTGGTCGATGCCGCCCTCCCGCATGACGATCACCCGGTCGGCCATCGTCATCGCCTCGACCTGGTCGTGGGTCACGTACAGGACGGTCAGCCCGAGCCGCTGCTGGAGTTCACGCAGCTCGGTGCGCATGTCGGCGCGCAGCCGGGCGTCCAGGTTGGACAGCGGCTCGTCCATCAGGACGAGCTCGGCCCCGCTGACCAGGGCCCGGCCGAGGGCGACCCGCTGGCGCTGGCCGCCGGAGAGCTGGGCCGGGCGGCGGTTGAGCTGCTCCGTCAGCCGCAGCTGGCGGGCCGCCTCCGCCAGTCGGGCGTTCCGCTCGGCCCTGGGGACCCGGCGGGACTTGAGGCCGAACAGGATGTTCTCGGCGACGGAGAGGTGCGGGAAGAGCGCGTAGTTCTGGAAGACCATCGCCAGCCCGCGGTCGGCGGCGGGAACCCGGTTGACGGAGCGTCCGCCGATCCTCAGCTCGCCCTCGTCGGCGCGTTCCAGGCCGGCCACGATCCGCAGTGTGGTGGACTTGCCGCAGCCGCTCGGGCCCAGCAGGGCGGCGAACTCGCCGCTCGGCACGGTGAAGTCGATCGCGGTCAGCGCCTGGTGCCGGACTCCCCTGGCGCCCTGGTAGGTCTTCGAGATCCGCTCCAGTACCACGTCGGGCATTCCCGCCCACCCCTCACGATCCGCAGAGTGCTCTGCGATGTTCCGAGATGTTCTGCCATTCCGAACATCGATCTGCTTTCCTGAACATGGTGGCGCGCCACCCGGTCGTCGCGGCGGCGCGCCGATGACCTGCCGATGAAATCCGGGCGGCCGCTCGGAGCGACCGGACCCGGACCGGTCAACTGGTCCTGGTGTAGTGCTGGAGGTAGAGGAAGATCGACTTCCAGCCCGAACCGACGTGCACGATGTGCAGCTGGCCACCGGAGGGGCCGAGGTCCCAGGCCGCGATGCCCTGCACCTCGTCGCCCGGCTCCGCGTCCTGGTGGAACTCGTAGGAGACCTGACCGGTGTTCGGGTCGATCGAGAAGACGGACTTGCCGCTGTCGTCGACCGAGGCGTAGAGCTTGTTCTGCCAGACGGCCGCGCCCTGGATCCGACTCAGCGGCTGGGACAGGGTGATGGTCCGCTGCACCGGGAGGGTGCTGCCGGCCGGCAGGGTGAGCAGGTCGGCCAGGCTGTAGGCGATCAGGGTGTTGGTGCCGTTGGCGGCGTTCTGCGTCCACGGCGCGGTGTAGACCAGGCCGGCGGCCCCGTCCACGGCCACCCACGGCACCCCGCCGGGCATCTTGTCGAGCGGCAGCTGCACGTAGCGGCCGGTGTAGCTGAGGTCGCTCGCGTTGTAGAGCGCCAGCAGCGGGTGCTGGTAGTTGTTCTTGCCGTCCTCCAACGGGGCGATCACATAGCCGCCGTAGTACTCCAGGTCGCCGATGTGGTCGCTCTTGAACGGGGAGCTGAGCGACGACGGGATCGGGAACGCCGAGGAGGCGACCTCGCTGTCGTTGGAGATGGTCGCCTTCACCATCCCGCCGGGACCGGCGTAGTAGAAGTACGTGCCGTCGGTCGCCACGCCCTGGCCGCGCTCCAGGGCGTTGAACCCGGTCCACCGGTAGTACTGCGCGGTCCGCGTCCACGTCGCGGCCTGCGCGGGGGTGGCCGCCGCGACGGCCACGGCCGCCACGACGGCGGCGCTGATGCTGATCCTGCCCAACTTCTTCACAGCCGATCACCTCTGCCTGTTCGGGGGGGTGCTGGCGCCCGCTGTCGTTCGACGCCGCGCTCTCGGCGGTATCCGGGGCTGCGAGGTTCCAATTGTTCGGTACTACAGAACCTCGTTCCCTATCGCCAACATGATTACAACAGGGCCGCTCGAACAGGGTCAACGAGCGGGAGGTGAACGTCCGATGTCACCGGACAGGCGGACGACGGGCTCCGCCGGCCGGCGGTGGTCCGTACCGGATACCGCAGGACGGCCGCCGAACCCGCCGAACCGCTGCCCACCGCGGGGCGGTTTCCGTAGACTTCCGACGGGATTCGACCCAAGGGGGCAGCGGCACATGGCGGACGTGTTCATCAGCCATCGGGGCAACGACGACAAGAAGGCCGAGGAGCTCGCCGACGAACTCCGGGCGCGCGGGCACCGGGTGTGGCTCGACCTCTGGGAGATCGGGATCGGCGACTCGATCGTGCAGAAGATCGACGAGGGGCTCGCCGGCTACCGCTTCCTCGTGCTGTGCCTGTCGGATTCGGGCGTACACGCCCCCTGGATGAGCCGGGAGTGGCTGTCCGCGCTCGCCCGCCAGCTGAACGGTGCCGACGTGAAGCTGCTGCCCGCCCGGCTGACCGGGGGTGAACTCCCCTCGATCCTGGCGGACATCAAGTACGCGGACCTGGTGGCCGACTGGAACGAGGGAGTCGAGGCACTGGATCGCGCACTGCGATGAGCTGCCAGGAGGTCTTCATCGTCGCGGCCCTGGACGAGAGCGAGCACGCCGAACTGGTGGCCGGGAAGCTCCGCGAGGCCGGCTACCCGGTCTCCCACAACGGGACCGTGCCGGTCGGCGACTCCGTCTACGCGGCGGCCGTGCAGGCCCTCGACCGGAACGCCCCCGTCGTCCTGTGCGCGACCCTGAGGGCCGTCGGCAGCGACTGGGCGCACAAGCTGGTCGGCGCGGCCCGGGCAAGGGCCTCGTCGCGGGTGTTCGTGGTCCAGATGGACGCCGAGGCCTACGTCGACCAGCTGGCCATCGGCACGGTGACGGCCCGGTACTGCGACGATCCCGTCAAGGCGATGGCCGATCTGCTCGCGGCGCTGCAACACCACTTCCCCTGCCCGCCGCCCCCGCCACCTGCCCGCCCGGCCGCCCGGGCGGGCGACCGGGGCGCGGCCGGGCAGTTCCTCGACGAACCCAGCCCCACGGCCGAGTTCGACCACGACGTGGTGCGCGCCTTCCGGGCGGACCTGCACGAGGACGTCCTCGCCGACCATCCGGCCACGCTCACCGCCGCGGAGTTCCTGAAGCGCACCGGGGTCTGGACCGGCGAGGTGCTGACCCACACGGGTGTGCTGATGTTCACCCGGTACCCGGCCGCCGGTTCCGTCCGGTCGATGGTGAAGTGCGTCGAGTACTTCGGCACCGACCGCTCCGCCGCCCGGCACCCCGTGACCTTCGAGGGACCGGTGACGGAACTCATCGCCGGGGCACGCGACTTCGTCGCCGGCCGGGTGCACCGCGGCGAACGGCCCAGCGCCGAGAGCGCCCGGTCGGTCCCCGTCTACGAACTGCCGATGATCGCGGTGCGGGAGATCATCGCGAACGCGCTGGTGCACCGCGACTACGCACGCGTCGACGCGTGCGTGCACGTGCGGCTGTTCACCGACCGGCTGGAGGTCAGCAGCCCCGGCACCTGGCCCGGCGGCGTGCTCGCGGACTCGGATCCGCGGGAGCTGACCGCCCTGGAGGGGCAGTCCGTCAAACGGAACTTCCAGCTCGCCCGCCTGCTCACCTGGAACCGGCTGGTGGAGGGCGAGGGCAGCGGGATCCCCACGGCGGTCGCCGACTGTGACGCCGTCGGCGCCGCCCCGCCGCAGGTGGTGGAGGCGGACGGCTTCGTCACGGTGACGCTGCTCCGCCGTGCCCGGCGGAGGGTCTTCCCCCCGGTTCGCGCGGTCCGGCCCTCGTGGCCGCTCCAGGTCGGGCCGGTGCCGCGGCGGGCGGACAGCCTGGTGGAGCGCGATCACGAACTGTCGGTGCTCGGCGCGGCCGACGGCGGGGCCGTGGTGGTCACCGGGATCGGGGGCGTCGGGAAGACCCAACTCGCCGCCCTGCACGCGACGCAGACCCTGTCAGGGGGCCGGATCGACCTGCTCGTCTGGGTGTCCGCCAGCAGCCGGGAGTCGGTGCTCACCGGCTACGCCCAGGCCGCCGCGGAGCTGCACCTGGCGACGGCCGACGACGTCCCGACGGCGGCCCGGATCTTCCTCAACCACCTCGCCATCGCGGACTTCCGGTGGCTGGTGGTGCTGGACGACGTTCTCGAACCGTCGGACATCGGCGATCTCCTGCCGCCCGGGCACGCCGGCGGCAAGGTCGTGGTGACCACCCGGCGGAGGGACTCGGCGCTGATCGGCGTGGGACGGACGCTCGACCTGGGGACGTTCTCCCCGGCGGCGTCCGTCGGCTACCTGGGCAGCAAACTCGCCGCCGCCGGCCTGTACGACGAGCCCGGGCCGCTGGCCGAACTGGCCGAGAGCCTCGGCCACCTTCCGCTGGCACTCGCACAGGCCGCCACCTACATGGCCGACGTCCATCTCGACAGCTCGGCCTACCTGCGCCTCCTGACGGATCGGCAGCTGCGTCTCCAGGACGTCCTCCCGGACCCCTCCGGGCTGCCGGACGCCCAGCACACCACGCTGTCGGCGAGCTGGGCGCTGTCCGTGGCACGAGCCGACCGGATGCGACCGCTGGGCCTGGCCCGGCCCGTGCTGGAACTCGCCTCGATGCTCTCCCCCAGCGGTGTCCCGCTCGACGTCTTCCTCAGCGACGCCGCCCTCGACTACCTGAAGGCCCGGACGGTTCTGGACAACACCGCAGCGGGCCATCGCCGCCGCGCACCGCACGAGGCCCGTGCCGCGCTGAGCTGCCTGCACCGTCTCGGGCTGGTCTCCTTCGAACACGACCGTGGACTGGTGCGGGTGCACCGGCTGACCCAGCGGCTGACGCTCGAACACCTTCCGGAGCCCGGACTGGGCGAAGTGGCCCTGGCGGCAGCGGATGCCCTGGCCCAGGCCTGGGCCGCCGACGGGCACGACCCGGCACGAGCCCAGGGTCTGCGGAACTGCGCGCGGGCGCTGCTGGAGCACTCGCCGCAGGTGCTGTGGTCCGGCGGGATGCACCCGGTGATGCTGCGCCTGGCCGAGAGCACCGGTACGACCATGCCGCTGGAGGCCGTCCGGTACCTGAGCGGGCTCGTCGCCGAAGCCACCGAACGGCTCGGCCCGGACCACCCCGACGTCCTGGACACACGCTCGTTCCTGGCCCGGTGGCGGACCGCCGCCGGAGACCTCGTGGGAGCGGCGGCGGAACTGGAGCGGCTGGTGGCGGACACCCGACGGGTCCTCGGGCCGTACCACTCGGACTCCCTGCGCGCGGCGCACGACCTGGCCTGGTGCCGCGGCCAGTCCGGCCGCCCCGAGGAGGCCGTGGAGGCCCTGACAGCGTTGCTGGCCGAGGCGCAGGAGATCTTCGGCGCCGACCACCCCGAGGCGGTCTCGATCCGCCGCAGCCTGGCCACGTGGCGCGGGGAGTGCGGTGACACCGCCGGCGCCATCGCGGAGCTGCGGGAGCTCCTCGCCTTCGCCGAGCGGCTGTTCGGACCGGATCACCCCGAGACCCTGCTGCTCCGTGGCCGCCTCGCCTGGTCCATCGGCCGGAGCGACGACGCCCCGACGGCCACCCGGCTCTGGCGCGCCCTGGTCGCCGACCAGACCCGGGTCCTGGGCGCGGAGCACCCCGACACCCTCACCTCGGGCGACAACCTGGCCTCCTCGCTCGGCCAGGCCGGTGCCTCCCGGGACGCCGCCGAGTTGCTGGAGCGCGTCAGGGAGGCCCGGCTGCGCGTCCTGGGTGCGGACCACCCCGACACCCTGACCTCCGGCAACAACCTGGCCTCCTGGCTCGGCCGGAGCGGCGATGCCCGGGGAGCGGTGAGGCTGCTGACGCGGATCGCGGTGGACCGGGCGCGGGTCCTCGGGCCGAACCATCCGGAGACCGTCGTCACCCGGGCCAATCTCGCGTACTGGCTGGGCACCGTTCTGGAGTCGAGCACACTGCCGCCCGAGGAGGTCGCCGAACCCGTGAGCCGGCTCGACGCCCGGCTGGCGGCCTGGGTGACGGCCTGCCTGCGCGAACCGGACCGTACCGTCAAACCGTGGCAGGACCTCGTCGACCGGGCGCTCGCCTCCGGTGCGGAGGAGCTGTTCCACGAGCTCGCCCGCACGGGCGGAACGCCGGTGGCGCCGGAGGAAGTGGGAGCGGTCAGCGGCTCCGTGGCCCTCCACATCGCGGGCCACGGCACTGTTGTCACAGGTATCCAGGGCAACGTCCACATCAGCTGACGCCCCGGCGGCGGTGTCACCGGGAAGGGCCGACCGGGCCGGCTCCCGGCGGCCGGGGTCAGAGATCGGGCTCGGTGCGGGACCAGGTGCGGCCGTGGTCGTCGATGTGGAGGCGGCCCTGGCGGTCACCGCTGCTCCAGACCAGGTCGAGGCGGGCCGCCGCCCACCGCCGGAGGGCCGGGGGCGGAGCCTGCCCGAATCGGCTTTCCCGGGCGGGCGGCGATCGCAGTACGCTGGACGACCGGTCTCGGTTCGGACGGGAGGCGACAGTGGCGGCGACGGCTCGGTCCAACCATGAACTGCAGACGATGGGCGACCTGTTCGCACCGCCGGGCGAGCCGGGGCCGCCCGAGGTGCGAACGCGGGCGCGGAGGACGGTGGCGGCACGCGCCCGGGACACCGAGGACTGCCGGCTGCTGCTGGACGCCCTGGGGCTGCTCGAACCCGGCGATCCGCCGGGGACGGCCGGGACCGCGGGCCCGTAGACGCGCTCCGACCCGAGGGCCCGTCGATGAACTGACGGAACCATCGAAACTGGCCGAGGTCACAAGCCCCGCGGGGTGGGAGGTCAGCTCGTCCCAGGGGGCGTACGGGCGCAGCAGGCGGGCGAGCGGGGCGTACGGCGACCCTCCGGACTACGGCCGCCGCACCGCCCTCCACGTCCACGAGCGCGGGTGGAACGTCATCGCCACGATGCGCGCGCCGAGAGCGGCACCGGCGCCCGGGCGCGGTAGCCGCCACGGACCTGGGACAGCGGCGCGCGGCACTCGAAAGAACGGGATCGCCGTGCGCCCGGCTTCGGGGCCGCCGGCGGTGGGCAGTCTCCCGGGCGGACATTCGGCCGCGAGGAGGAGGACGGGATGAGCCAGGACGAGACCGTGGTGGCAGCGGGGACCACAGGGACGGAACGGACCGGGGACGGCGGCGGCGAGGACGGTCTGCGGCGGTCCGCCGCGTTCCTCGTCGACGAGGCCCTCGGCTTCCTGTTCCCCGCGGCCCTGCGCGCCGCCGCCGATGTCGGGGTGGCCGACCACCTGGCGAACGGCCCCGCCACCCCCGGCGAACTCGCCGCCGCGACCGGCACCGACACCCGCAACCTCTACCGGGTGCTGCGGCTGCTCGCCACCCGGGGGGTGGTGTCCGAGGACGAGCAGGGCCGCTTCACCCTCACCGACGCCGGCCAGGCGCTGCGCGGCGACGTCCCGTACTCGGTGCGGACGGCCGTCCAGATGCTCACCGACCGCACCATGTGGCGCCCCGCCGGGGAGCTGACGCACTGTCTGACCGAGGGCACCACGGCGTTCGAGAACATCTTCGGGATGCCGTTCTTCGACCACTTCGCCAAGGACGAGCGCACCGCCGCCGTCTTCCACGTCGGCATGGCGGCGATGTCGGACCAGGAGAACGCGCCCATCGCGGCCGCCCCCGACTTCCCGCCGAGCGGCACGGTGGTGGACATCGGCGGCGGTCACGGCGGTCTGCTGCTGGAGGTGCTGCGCCGCGGCCCGGGCCTGGAGGGCGTCCTCTACGACCGCTCCCACGTCCTCGCCGGCAACCGGCTGGGCGCGCACCCGGAGATCACGGGCCGCTGGACGGTCCAGGAAGGGGACTTCTTCGCCGCCGTGCCGGCCGGTGACGTCCTGATGCTCAAGCGGATCACGCACGACTGGGACGACGACGCGTGCGTGACCCTGCTCGGCCACTGCGCGCGTGCGCTGCGCCCGGGCGGCCGGGTGCTGGTGCTGGACGCCGTGGTTCCCCCGGGCAACGAGCCCCACCAGTCCAAGGATCTGGACCTGATGATGATGGCCTCGCTGACCGGCCGCGAGCGCAGCGAGGCCGACTTCGCGGAGCTCTTCGCGCGGGCCGGACTGCGACTGTCCCGGGTGATCCCCACGCCGACCGTGCTGTCGGTGGTCGAGGCGGTCGCGGCCTGATGCTCCCCTGACCCCTCGTTGGCGGTCCGGGCGCGGTCCGGGCGGCCCGTACGCGCGTGTCACCCCGGCCGCCGGGAGGCGGCCGGGGTGACGGGGCGCCGGCCTTCGGGTGTCCGGGCCTGCGGATGCGCGGGTGGGTCAGTCCTCGGTGGGGCGACGGCGGCGGGAGACCACCACGAGCGCCGCACCGGCGGCGACGGCCGCGGCGGCGGCGCCGGCCTCCGTACCGAGGCCCTCGGCACCGGTGGCGGCGAGCTGCCCGGGGCGGGAGGCGACGGTACCGGTGGTGGTGGCGCGGGTGGTGGGTGCGTGGCGCGTGCCGGTGCCGGAGCCGGTGCTGCCGACCGCGGCCTGAACGACCTGGCCGGTCGGGGCGGCCTGGCCGGTCGGGGCGGTGGCGGTGTCCTGCGGTGCCGGGGTGGTGGCCGGCGCCTGCTCGGTGGGCTGAGTGGTGGGCTGGGCGGTGGGCTGGCCGCCGGCCTTCGCGGCGGCCTCGTCCTTGGCGCGGGCCGCGTCCCAGCCGTACTCCAGGAAGCCCAGGACGGCCTGGTCGCTGCCCTCCAGGGCCGCGAGGGCGGCCTGCCGGACCGCGGGGCCGCCGCTCTCGGCGATCTGCGAGACCCTCACCCGGTGGTCGCTCATGCGCACCGCCGCCAGCTCGGACTCCAGGAAGCCGCGCAGGCCGGCGGCGTCGCGGTCGAGCGCCTTCTGGGCGGCGCTGCGGGTGTGCGGGCCGGTCTGCGGGTCGGCGACGATCCGCTCGATCTCGGCGTGGTCGTCCTCGGCGCGGGCGGCGAACTGGCCCTCCTTGAGGAACTTGACGAGGTCCGCGTAGCTGCCGTTGAGGGCCTCGCGTGCGGCCTTCTGCACGGCGGGACCACCCTTGGAGAGGATCTGGGTGACCTCGACGCGGTCGTCACCGGCACGCACGTCGGCGAGTTCGACCTCGACGAAGTGCCGCAGCGCGGTGGTCGTTCCGGCGTCGAGGGCCTTCTGGGCGGCCAGTCGCAGGCGTCTGCTGGTCTGCGGATCGGCCAGGAGACGTTCGATCTCGTCGCGGTCGTCCTCGGCCTGGGCCGTGAACCAGCCCTCCTTGAGGAAGGCGATCAGGGCCGAGTGGGTTTGCGCGGTCACCGCGGCCACCGCGGCCCGCTTCACGGCCGGGCCGCCGACGGCGAGGGCCTGGAAGACCTTCACCCGGTCGTCGATGTAGCGGGCGACCTCCAGGCCCTCCGCCAGGTAGCGCCGCAGGGCCTCGGGCGTTCCGACGGCGAGGGCCTTCTGCGCCTCCTCCCGCACGGATATTCCGCTGTCCTTGTCCGCGAGGATCCGCTCGATCTCGGCGCGGTCGAGCTCCTCCTGGGTCACGCCGCCCTCGGGGGCGGTCGTCCCGGGCTCGGAGCCGACCGGCCGGCCGGTCTCGGCGGGCCCGGGCCCGGGGGCGCCGGTGGGCCGGTCGGCCTCGGCGGTGTCGGGCCCGACGACGCCGGCCGGCTGGGGAGCGTCGGCGGCCACGGCCGAGGACGGGAAGAGGACGGCAGGGGCGAGAACCGCGGCCGCGACGACGGCGGTGACCCGAGGAAGCTTCATCCGGCAGAACCTGCTCTGTACGAAGAGTCTGTGAACGCACGAAGCATAGAGGGTCCGGGCCTGTCGTCACATCCCCCTGTTTTCAGGGGAGTCGGGCGTCCACCGCCGGACGGCCGCGGACGGGCAGACTTGGCCCATGAGCCACGATGACGAGGAGCGGCGGCCGGTGCCCGCCGAGCTGCGCGCATACCTGGGGGAGGTCGTCCGCCGGGTGCGGGCGGTGTGCGGGGCCCGGCTGGTGAGCGTGGTGGCGGTCGGGTCGGTGGCACTCGGCGACTACCGGCACGGCCGCAGCGACGTGGACGTGGTGGTGGTCGTCGAACCGGGCCTGCCGAGGGCGGCGCTGCGCCGGCTGGCCGGGGAGCTGGCCCATCCGGGGCTGCCCTGCCCGGCGGCCGGGCTGGAACTGGTCGTCCACGACGCGGAGTTCGCCGGACGGTCGGCGGGCGGACCGAGGTTCCTGCTCAACCTCGACACCGGGCCGCTGCTGGCGGAGCGCGCCGACCTGGACGGCGCCGGGGCGGCGGCGTTCTGGTTCGTCATCGACCGCTCGATCGCGCACCGGGCCGGGATCACCCTGTGGGGCGCGCCGGCGCGCCGCGTGATCGCGGAGCCCGCGCCCGCCGAGCTGTTCGCCGCACTGCGCGCCGCCGTGCGCGAGCACGCCGACGGGCCGGGGCACCGCGCGGAGGACCGGGTCCTCAACGGCTGCCGGGCGGTGGCCTTCTGCCGCTCCGGCAGATGGTCGGCCAAGCGGGCGGCGGCCCGGGAGACCGCCGAGGCCGAACCCCGGTTCCGGGCGCTGCTGGAGGCCGCGGTACGCGGTTACGAACGGCCTCGGGCGGCGGCCGGCGCGGCGCTGCCGGAGGCGGAGGTGCGGGCGTTCCTGGACTGGGCGGGCGAGCGGGTGGCGGAGGCCGGCAGGTGAGACGGCGGCGGCGCCGAAGGCGACGCCGGCTCAGGCGGCGACGGGGCGTGTGGCCGCGAGCAGCTGGTCGAGGGTAACCAGGCGGTAGCCGCGTGCGCGCAGGCCGGTGATGACGGCGGGCAGCGCGGCGACGGTCTGCGAACGGTCCTCACCGCCGTCGTGCATCAGGATCACCGAGCCGGGGCGCACCTGGCTCAGGATCCGGTCGGCGATGACCTCGGGGCCGGGCCGTGACCAGTCCTTGGCGTCGACGTCCCAGAGCACCGTGACCAGGCCCAATCCGTCGACCGCGCGGAGGAGTTCGGGGCTTCGTCCGCCGTACGGGGGGCGCAGCCAGCGGACCGGGCGGTCGTCGCCGCAGGCCTCGGCGAGCACCTCACGGGTGTGGCCGAGCTGGCGGGCGAGGCCGATCGGGCCCAGGTCCGGCAGGTAGGCGTGGGACCAGGTGTGATTGCCCAGGGTCTGGCCCGCGTCGGCGATCCGGCGCACCACGGCGGGGTGGGCCAGGGCGTTCAGGCCGATGCAGAAGAAGGCGGCCGGGGCGTCGTGACGGTGCAGTACGTCCAGCATCCGAGGCGTGAACTCCGGGTGCGGGCCGTCGTCGAAGGTCAGTGCCACCAGCGGCCCGGTGTCCTCCCTTCCGGTCAGCAGCCGTCCCCGGGAGGAGAGTTCGCTCTCCACCGGCGCGCCGGCCCGATCCGCGGCCGCGATCTCCTCCTCGCGCCCGCTCATCGTCCAGGCCCCGGCGGGCAGTACCGCCAGGTCCTCGGCACGGGAGCGGCCGAGCGCGGCGAGCGCCTCCGCCGTCGCGCCGCCGTCCGCGAGGAGCGGCGGATCGGCGCGCAGCACGCGCACCCCGGCGGCCGTGAGGGAGGCGTCCATGATGCCGTTGGCGCTGTCGACGACCACGGTGAGGCCGTCCGGGGTTCGGGCCGCCAGTTCGATCAGCCGGGCCACCGGCCGTTCCACCCCGCAGTGTTCGAACACCTCGACCGCCCCCGGCACGGCGATCCGGTAGCCCTCACGCGTCACACCCACACCCGCGAACCGCACCGTGCTGCCCTCCCTGGGAACGATCGAGGCCGACGGGACGGCTCCGGGCACCACGCGGGGTCCCGCCCCCCACAGGCGTCCCCGACGGCAGGCAGCCCAGATCATACGGACGCCGGCTCTCCAGGACGATAGGGCGGAACGGAATGAATCCGATGACACCGGCGCGGGATTGACGCCACAACAGGACACGGCAGGACACGACAGGACACAACAGGGAGCGGCCAGGCCGGAGCGGGGTGCGCTGCCTAAAGTGGGCGCCATGACCGATCCCCGGCCGACCTCGCCGTTCCACGCCACCAACGCCGATCCCGCGGTCACCGGCCGGTTGGTCGCCGCGCTGGACGCGCAGGCCGCCAACGCCGGCGTGCGGCGGCTGCGCGCGTGGGCGCACGAACGGCTGGCGGCGGCCCCCGGCGAGCGGGTGCTGGACATCGGGTCCGGCACCGGTTCGGAGACACGCGTGCTCGCCGCGGCGGTCGGGCCGGGCGGCAGCGCGATCGGGCTGGAGCCCAACCCCGGGCTGCGTGCCCTCGCCGAGCGGCGCGCCGCCGAGGCCGGGAGTGCGGCCCGCTTCCTGGACGGCGACGCGCTCGCGCTGCCGCTGCCGGACGCGGACCTGGACGCGGTGCGGTGCGAACGGGTCCTGCAGCATCTGACAGATCCCGCGCGGGCCGTCGCGGAGATCGCCCGGGTGCTGCGGCCGGGTGGCCGGGTCACCCTGCTGGACACCGACTGGGCCACCTTCATCCTGCACCCCGCCTCCCCCGGCGTCCGGTCCGCGCTGGCCACGGTCGCCCGGGACGCCGCCGCCACCCCCGACGCCGGGCGCCGGCTCGCCGGCTGGCTGGCGGAGGCCGGGCTGACCGTCGACGCGATCGGCTCCGACGTCCTGCTGCACGACCCCCGGTCCGTCACCTGGCCCCTGGTGCGGGGGCTCGGCGCGGCAGCCCTCGGGCGGGGCCTGATGGACGAGGAGCAGCGCGACCGGCTCTACGAGGACCTGACGGCCGCCGCCGAGCAGGGTGCCTTCCACCTGTCGGTGACGATGTTCGCCGTCGCCGCCCACCGGCCGCGCTGACGGCACCGCGCCACCGCTCCCCCGGGGTGTGCTTCGGGGCACCGTCCGGTCGGGCCCGGGGCAACGGGAGCGTCCGGGCTACTCCTCGGGCCCGGATCCGGCGGCCGGGCGCCGGGAGGGGAGCCGGCGGGTGAACAGGACGGCGGCGGCCGTGATGCCCGTGCACGCGAGGACCGCGGCCTTGAGTCCGTTGATCTGCGCGTCCTGGTAGCTCTCCACCACGGCCGCGGCCTCCTCCGGCGGTATCCCGGGCTGCGCCGCCAGCGCCGCCGCCACCTGGTCGGCGGGCACGAACGACAGCCCCGCCTCCACGCGGACCCCGGCCTGCTCGGCGACGGCGGCGGAGACCCGGGGGTCGCTCTCGATCTGGCTGGTGACGGACGTCGCCAGGGCGCCGATCAGGATCGCGCCGATCAGCGCCGTCCCGAGCGAGGAGCCGAGGTTCTGGGCCGTGTACTGCAGCCCGCCCGCCTCGCTGCGCTCCTCCTGCCGCACGCTGGACTGCACCGTGTTGCCCAGCTGGGAGGCGAGCATCCCCATGCCGATGCCGAGCAGCGCCATCGCCCCGGCGAACGAGCCGCCGCGAAGCTCCGGCCCGATGACGGTGATCAGCCACAGGGTGGCGGCGACCAGGACCAGCAGCCCGGCCCGGACGATGGTGCGGGTCGAGGCGAACCGCAGCATCAGGGAGCCGGACATCGAGGCCGCGAGCATGGTGATGGACACCGGCAGCAGCCGCAGGCCGGTCTGGAAGGCGTCCAGGCCCTGGACGACCTGGAGGTAGAGCGGGATGACGAAGAACAGGCCCAGCAGGACGGTGTTCTGGTTGAACAGGGTCGCCAGGCCCGAGCGCAGCGTCCGGTTGTCGAACAGCGCGAGCGAGACCAGCGGGTCGAGGCCCTTGGCCTCCCGGCGGCGTTCGTGCAGGGCGAACGCGTAGATCAGCGCGGCCCCGAGCGCCACCGCGAACAGCGTCGGGGCGAAGCCGAGGACGGTGAACGGCGGGTTGCGGGGCTGGACCCAGCCCCAGGTGCCGCTCTGCAGCACCGCGAGCACCATCACGGCGAGGCCGGCGGCGGACAGCACCACGCCCGCCACGTCCAGCCGGGGGCGCCGCTCCGGTGGCGGCTGCGGCGGCACCCAGTGCATCAGGAACAGGATCACGACGACCAGGACCACCTCCCCGGCGAACACCAGCCGCCAGGTCAGATAGGTGGTGACCCAGCCGCCGAGCAGCGGCCCCACCGCGATGCCGGCGCCCGCGAGTCCGCCGACGACGCCGTAGGCCACGGCACGGTCGCGGCCCTGGTAGGTGCCGGCCACCAGCGCCGCCAGCGCGGGCAGGACCAGGGCGGCGCCCAGGCCCTCGATGACCGACCACCCCAGCGCGAGCACACCCACGGTCGGGGCCACCGCGGTCAGCCCCGATCCGACCGCGTACACGGCGAGCCCGACCACGAAGACCCGGCGCCGACCGTACATGTCGCCCAGCCTGCCGCCGGTCAGCATGAAGGAGGCCATGACCAGGGTGTAGAGGGTGATGACGGCCTGGATCGCGGTCACCTCGGTGTCGAAGTCCTCGACCAGCTGGCTGATCGACACGTTCATCACCGACGCGTCGAGCACCATGAGGAACTGGGCCGTCCCGAGCACGACCAGGGTCTTCCAGCGGTTCATCACGTCACCACCACGTCACCCGCCTTGCCGCCGCGCGCCCAGCACGCGGTCAGCTGCCGAGGATCCGGGCCTTCTGGGCGGCGAACTCCTCCTCGGTGAGGACGCCCTGGTCCCTGAGCGTCGCCAGGTCCTTGAGCTGGTCCAGCTTGTCCTCCATGGTCGGCGCGGCGGGCGGTGCGGCGGCCGGCGGGGGCGGGGGCGCGGCGGGCTCGGCGTAGTAGCCGGCCTGCGGGGCGTCCTGCTGCGCCCAGCGGCCGGCCTGGCGGCGGGAGACCCGGTTGGAGACGGCGGTGGCCGTTCCGGCGACCACCGCGGTACGGGCGACTCCGCGGAGCAGTCCGGGCATGGCTTCCTCCTGGGGTGCGAGGGGTGAGGGGGGTGCGGGAGGGGAGCGGGCTCAGCTCGCGGCGTCGAGCCGGTCGAGCGAGTCCAGCACCGTCAGCAGGTCCTGGACCGGGACCCGCCCGCCGGCGACGAGGCGCGCGTCCTCCCGGCGCAGCGCGGCCACCAGCGGCGCCGCCCAGCGGTTCTCGTAGAGAAGGACGGCGGCGGAGTCGCCGGGATCCAGCAGTGCGCCGGCCTCGGCGACGTCGGACTCGCCGAGCACGCCCGAGGAGGCGCCCTCGAAGACGGTCAGGTCGAGACGGCCGTCGCCGGTCACATCGGCCAGCTCGGCGCCGACCACGGTGCCGTCGGTGTCCTTGCGGACGAAGGTCAGGTCGAGGATGCGGATGATGCCGCGGTCGACCAGGTCCACGAGCAGGGGCAGTCCCTCGCCGGTGAAGTGGCTTCCGGGGAACGCGATGACCAGGTAGTCGATGGGGCCCAGGTCGTCGAGTTCGCCGCGGGTGTCGGGTTCGCTGCTCACGTCGGCTCCTGTCGGAGGAGGGCCGGCCGACGGCGTCGGCCGGGAGCCGGCCCCGGACGCTGCGGTGGAGCCGACCCTCGGCGAAGCTAACCCGCCGGGCCCGCTCTCCGGCTCACCTGTTCGGGGTGACCCGAGCCGTGACCCGGGCGCTCCCTCCGCCGGGGGGAGCGCCTCACCCCGGTGGGGTAACCCTGCTCGCCGTCCGCCCGGCCGGGCCCTTGGCTGGTGTACACGGCGACCCGTCCGCTCGGTGCCGCCGTTCCGCCCCCGGACCGCCCAGAACGAGGAGCCGCCCGCATGCCACCGGCCGAGTCCAGCACACCGCAGCCCGACCGCCCGGAGCCCGTCCGCCCGGACGCCGGCGAGCTGGAGGCGCTCCACCACCGGGTCGCCCAGCTGGAGGCCGAGGCCCGGCGCGGGCCGCAGCACCACCGGCTGCGCACCACCGGCGCGACCGTCCTGGTGATCGTGGCCTCGGTGCTGTCGCTGCTCGCGGTGATCGCGGTCTGGACCCACGACGAGATCACCGACACCGACCGGTTCGTCGCCACCATGGCGCCGCTGGCCCACAACCCCGACGTGCAGAACGCCCTCGCCAACCGGATCACCGATGCCGCGACGGAGCAGATCGACGTCAAGGCCGTGGTCAACGACCTCTCCCAGGCCGCCGCCGAGCAGGGCGTGCCGCCCCGGCTCGCCCAGCTGCTGGGCGGGCTGACCGGTCCCCTGGAGGGGGCGCTGACCAACCTCGTGCACGGCGCCGCCACCCGGGTGGTCACCAGCGACGCCTTCGCCACCGTGTGGGAGGACGCCGTACGGGCCGCGCACAGCACCATGGTCAAGGCCCTGACCGGCCAGGGCGGCGGCGCGGTGGAACTGAAGAACGACGAGGTCGTGATCGACATCGGGCCGATGGTGGAACGCGTCAAGACCGAGCTGGTCAACGCCGGTTTCGCGCCCGCCGCCAAGATCCCGGAGGTGCACACCTCGTTCGTGGTGTTCTCCTCGCCCGACCTCGCCAAGATCAAGGGCTGGTTCCGGCTCCTGCAGATCCTCGGCTGGTGGCTGCCGGTCATCACGGTCCTGATCGCCGCGGCCGGCGTGCTGACCGCCTTCAACCGCCGCCGCGCGCTGGTCGGCGCCGCCCTCGGCATCGGGGCGGCCATGCTGCTGCTCGGCATCGCGCTGGCGGTCTTCCGCTCCTACTTCCTGGACCACCTGCCCGCGGACGCCTCGCAGGCCGCCGCCGGCGCAGTCTACGACGCCCTGGTGCACTACCTGCGCGTCGGCGTGCGGATGGTCGGCTTCGTCGCCGTGGTCGTCGCGCTCGGGGCGTTCTTCATCGGTCCCTCGCGCGTCGCCGTGACCGTCCGCACGGTGACCGGGCACGGGGTCGCGGCGCTGCGGTCCTCCGCCGACGCGGCGGGGTTCCGGGCCGGGCCGGTGGAGCGCTTCGTCCGCCGCTGGAAGCGCTGGCTGGGCGTGCTGATCCTGGTCGTCGCCGCCGTGGTCTTCGTCCTGTGGGACCACCCGACCGGGATGGTGGTGTTCTGGTTCGCGGTGGTCGTGCTGGCCGCCTTCGCCCTGCGCGAGTTCCTCGCGCCCGCCCACCCGGTCACCCCCGCGCCCGCGTCCCCCGAGCCGGCCGGCGCGGGGGACGGGGAGCGGTGACGGTCTGCCGCGTCACTCCAGGACGAGCGCCTTGGCGCGCTGGTACTCCTCCTCCGTGATGGAGCCGTCGCGCTTCAGTTCCGCGAGCCGGGCCAGTTCCTCGGCGGCACTGGCCGGCTTCGCCTCCGCCCCGGCCGCGTCGCGCACATAGGTGCGGAACTCCGCCTCGGCCTCCTTCGCGCGCGCCATCTCGCGCATCCCCATGCCCTTCCCGCGGGCGATCAGATAGATGAACACGCCCAGGAACGGCAGGATGATCAGCAGCACGCACCAGCCCGCCTTGCCCCAGCCGTTCACGGAGTCGTCCCGGAACAGGTCGCCGAAGACCCGGAACAGGAGCATGAACCAGAGGATCCAGAGGAAGATCCACATGGTCGTGAGGAAGATGTTCAAGAGCGGATAGCTGTCCATCGCCGCCTCCGGAGGAGAAACCGAACCCCCTCGCGCCCACGGTCGCCCACCCCGCCCGCCCGCGCACCACCCCTTCCGGGTGAGCCGGGAGTCAGTCGGCCGGGGTGCGGAGGGCGCGGGCGAGGGCGGCGACGGTCCGGCGGACGTCGGCCTCGGTGGTGCGCCAGTTGCCGAAGGCGGCGCGCAGGCCGGGGACGCCGGCGTAGCGTACGGCCTCGACCCCGGGGTGCGGGGCACCACGGCGGTCCGCGGGTGCAGCGTGTGCGGCCGGAGCGTCGACGGGGCCGGACTGCGGCAGGTGTGGATCTCGCTGCGAGTGGCGACCGATGTGCTTCCGCTCCTGGTCAACGCCTGCTCGGCGGCGTGCGTGGACACGCTGCCTGCCCCGGCCGAGGGCTACGTGCCCGTCCCGCACACCGGCGGGCCCGGGCTCGTGCAGCCGCAATCCGACTGGGACTGACCCGCCGGGTTCAGGCGTGCAGGGGCGGGCCGGCCTGGCTGGTCACCAGTTCGCGGTAGGGGGCGCAGCGGGCGAGCAGGGTGGGGTGGTCGGCGGCGTCGACGACGGCGCCGCCGTCCATCATGATCACGTGGTCGGCGTGCTGGACGGTGGAGAGCCGGTGGGCGACGACCACGACGGCGCTGCGGCGGGCCAGTCGGTCGACGATCTCGCGGAAGCGCAGTTCGTTGAGGCCGTCGAGCTGGCTGGTGGGCTCGTCCAGCAGGACGATGTCGGCGTCGGCGAGCAGCGCGCGGGCCAGGGCCATCCGCTGGCGCTGGCCGCCGGAGAGGTCGAACTCCCGGCCCAGGACAGTGTCCAGGCCGTGCGGGAGGCGTTCGACGTCCTCGCTCAGGCCGACGGTGGCCAGGGCCCGGGCCAGCTCGTGCTCGTCGGCGGCGCCGGCCCGGCCGAGCTGGAGGTTGTCGCGGGCGCTGGCCTCCAGGAGGGTGAACTCCTGGTCCACGTACGCCATGCGGGCGCGCAGTGCGCCGAGCGGCCAGGCGCGCAGGTCGTGGCCGAGGACGCTGACCGATCCGGCGCCGGGCCGCACGAAGCGGCCGACGAGCGCGAGGGCGGTGCTCTTGCCGGCGCCCGAGGGGCCGACCACGGCGGTCAGTCCGGTGCGCGGGATGCTGAAGGAGGCGGCGCTCAGGGCGGCGCGCCGAGCGCCGGTGTGGGTGTAGGAGACGGTGCGGAAGACCACCGCCGGTGCCTCGGGCGCGGGGACGGGCGTCGCCCGGGCGGCGTCGTCCGGCTCCGCCTCGGGCGCCAGCGCGAGGAGTTCGTTGCAGCGGTCGCGGGCGGCCAGCCCCGCTTGGAGACGGCCGAACCCGGTGGCCAGCGTGTTGACGGACGGGACGGTCTGGAGCAGGTAGAGCAGGAACGCGGCGAAGGCCGCCACCTGCAGGTGACCGGCCGCCAGCCGCGCGCCGCCGGTGAGGATGACCGCGATCATGGCGAACTGGTTGCCGAGCGTGAGCACCGCCGGGACCAGGGCGCCGAGGCGGGCGCCGGTCAGCGAGACGGCGCGCAGGTGCTCGGCGTCCTCGGCCAGGACGCGGTCGGCCAGTTCCTCGGCCCGGTAGGCCTTGATGGTGGTGAGGGCCTCCAGGTCGGCGGTGAAGCGCTGGGCGATCCTTCCCACCGCGTCCTGCTGCCCGGTGACATTGGCCCGCATCCGGCGGGTGATCACCAGGACCAGGGCGGTGAGCAGGACGAGCGCGGCCACGGTGACCACGGTGAGCACCCAGTCGATCCACACCATGACCGCGAGGGTGGCCAGCACGCTGAGCGCGGCGAGCGGCAGCTGCATCGCCACTTCCACCACCTGACCCAGCAGTTGGGCGTCGGAGGTGACGCGGGCGGCGA
This sequence comes from Kitasatospora sp. NPDC057965, assembly GCF_042887135.1. Lineage (NCBI taxonomy): Bacteria > Bacillati > Actinomycetota > Actinomycetes > Kitasatosporales > Streptomycetaceae > Kitasatospora > Kitasatospora sp. NPDC057965. The sequence goes on from NZ_JBHVPZ010000005.1 coordinate 98,567, forward strand.
GCTCGCCGGTGCCCCGGGCCCGGACGACGGGCAGCGGCAGGCGCAGCGCGTGGGCCATCAGGGCGGTCCGCAGCCGGTAGGTCATCCCCTCGCCGACCTGCGCCAGTTGGAAGCCGGAGAGGGCCTGGGCCACCGCGCCGGTGAGGGCGGCGGCGGCCATCATCAGCAGTCCGGGGGCGAGCGAGCGGTGGCCGGAGAAGTCGCCGACGATCCGGCGGACCAGCAGCGGGAGCGCGAGGGCGGCGGCGGTGGCCACCACGGCGAGCGTCAGGGCGGCGGCGAGGCGGACCGGCTGGGCGGTGAGTTCGCGGCGCAGCCGGACGTGCGGCGGCGCGGTGGCCGGGGCGGGCGCGGGGGCGGCGGCCGGTTCGGCGGCACGGGCCGGCTCGGCGGCGTGGGCGGGCGCGGGCCGGTCGGCCACGGTACACCTCTCTCCTGGGGCGGGACCGTCGGGACGCGGCGGTGGCCGCCGCGACCGGGACCCGGCCGGCTGGTCCGTGGACCCTCCGGCCGGGTCGACCGTCACGGGCCGCCCGTGCGGGCGGCCGGTCGGGTCAGAGGCAGAGCAGGGTGCTGACGGTGCTGACGGTGCAGTTGAGGACGCTCAGCGAGCTGGTGCTCGCGAGGGTGTCGTCGATCGGGGCCGCCTCGGTCTCGGGCAGCTCCAGGGTCTGGAGGTCGAGGATCGCCATGACGTTCTCCTTCGGTTGCGGTGTACCACCCGGCCGGGTGGCCGGGAGTCGGTGGGGGCGCGACCGGCGCGCCCGGGGGTCGTCACCGGGGCGCGGGCGCCGGACCGGTGAACGGGAGGAAGGGGGTGCCCGCGAGGGCCGTGCCGAGGGCCAGCAGCACCCCGGCCGAACCGGTCGCCAGGTCCGTCGACAGGCGCAGCAACTGGTCGCCGGGGAAGGCGAGGTGGCCGTGGTACGGGACCTGGTGGAGCGCCAGCAGGGCTCGGTGCCGGGCCGACCGGGCCTGCGCCGTCGCCGGGTCGCCGGTCAGCGCGAGGTAGCCGAGGAGTCCGGCCCGTCCGTTGAACAGGCCCGGCTGGATCACGAACTCCGGCTCGGCCGCCTTCCGGATCGGCGCCTGCCGCCCGGCGAGGACGCTGCCGGGCCGGTGGACGAGGAAGGCGGCCAGGGCGAGGCCGATGCCCGCGCTGCCGGTCTCGACGTAGGGCAGCACCCGGCGCCGGTCGACCACCTGCAGCGTTCCGTCGGCGACCGTGACACAGCGGTCGAGGTCGAGTTCCAGGAGGGTCTCGGCCTGGTCGAGCAGGGCGCGGTCCCCGGTGTGCTCGTGGAGGCGGACCAGGGCGAGCGCGGCGCCCGAGGCGCCGGCCAGCAGCCCGGCGCGCCGTCCGGCGTCGCCGCGGCCGGCCTTCTCCCAGGTCATGGCGGCGCTCCTGGCGGCGCCCAGCGCCTCGTCCAGCAGCCGGTCGTCCCCGGTGGCGCGGGCGAAGTGCAGCAGGGTGAGCGCGATCCCCGGCCCGCCGGAGACCAGCGTCGGCGCCGCGGCGGGTTCGCCCTCGGCCCCCGCGGCGGCTCCCAGGCGGCGCAGGAGCTCGGCCGCCTGCTCCGTCTCGCCCAGCAGGTCCAGGACGTAGGCGACGCCGTGGCCGCCGTGGTACAGCCCGGGCGCCGGGGCGCGGTCGCGGGCGGCGGCGGCCAGCCACCGCACGTGCGCGGGATCGACGGCGGCCCCGGTGGCGTGCAGGGCGTAGAGCACCCCGGCCGCGCCGTGCGCCAGGCCGAGCCCGCCCAGGGTGAACTGGGCGATGTCGCCCGGGAAGAGCCGGTCGGCCCGCCCGGGGGTGGCCGCGGCGGCGATGCCGGCGGCCAGCGAGTCCCTGATCGCCGGCCAGTCGGCCACCGGGGCCTCCAGCAGCGCGCGGGTCCCGGTGCGGCCGGCGGCCAGTTCGGGGCGGGGCGTGCGGCCGTCCTCGGGCGAGCGGGCGAGGTGGCGGCGGATGTCGTCGGTGTAGCCGGGCGGTACCGGGAAGCGCCGGTCGATCGCGTCGGCGAGTTCACCGGCCTTGTCCGCGTCCAGGGCGGTGAGCTGGACCAGCGGGTAGAAGAGCCAGAGCCGCACGGCCGCCAGCGCGTACCGGTCGATGTCCGGCCCGGTGACGCCGAGCGGTGCGGTGAAGCCCGCCGCGCCGAGCGCCGGGCGCAGGAAGTCCTCGACGGTGCTGGCGAGTTCGAAGTCGATGAAGCTCAGCTCACCGTCCGGTCCGATGATCAGGTTTCGGGGATGGAGGTCGCCGAAGACGACGCCCCGGGCGTGGATCTGTCCCAGGGCCCGTTCGACCTGGCCGACGATCGCCAGGGCGTCCCGGGTGTACCCGGCGACGGCCTCCTCGTCCGCGCCGGGGTGGATCAGCGGGTAGCGGGCCGTCAGCCACTCGCTCAGGGCCTGCCCGGCCACGTACTCCTGGACGAGGAACTCGTGCTCCCAGGCCGTCAGCAGCCCGTACTCGGCGGGGACCCCGGGGACGCCGGCCAGCCGGGCCAGGACGGCGTGCTCGTTGCGCAGCCGGGTCACCGCGTCCACGCCGCGCTGGTCCAGCCCGGCGAACGGGCGGGCCTCCTTCAGCACCACCGGCGGGCCGTCCTGCCCGTCGCGGGCCAGGTAGACACCGCCGGCGTTGGAGAAGTGCAGGACCCGCTCCACGGTGTACGGCAGCCCGGTGTCGCGCTGGACGGCGCGCTCGGCGACGGCCGCGGCGATGCACTCCGGCACCGGCGCCCAGGCGGGGACCGAGAAGGCCGTGCCGCGCACGTCCGGCACCAGCCGCCCGTCCGGCCCGACCAGGGCCAGCACCCGCTCGCCCGCCTCGTTGCGGCAGTAGCGCTCGGCGAAGCCGCCGTACCGCAGGTACAGCGGGCCGTCCTGCCAGCGCAGGTCGCTGAGGATGTAGGGCCCCCGGCGGCCGGCGAGCAGCGCGCCGAGGCCGTCGAGACAGCGCTCCAGCTCGGCGTCGTCCACCGGGTAGAGGGTGCAGAACTTCCCGCTGGAGCCGCGGGGCGCGTACTTGGAGTTCTGCACCTGGAGGATCGGCAGGCCGCGCAGGAACTTGAAGGTCACGTGTTCGCGCAGGCAGTAGGCGAAGACGGTCTCCAGCACCTCCTCCGCGTCCTCGACGCACGCGGAGACGTGGATCTTCCAGCCCTGGTCGGGGATCCGCACGTCGACGGGACGCACCACCGCCCACATCTCCAGGTCCCCGTGCTCCCAGCCGGCGGGCAGCGGGCGGGTCACGGCGTCGAACTCCTCGTGCGCTCCCCAGCGCCGGGGCGAGTCGTAGAAGATCGGATCGGCGTAGGCGTAGGCCTCGTACCGGTTGTCCAACGGAACCCTCCTCGTGGCAGGGGGTCGGCGGCGGGCGGCGGCAGTGCGGAACGGTTGATCGCGGAACGTCTGATCGCGGAACAGTTGATCGCCGAACAGTTGATCGCGGAACGCGGGAAGTGCGGGGCGGAAAGCCTGGCGCGGAACGGCACCGGGCACGGCGGGGCGAGGGTGGACGACGGGGCGGGACCCGGAAGCGGGATTCCGGTATGGCGATAAGGCCATCCGAATATTGGGTTGGCTGCCACGACTCCCGCAACGGCGCGCATTCCGCCCGCACGACCGGAATCGCGCACCCCGGGCGCCCGTCGCGCCACTGCGCGAGCGGGGCGCGGGGCCGCGCGCCGTCCACCGACCATCGGCGGCCGGAAGAGCCGTCCGGGGGCGCACGAACGGCGCGGGCGGCGGGCGCGCCACTCCCCCGCGGAGACGGCATCGACCTGCCATTATGCTGCCGGGCTCAGGCCGATGGACGGGTGCCCGCGCGGCGCGGGCCGGCCGCTCCGGGCCCGGCGCACGCCCGGCGCGCCACCCCGTCCGTCCGCCCGGGGCGCGCCTTCTCCTCAACCCAACAAACCGAACAGGTGCCCGCTGTTTGATATTGCCGTTCTATTTCAGGACTATTTCAGGCGGTCGGGAAATTTGTTTTCCCTTGACCGACCGGGAGTCTCATCGGAATGATTCGTTCGCACGAGTCCGACCCCGAATACCACTGGCGTCCCATCAGCAGCACGGGATCAGCCGCCGAGTTGCGCATAGGCCGCCGTGCCGTGCAGGACGGCGCCGGTGGTGCGGGCCGCCTCCAGGCTCCGGCCGAGCACCTCCGCGCCCTGCTCCGGGGCGAGGTCCATGAGGTCCGGCGGCCACGTCCCCGGCGGTACGAGCAGCACCACCACGGCGGCCCGGCCCTCGGCGGCCGCCACCCAGCCGGGCGAGGCGTGGACCTCGGAGGACGGCTCCCACAGCTGCCGGCCGCCGACCAGGACGAGCCGGCTCAGCACATGGCCCCGCAGCCCCACCACGGCGGTGGTGGCGGGCGGTTCCCCCGCCGCCAGCACGAAACCGCTGTCCACCGCGCTCTCGACGAACTCCTCGTACAGCCGCGGGCCGATCTCCACGATCAGCTCCGCGTACGGCGGCCCGGCCGCCGCCGCACGCACCGCCAGGGCCCAGACCATCGGCGCCGATCCGCCGTCACCCGCTTCGTCCGCCATACCCCCTTCAACGAGCCGGCCGCCCGATCGGAGCGGCCCGCCTGCACAGCGGCGCCCACCGCTCGGGCGAACGGCCGATCGGGCCTGGCGCCCGCCCCCGCCGCCGGGCGAGGGTGGAGGGGCCACCGAGTGTTCCCCAGCGGAAGGAGACCGAGATGAGCGAGACGATCGCGGGTGTGCGGATCCCGGACAGCGCACTGGCCGCGGAGGCCACCGAACTGGTGCGGGAGGCCGCCTCCCCGCTGCTGTTCGACCACTCCCGCCGGGTCTTCCTGTTCGGCTCGCTGCGCGGTGCCGAACAGGGGCTGGACTTCGACCCGGAGCTGCTCTACGTCGGCGCCATGTTCCACGACCTCGGGCTCACCGGCCGCTACGCCCGCACCGACCGGCGCTTCGAGATCGACGGCGCCGACGAGGCCCGCCGCTTCCTGCACGCCCACGGCATCACGGGCGAGCCGGCCGACCGGGTGTGGACCGCGATCGCGCTGCACACCACCCCGGAGATCCCGCTGCACATGGCGCCCGAGATCGCCCTGGTCACCCGTGGTGTCGAGCTGGACGTCCTCGGTATCGGCTACCACGCCGTCACCGACGCGCAGCGCGCCGCCGTCACCGCCGCCCACCCCCGGCCGGACTTCAAGAACCGGATCCTCGCCGCCTTCACCGAGGGCGTCAAGGACCGGCCCGCCACCACCTTCGGCAACGTCAAGGCCGATGTGCTGGCCCACTACCTGCCCGGTTTCGAGCGCGGCGACTTCGTCGAGGTCATCAAGGACTCCGCCTGGCCGGAGTGACGGGCGCTCCGCCTTGAACGGCGGATCCGCGTCGTCCGCCCGGGTGGGCCGGGTCGGACTGGTGGCAGGAGGGCAGTCATGACCGTGACCAGGGTCGCCGTGGTGACCAGCGAGGCCGGCGCCGAACTCGACGGCGACCTCGCGCCCGTCGTGGCGGCGCTGGCCGACCGCGGGCTGGCGGCGGAGCCGGTGGTGTGGGGCGCCGCCGCCGCGGCCTGGGAGCGGTTCGACCTGGCCGTCGTCCGCTCGGTGTGGGACTACGTGGAGCGGCTCGACGAGTTCCTGCGGTGGGCCGACGGCACGGCGCGCGCCACCCGGCTGTGGAACCCGGCGCCGCTGATCCGCTGGAACTGCGACAAGCACTACCTGCGGGAGCTGGCCCGGCACGGGGTCGCCGTCGTACCGACCCGGTTCCTCGAACCCGGCTCCCCGAACGCCCCGGCCGACCCGGCCGACCCGGGGGAGCTGGACGCCCCCGACGGCGTCGTGGTCAAGCCGGTCGTCTCGGCGGGCGCGCTGGACACCGCCCGCTACGAGCCCGGTCACGGCGAGCAGGCCGCCCGGCACGCCCGGACGCTGCTGGAGCGCGGCCGCGGCGTGATGGTCCAGCCCTACCTGCCCCGGGTGGCGGAGGGCGAACGCGCGCTGGTCCTGCTCAACGGCGTCTTCAGCCACGCGGTCCGCAAGGGTCCCCTGCTGACCGAGCCCGGGGTGATCGACAACGACCGCCACCCGCACCCCGGCCTCGTCCCGTACCGGCCGACCGGGGCGGAGCTGCGCACCGCGCTCGCGGCCCTGGCCGCGCTGCCCTCCCCTCGCCCGCCGCTGTACGCCCGGGTGGACCTGGTGCTCGACGGTGACGGGCGGCCGCTCGTCCTGGAGCTGGAGCTCGTCGAGCCGAACCTCTTCCTGGACACCGTTCCGGACGGCCCGGCGCGCTTCGCCGACGCGGTGGCGGCGCTGGCGCGGCCCTGATCCGTCGTTCCCCCGGCCCCGGGAATGGACCGGGCGGGGCCCGTGTTGGAGCCGGATGAAAACGACTTCCATTGCAGTGGAGGGGCTCCGGCCCACCACCGCGCGACCCCGGGAGGACACCCCCATGGCCCGTAGCGAACTTCGCCCGGTGATCAAGCTCCGCTCCACCGCGGGCACCGGATACACGTACGTGACCCGCAAGAACCGCCGCACCGACGCGGACCGGATGGTGCTGCGCAAGTACGACCCGGTGGTGGCCCGGCACGTCGACTTCCGCGAGGAGCGCTGACCCGCCGGCCCCGTACCCGCCGACCCGAACCGACCCGAACCGACCGGACTCGACCCGAAGGAGCCTCCTGTGCAGACCGCCATCCACCCCGCGTACCGGCCCGTCGTCTTCCGCGACAAGAGCGGCGGCCTCTCCTTCCTGTCCCGTTCGACCGTCGCCGGTGACCGCACGGTCGAGTGGGAGGACGGCCGCAGCTACCCGGTGGTCGACGTCGAGATCTCCTCGGCGAGCCACCCCTTCTACACCGGCCGCTCCCGCGTCCTCGACACCGCCGGCCGGGTCGAGCAGTTCCACCGGCGCTACGGCGACCGGTACTGACCGACGCCCCGCGGGGCCGCACCCCCGGACTCGGGTGCGGCCCCGCCGCTCTGGTGACACGCCTGCGGCGCGGGACATCATGGCGTCCATGGGGAGACCGAGGGAGATCATCGACTGTGGAGGCTTCACGCTGCGCCGGTGGCGGGGGGAGGAGGACTTCGCCGCGGCGCTGGTGCTGTTCGAGGAGTCGCTGGAGCACCTGCGGCCCTGGGTGACCTGGGTCACCGGGAACAGCGAGGAGGACACCCGGGGCTTCCTCGCGCGGTCCTGGGTCCGGTGGGAGGAGGGCGAGGTCTTCAACTACGCCGTCGAGGCCGGGAGCGGCGCGCTCCTCGGCATGTGCCAGGCCTACTGCGGCGCCGATCCCCGGGGGCGGGGGCTGGGGTACTGGCTGCACCCGGCCGCGACCGGCCGGGGCATCGCGACCAGGGCCGCGGCGGCCCTGACCGCCGAGCTGTTCACGCTGCCGGACGTGGACTTCGTGGAGATCGTGCACGACCTGGCCAACACCGCCAGCGCCGCCGTACCGCGCCGGCTGGGGTTCGCGGAGATCCACCGCGGGCCGAGCACGCCGCCGGTCCCTCCCGCGGGCACCGGGATCGCGGTGGTCTGGCGGCTGGAGCGGCCGGCGGCGGGGGCGGCGCGGCCCGGGTGAGCCGTCGGACGTGCGGGACCGCCGGTCCCCGCCGACGGTCGATCCGGTGGCGGGGGCGGCGGTCACGCGCTCCGAGGACGCGGCCCGGCCGCTCAGGCGGCGCCGCCGGGGCCCGGGGGTTCCTCGGAGGGGGCGGGTCCCCACCGGTCGGGGGTGGCGTAGGCGGTCAGGCCGTAGATGGCGACCACGTCGATCGCGATGATCGTCAGCGACCACACCGGGTAGGACGGCACGAAGGACATCTGCGCGAAGGCGTTCAGCACCAGGACGACGACGCCGGCCCACCGGGCCCACTGCGCGCGCAGGGCGAGGACGCCGTAGGCGGCCCCGAGCTGGGCGACGGCCAGGGCGAGCATCACCCAGCCCCAGGCGAGCAGGTCCCCGAAGACGAAGTGGGCGTTCCCGATGAAGACGTGCGAGCCGGCGATCGCGGAGATGCCGTCCAGGGCGTTCAGCGAGCCCACCAGCACCAGCAGCACACCGGCGAAGGTCAGCAGGCCGGAGCCGACGGGGTCGGTCCTCGCGCGCGCCCCGGCCGGGCGGGCGGGACCGTGCGGAACGGCGGCGGTCATGGTGGCCTCCGTGGGTTGTCGGGCGTGGGTCATCGGGGGCCCGGGAGCCCCGGATCCGGGCAGGCTGCCCCGAGTACCACTGCGCCACGACGGAGCGCCCCCCGGGACCACCCGGTCCGGGTGATTCAGTGCCCGACGGCCACCTTGGCCGCCACGATGACCAGGCCCAGCAGCAGGTTGACCGCGCCCTCCGCGAGCACCTGGCGCGGTGTCGCCCCCGCCCGGCGGGCGCCCAGGCCGGCCCAGCCCACCTGCTGGGCCACCGCGACGCCGAGGGCCAGCCAGGCGTTCTCCCCGGTCCCCAGCCAAGGGCTGACCAGCACCGCCAGGGCCGGCAGCGCGGCGGCCTCCACGATCGGCCACTCGTGCCGCCCCACCTCACGCACCTGCCGCCGGGTGACCTGGCGGCCGGCCTCGCGCTGCCCGGCGACGTGCGCGTAGACGTGCGCCGCCCAGAACACCAGGCCGGTGATCACCAGCAGCAGGATGAGCGACAGCCTCGGGTGCGGTCCGCTCAGCGTCGAGGCCGCGATCACGGAGGCCGCCAGCATCGAGCCGTAGACGGCGCCGGCGTAGTCGGTCCGCTGCGCGGACCCCTCCGGGCCCGGTCCGGGCGGGCCGGGGACGCGCCTGCGGGATGCCGGTCCGGGTCCGGTCACGGCGGCCTCCTGCGGGGTCGGGGGCAGGACCGGCCGCCCGGACCGGTCCTCGCGACGATCGTCGCCGGTCCGCCGGGTGCCGGCCTCACCCCCGGGAGGTGAGGCGGGCCGCCCCGCCCGCTCGGATGGCACCCGGCGGCCGGGCCGTACTACCGTTTGAGTGGCGTCACCCGGAGCGACCGAGCGCCGGTGAGCCCGCGGCCCGCCCTTTCGCGTCCGCGCCCGGCCGTGCCCTCGGGCACGGCGGAACCACCAGGCGGTGGCCCCATGCCGCACACCCGCACAGCGCCCGCGAGGCTCCCCAACGGGGACCCGATGCTGCTCACCCGGATCCGCCCGCCCGGCCCGCCCGCCGCCACCTTCGTCCGGCGCGAGCGGCTGCTGCGCCGGATGGACGCGGCCGTGTCCCGGCCGGTGACCCTGGTCGACGGGCCCGCGGGGGCGGGCAAGACCCTGCTGGTGGCCGACTGGCTGGCCCGCGGCGGGCTCCCGGGGCCGGCCGGGTGGCTCACCCTGGAGGAGGGCGACAACCAGCCCGGCACCTTCTGGGCCTACGTGCGCGAGGCCCTGCGCGGCGGCGTGCCCGGGCTGCCCGAGGAGGTCGGCGCCCCGGCCCGGGCCGAGCACGTCGAACCGTCCCTGCTGGTCCGGCTGGCCGCCTGGATCAACGCCCGGCCCCAGCCGCTGGTCCTGGTGCTGGACGAGTTCGAGCACATCGACAACCCCCGGCTGACCGGTCAGCTGCACGACCTGGTCCGGCACACGGCCGGGCAGCTGCGGCTGGTGCTGGTCGGCCGCCGCGAGCCGCTGCTGCCGCTGCACCGCTACCGGGCCGCGGACGAGCTCGCCGAGATCCACGCCGCCGACCTCGCCTTCGGCCCGGCCGAGACGGCCGAGCTGCTGGAGCGCCACGGGCTGCGGCTGCACGCGTCCACCGTCGACACGGTGCACCGGGCGGTCTCCGGCTGGGCGGCCGGGCTGCGGCTGCTCGCGCTCGCCGCCAAGGACTCCGGCGAGCCCGAGGCCTACCTCGGGCGGATCGACGCCGGACAGGCCGCGCTCTCCGACTACCTGCTCGCCGAGGTGCTGCGCACCCAGCCCGCGCCGACCCAGGACCTGCTGCTGCGCTGCAGCATCCTGGGCCGGGTCCACCCCGACCTCGCCGACGCGCTCACCGGGCGCCGCGACGGCCGGCGGATCCTGGAGCAGCTGCACCAGGACAACGCCTTCACCGAGGCGCTGTCCGACGGCTGGTACCGGCTGCACCCGATGTTCGCCGGCATCCTGCGCCTGCACCTGCGCGCCGCCGCCCCGGACCGCGTCGACGGGCTGCGGGTGCGGGCCGCGCGCTGGCTCGCCGACCACGGCCAGTACCGGGCGGCGCTGGACCACGCCGTCGAGGGCGGCGCCTGGGGGTCGGCGGCGCAGCTGCTGGTCGACCAGCTGGCCCTCGGCGAGCTGGTCGCCGGACGGGACGCCACCCGGCTGCGCGCCCTGTTCTCCCGGATGCCGGCCACCGAACACACCCCGGCCGCCGAACTCGTCCGGGCCGCGGTCCAGTTGGGCCGCGACGAGGTGGACGGCGTGCTGCGGGTCCTGGAGCGCGTCGAACCGCGGCTGGCGGAGCAGCAGACCGAACTGCGGCTGGCGGCCGCCTTCGTGCGGGCGGAGGCCGCCCGGCTGCTCGGCTCGGCCGCGCTCGCCGAGCGGGCCGCCCGGTGTGCCCACGAGCTGGCCGGCCGGGCGCCGGCCGGCCCGCTGGAGCGGCACCCCGAACTGCTCGCCCTGGTGGACGCCGGCCTCGGCTCCGCGCTGCTGTGGCACGGCCGGCTCGACGAGGCGCGGGCGGCCCTGGAGTGCGCGGCGCAGGCCCCGCCCTCGCCCGGCACCGCCCGGCTGCGCCATGACTCGCTGTGCCGGCTCGCGTTCATCGACCACCTGCGCGGCCGTTCCGGGCGGGCCGAGCACCGGGTGCGCGAGGCCGACGAGGAGGCCGACCGTTCCAGCCTGCCGCCCGACAGCCGCACCGAGGTGCGCGACCTGGTGCTGGCCGCCACCGCGCTGGAGCGCGACGAGCCGGCCGACGCCCGCCGGGCGCTGCTGCGGATGACGGCCCGCCCGGCGGCCGAACGCGATCCCGTGGTCGCGCTGGGCGAAGCGGTGCTCGGCGCCGAGCTGGAACTGGCCCGGGGCCGGCCCGACGCCGCGCTGCGACTGCTGGAGGAGAGCCGGGAGGACGGCGGCCTCGCCGACCGCCCGTCCGACTGGAGCCGCGAGTGCCTCGCCGTGACCGCCTGCGCCGCGCATCTGGCGGCCGGACGGCCGCAGGCGGCGGTGGCGGTCCTGGAGGGCGTGCCGACCAGGGCGCCGGACTCGCTGGTGGTGGTGGCGCGGGCCCGGCTGGCGGCCGGGCTGGACGAGGCGGGCGCCCTCGCCCAGCTGCGGGCGCTGCGCGACGACCCCACCGTGGGCGGCGCCACCCGGACCCGGGCACTGCTGCTGCTGGCCCAGGCCGACGCCGAACCCGGCGGGCCGGAGAGCGCCCGGCTGCTGGCGCAGGCCCTGGCCGCCGCCGAGCCGGAGGGTCTGCTCCGGCCGTTCCGCGAGTCCGCGCCCTGGGTACGGCGCCAGCTGCACCGGCAACCCCGGCTGGCCCGGGCCCACAGCTGGCTGCCCGAGGATCTGCGCCCGTCCGCGCCGGACCCGCACCCGGACGGCCCGCCCCCCGGCGGACGGCCGCCGACCCGGGCTCCGGCCGCACCAGCCGCCGAGCCGCCGGCCGACCTGCTGACCGAGGCGCTGACGGAGCGGGAGCGCGACGTGCTGCGGCACGCGGCGCGGATGCTGTCGACCCAGGAGATCGCCGACGAGCTGTACCTGTCGCCGAACACCGTGAAGACGCACCTCAAGAGCATCAACCGCAAGCTGCTGACGGCGAACCGCCGCGAGGCGGTGCGCAGGGCGGCCCGGCTGCACCTGCTCGACGGCCCGTGAGCCGACGGCGACGCGTGGACCGCCGGTGGCACACGGACCGACCGCGGCGCGTGGGCCGACGGCGGGGCGCCTCACTCGGGCAGCCGGTGCAGCTCCGTCACCCGCAGGCCCAGCGCCTGGCAGCGGTTCAGCAGACCGAACAGGTGGGCCTCGTCGACGACGTCCCCGTACAGAACGGTGTGATCGGGAACGACCCTGCTCTCCAGCTCGGGAAAGCCCTCCCGGCGGGTCGTCTCCTGCAGCACGCCGGACACCCGGATCTCGTAGCGCATGGGGCCGGCTCCCTTCGCTTCGACGGTGGCCTCCAGCCTGGTCGTCCCGGGAGCCCGGCGCATCACCCCCACGAGGTGACCTGCCGGCCCGGGCGCACGGCGGCCGGAGCGGCGGGGAGTGGCAGCGGCGGGGAGTGGCGGGGTGCGGCAGGACGCGGCGGGGCCACCCGGCGGGCGTTCACCCGCCCGGGGTGATCCTCCGCCCGGACCGCCCCCCGTACGGTGGCGGCGCAGGCGGTTCCCACCGCCCGGACCGCGCCGTCCGGGTCCCGTCGTCCGCCGAGGGAGCATCCACCATGAGTCCCTACCCCCCGATCGCCGAGCACGGCGTCATCGGCGACCTGCAGACCGCAGCGCTGGTCTCCACCGACGGCGACATCGACTGGTGGTGCGCCCCCCGGTTCGACTCCCCGAGTCTGTTCGCCTCCCTGCTGGACCACCGCAAGGGCGGCCGGTGCCGGCTCGCCGTCGACCGGGAGGCCGTGCCGGACGCCCAGGTGAAGCAGCTCTACCTGGCCGGCACGGCCATCGTGGTCACCCGCTTCCTCGCCCCGCAGGGGGTGGCGGAGGTGATCGACTTCATGCTCCCGGACACCTCGCCCATCCCGAGCGAGCAGCACCGGATCCTCCGGGCGGCGCGGGTGGTGCGCGGCCGGGTGCCGTTCGTCCTGGAGTGCCGCCCCCGCTTCGACTACGGCCGGGCCACCCACGGGCTCGCCCTGCCCGACGAGCGCACCGCCGTCCTGGAGGGGGCGGGCCAGGAGCTGTGCGTGCAGGCCACCGAGCCGGTCGTGCTGCGCTCGGACGGCACCGACGTGACCGCGCGGTTCACCCTGGACGCCGGGCAGATGGCCACCGTCGTGCTGACCAGCCGGCCGCCGGGCACCGCCCTGCCCGCCGCGCCCCGGGACGAGGAGAGCCTCGCCGCCTTCGACGCCTGCCGGGCGTTCTGGTACGGCTGGCTGAAGTCCTCGAACTACCACGGGCGTTGGCAGCAGATCGTGGACCGCTCGGCGATCACGCTGAAGCTGCTCAGCTACCGGCCGACCGGCGCGCTGATCGCCGCGGCGACCATGGGCCTGCCCGAGCAGGTCGGCGGCGAGCGGAACTGGGACTACCGCTACACCTGGATCCGCGACGCCTCGCTCTCCGTGCACACCCTGATCGGGCTCGGCTTCCGTGAGGAGGCGGCGGCGTTCCGCCGCTGGGTGCGCGACCGGGTCGAGGCCGCCGCCGCCGAGCGCGAGCGGCTGCAGATCATGTACCGCATCGACGGCGACCCGCGGCTGGGCGAGGAGACGCTCGGCCACTGGGAGGGCTACCTGGGCTCGTTCCCGGTGCGGGCCGGCAACGCCGCCGCCGACCAGCTCCAGCTCGACATCTACGGCGAGGCCGCCTACGCGTTCGCCGCCGGGGAGGGCGACATGGGCGCGCTGCGCGGCTGGGACGCCTTCCGCCGGCTGGTGGACTGGCTGACCGAGCACTGGGACCGCGCCGACGAGGGGGTCTGGGAGACCCGCGGCGGACGCCAGGACTTCACCTACAGCCGGGTGATGTGCTGGGTGGCCTTCGACCGGGCGGTGCGGATGGCCCGCACCCACGCCCGCCCGGCGGACCTGGACCGCTGGAGCTCGGTGCGCGACGACATCCTGCGCCAGGTGGTGCAGCGGGGCTGGAGCCCGAAGCGGAAGGCCTTCGTCCAGCACTACGACACCGAGGTCCTGGACGCCTCGCTGCTGCTGATGCCCAAGGTCGGCTTCCTCTCCCCCACCGACCCGGACTGGCTGTCCACCCTGGACGCGATGGACCGGGAACTGGTCTGCGACAGCCTGGTCTACCGCTACGACCCGGCGGCCTCGCCGGACGGGCTGCGCGGCACGGAGGGCACCTTCAACCTCTGCTCCTTCCTCTACGTCGAGGCCCTCGCCCGGGCCGGCCGGGTCGAGCAGGCCCGCTACGCCTTCGACAAGATGCTCACCTACGCCAACCACGTGGGCCTGTTCGCCGAGGAGATCGGGCCCTCCGGCGAGCAACTGGGCAACTTCCCGCAGGCGTTCACCCACCTCGCGCTGATCGACGCGGCGCTCGCGCTCGACGAGGAGCTCGACCGGCGCGGCGCCGCCTGAGCGCAGGAGCGCCCCACCGCAGGACCGCAGCACCGCGAAAGGAGCCCGGCGCCATGGCCTCATCCACCCACCCGGCGCGACCGCGCCGCAACCTGCTGCCGTTCGCGGGCGTGGCGCTGATCCTGCTGGCCCTGTTCAACGGGTGGGACGCGATCGCCGCGCTGATCGACTCGCCCGTCGTCACCGGCACCGACCGCTACGTCTTCGGCGACCTGCACAGCCTCGGCTGGGCGGTGCTCGCGCTGGCGGTCGCCCAGGGCCTGGCCGGCATCACGCTGCTCACCGGCGACCTTCCCAGCCGCTGGTTCCCGGTGACGGTGCTGTGCGCCAACGTCTTCGTGCAGTTCGTCTTCGTGGCGAGCTACCCCGCCTGGTCGCTCCTGATCATCGCCATCGACGTGGCCGCCCTGTACGCGGTGCTCACCGCGCCCTACGAACGGAGCGGGACATGACCACCGCCACCGCCCGTCCTGCCCGGTCCGCCGGACGGCAGGTGCTGGCCCCGCTGGCGCTGGCCCAGTTCATCTGCAGCTTCGCCGGCTCCAGCATGAACGTGATGATCAACGACATCAGCGCGGACCTCGACACCAGCGTCCAGGGCGTCCAGGTGGCGATCACCGTCTTCCTGCTGGTGATGGCCGCCCTGATGATCCCCGGCGGCAAGCTCACCGACCGCTGGGGCCGCAAGCGCTGCCTGATGCTGGGCCTCGCCGTCTACGGCGTCGGTGCCGTGCTCAGCGCGGCCGCCCCCGGGCTGGGCGTGCTGATCCTCGGCAACTCGGTGCTGGAGGGCGTCGGCACCGCGCTGCTGATCCCCCCGGTGTACATCCTGACCACCCTGCTGTTCACCGGCACCGCCGCCCGGGCCCGTGCCTTCGGCACGATCATGGCACTGGGCGGCATCGGCGCGGCGGCCGGTCCGCTCATCGGCGGTCTGCTCACCACCGCGATCGACTGGCGGGCCAACTTCGGCTTCCAGGCCGTGGTGGTCGCCGCGATCCTCCTCCTCACCCGCACCCTGGAGGACCCGCTGCCCGCCGACCCCGACCGGCCGTTCGACCTCGTCGGCGCGGTGCTGTCCGCGGGCGGCCTGGTGCTGCTGGTCACCGGCATCCTCGCGGCGGACAACAACGCCTGGCTGATGATCGCCCTGCTGGCCGCCGGAGCCGTCGTCCTGGCCGGCTTCTTCCGCTGGATCCGCCGGCTGGAGCGCGCGGGCCGCGAACCGCTGCTGGCCACCAGCCTGTTCCACAACCGGGTCTCCAACCTGGGCCTGGTCACCCAGAACGCCCAGTGGCTGGTCCTGATGGGCGTCTCGTTCACCGTCGGCGCCTACCTCCAGGTGGTCCGCGGCTACAGCGCGATCGCCACCGGCGGCGTCTTCACCGCCGCCACCCTGGGGCTGCTGGTCTCCTCGCTCGCCGCCGAACGGCTGGCGAAGCGCCGTGCCCAGCGCACGCTGATCGTCACCGGCTTCGCGACCACCACCGCCGGCATCGTCCTGCTGCTCCTGCTGGTGCGCTCCTTCGGCGGTGCCTGGGCCTTCGCTCCCGGCCTGCTGCTGATCGGCCTCGGGCTCGGCCTGATGCTCACCCCGTCGGTCAACGTGGTGCAGTCCGCCTTCCCGGACAGCCGCCAGGGCGAGATCTCGGGTCTGTCCCGCAGCATCTCCAATCTCGGCTCCTCGCTGGGCACCGCCGTCGCCGGCACCATCCTGGTCTCCGAGCTCACCCGCAACGGCTACGCGGCGGCGATGATCGCGCTGGCCGGCTTCGGCGTGGTCGGCCTCGGCGCGGCGCTGTTCCTGCCGCACGACCGGCCACCGGCCGCCCAGGACGCCGCGACCGGGGGCGAGGCCGGCGGCGAGGCCGGGGCCCGGGCCGGCACCTGAGGCAGGCGCGACGGCCCACCGGCGCACATGGAACGGCCGGTTCTGCCAGCGCTATTGACGAAATGTCCAACAGTGGCGATTCTCGTCACACCGAGTACGCGGGACCCGGCGGCCGGTCCGGCTGCGGTGCCGCGCCGCGGGCGACCGGGCGTCGACCGCGTCGTCCGCCCGTCCGGAACCGGGGTTCCCCATGAGCCGACTCCCCCACGCACGCCTCCGATTCGCCACCCTGCTCGCCGCGCTGCTCGCCCTGGTCGCCGCCGCGCTCGCCGCCCCGGCCCAAGGGGCGGGCTCCACCGACTGGTGGGACCCCGTCGCCCGGCCGGCGCCCGACGCCGCCATCGGCGTCACGGGCGAGCCGTTCACCGGCACCGACGCCCAGGGCCGCGTCCGCGGCTTCGTGGACGCGCACGACCACATCCTGGCCAACGAAGCCTTCGGCGGCCGTCTGATCTGCGGCAAGGCCTTCTCCGAGGCGGGCGTCGAGGACGCCCTCAAGGACTGCCCGGAGCACTACCCCGACGGCTCGCTCGCCCTCTTCGACATGATCACCAAGGGCGGCGACGGCAAGCACGACCCGGTCGGCTGGCCCACCTTCGCCGACTGGCCCGCCCATGACTCGCTGACCCACCAGCAGAACTACTACGCCTGGGTGGAACGCGCCTGGCGCGGCGGCGAGCGAGTGCTCGTCAACGACCTGGTGACCAACGGCGTGATCTGCTCGGTCTACTTCTTCAAGGACCGCAGCTGCGACGAGATGACCTCGATCCGCCTTCAGGCGCAGAAGAGCTGGGAGATGCAGGCCTACGTCGACCGCATGTACGGCGGGCCGGGCAAGGGCTGGTTCCGGATCGTCACCACCGGCGCACAGGCCCGCGAGGTGGTCCGGCAGGGCAAGCTCGCCGTCGTGCTCGGGGTGGAGACCTCGGAGCCGTTCGGCTGCAAGCAGGTGCTGGACGTCGCCCAGTGCGGCCAGGCGGACATCGACCGCGGTCTCGACGAGCTGTACGGGCTCGGCGTGCGCAGCATGTTCCTCTGCCACAAGTTCGACAACGCGCTGTGCGGGGTGCGGTTCGACGAAGGCTCGCTGGGCGCGGCGATCAACGCCGGCCAGTTCCTGTCGACCGGCACCTTCTGGCAGACCGAGCAGTGCACCGGCCCGCAGCACGACAATCCGATCGGCCTGGCACCCGCGCCGGCCTCCGTCCAGAGCCGGCTCCCCGCAGGGGTGGCGCCGCCCTCGTACGCGGCCGGAGCGCAGTGCAACACCCGCGGACTGACCGAGCTGGGCGAGTACGCCCTGCGCGGGATGATGCGGCGCGGCATGATGCTGGAGCTCGACCACATGAGCGTCAAGGCGGCCGGGCGGGCACTGGATGTGCTGGAGTCCGCGTCGTACCCGGGCGTGCTCTCCTCGCACAGCTGGATGGACCTCGGCTGGACGGAGCGGGTCTACAAGCTCGGCGGCTTCGTCGCCCAGTACATGAACGGCGCGGAGGCGTTCAGCGCGGAGGCGAAGCGCACCGACGCGCTGCGCGACAAGTACGGGGTCGGCTACGGCTACGGGACGGACATGAACGGCGTGGGCGGCTGGCCCGGTCCGCGCGGGGCCGGGACCGCGAACCCGGTGCGCTACCCGTTCCGCACCGCCGACGGCGGCTCGGTGGTCGAGCGCGCCACCGCCGGCAGCCGCACCTGGGACGTCAACACCGACGGCGCCGCGCACTACGGCCTGGTGCCGGACTGGATCGAGGACATCCGGCAGGTCGGCGGGCAGGGCGTGGTCGACGACCTGTTCCGCGGCGCGGAGTCCTACCTCACCACCTGGGGCGCCGCCGAGCGGTACCGGTCCGAGGTGAACCTCGCGGCGGGCGCCACCGCCTCGGCGAGCTCGGCCGAGTGGAACCCGTTCACCGACTTCGGGGCCGCCCGGGCCGTGGACGGCAACGGATCCAGCCGCTGGGCCAGTGACTGGAGCGACGACCAGTGGCTGCGGATCGACCTGCCCGCCACCACCCTGGTCGGCCGGGTCACCCTGGACTGGGAGCGCGCCTTCGCCCGGGCCTACCGGATCGAGGTGTCCACCGACGGGACGACCTGGCGGACGGTGTGGTCCACCGCCTCCGGCGACGGCGGTCTGGACACCGCGCGGTTCCCCGCCGTCCCGGCCCGCCAGGTGCGGATCCACGGCGAGCAGCGGGCCACCTCGTGGGGGTACTCACTGTACGAGGTGGGCGTCCACCGGAGCTGACGCGCCCGGGCGCGGCCGGGCGGGAGGAATTCCTCGAAAAAGTTCCGGCGGTGGTGTCGAGAAGCGGCGGACGGCTCCGTCCCAGGGTCGAAGGCGGCCACAATGGGCCGCACGAACTGCGAGGAGAGGGTCACCATGGCCAAGTACCTGCTGCTGAAGCACTACCGCGGCGCCCCGGAGGCGGTCAACTGCGTGCCCATGGACCAGTGGACCCCGGAGGAGATCGAGGCGCACATGCAGTACATGCGCGACTTTGCGAACCGGCTGGAGAAGAGCGGCGAGTACGTCGACGGCCAGGCGCTCGCCCCCGAAGGGGCGTGGGTCCGGTACGACGGCGAGGGCCGGCCGCCGGTCACCGACGGCCCGTTCGCGGAGACCAAGGACCTCATCGCCGGCTGGATGGTGATCGACGTCGACAGCTACGAGCGCGCCGTCGAGCTGGCCGGCGAGCTGTCCGCCGCTCCGGGGGCGGGCGGGCGGCCGATCCACGAGTGGCTGGAGCTGCGCCCGTTCCTCGCCTTCTCGCCGACCATCACGGAGTGACCGCACCCGTGGACGAGGCCCTGCTGCGCAGCCTCACCCCGGAGGTGCTCGCCGTCCTCGTCCGCCGCGGAGCCGACTTCGCGGCGGCCGAGGACGCCGTCCAGGACGCCTTGGTGGAGGCCCTGCGGGTGTGGCCCGCGGGGCCTCCGGCCGAGCCGAAGGGGTGGCTGGTCACCGTGGCCTGGCGCAAGTTCCTCGACGCGGCCCGGGCGGACTCCGCCCGGCGCCGCCGCGAGGACCGGGTCGAGGAGGAGCCGGCCCCCGGGCCGGCCCCCGCGCTCGACGACACGCTGCGGCTGTACTTCCTGTGCGCCCACCCCTCGCTGACGCCGGCCTCGGCGGTGGCGCTCACCCTGCGCGCCGTCGGCGGGCTCACCACCCGCCAGATCGCCCGGGCCTACCTGGTGCCCGAGGCGACCATGGCGCAGCGGATCAGCCGGGCCAAGCGCACCGTCTCCGGTGTGCGCCTCGACCGGCCGGGCGACGTCGCGACCGTGCTGCGGGTGCTCTACCTGGTGTTCAACGAGGGCTACTCGGGCGATGTCGACCTCGCCGCCGAGGCGATCCGGCTGACCCGGCAGCTGGCGGCCCGGGTCGACCACCCCGAGGTGGCCGGGCTGCTCGCCCTGATGCTGCTCCACCACGCCCGGCGGGCCGCCCGGACCGCCCCGGACGGCAGTCTGGTGCCGCTCGCCGAGCAGGACCGCTCCCGCTGGGACACCGCGGCGATCGCCGAGGGCGTGGCGATCCTCCAGGCGGCCCTCGCCCGCGACCGGCTGGGCGAGTTCCAGGCGCAGGCGGCCGTCGCGGCGCTGCACGCGGACGCGCGGACGGCGGAGGAGACGGACTGGGTGCAGATCGTCGAGTGGTACGACGAGCTGCTGCGGCTGACCGGCAGCCCCGTCGTGCGACTCAACCGCGCGGTGGCGGTCGGCGAGGCGGACGGGCCGCGCGCCGGGCTGGCGGCGCTGGCGGAGGTGGACGCCGGGCTGCCGCGCCGCACGGCGGCGGAGGCCCACCTGCGCGAGCGGGACGGCGAACTGGCGACGGCGGCGCGGCTGTACGCCGAGGCGGCCCGCGAGGCGCCCAACCTCGCCGAGCGGGACCATCTGACCCGCCGGGCGGCCCGGCTCAACACCGCGCTCGCGGCGGACCGGGGGCAGGAGTGAGCGTGCGCGCCGGCCCCCCGCGGGCGAGTTGCGACCGCCCCGGTCCCCGGAAGAATTGAGCGCGGACGGCTCTCCGGGGACCGGCCCGCCCGTGCCGGCCGGCGCCACCCCGCACGAGGAGGGCCGCAGGACGAAGGGGATGCCCCATGACCGTTTCCAGCACCCCGGTCAACCTCACCCGCGCCGCCCACGTCGGCATCTCGGTCTCCGACCTGGACGCCTCGATCGCCTTCTACACGGCCCTCACCGGCCGGTCGCCGGTCGCCGAGGGAACCATGCACAGCGTGCCGTTCGGCAGGTCGCAGGGGCTGCCGGTCGCCAAGCTCCGCTACGCCACGATCAACCTGGACAACAGCCTCGGCATCGACCTCATCCAGTTCCAGGAGCCGGTGGGCGAGCGGACCGGCGGGGTGGCGAACCGCCCCGGCTCGATGCACCTGTGTCTGCGGGTCGACGACTTCGACGCGGTGTACCGGCGGATGAAGGAGGCCGGGTACGACTTCCTCGGCGACGACTACACGTTCATCGCGGGCGAGGTCACCCCGGAGGCGGCCCTGGGTACCAAGGTCGCCTACTTCAACGACCCCGACGGCACCAATCTGGAGATCATCCAGCCGGAGGGCGGCTTCGCGAGCTGAACTTCCGCGGCCGGGCGTGTGGCGAGCGTGCAGCCGAGCACGAGATACTTGCACTAGCCGCATATAGGCCCTAGCCGGTATTCGCCTTCATGGCTTACCCTTGGGTACAGCCACATTCGGAAGGAGACCGGCCTCATGACCGCTACGGACCCCGCGCTCACCGCCCTGGCCAGCGGCTGGGGTGCGCTTTCCCTCCTGCACGGCAGGATCGAGTCGCACATCGAGCGCGCCCTGCAGTCCAAGCACGACCTGAGCGTGCGGGAGTACTCACTTCTCGACGTCCTCAGCCGGCAGCACGACGGCGAGGGCGGCCACCTCCAGATGAAGCAGGTCGCCGACGCGGTCGTGCTCAGCCAGAGCGCCACGACGCGACTGGTCACCCGCCTGGAGGACCGCGGCCTGCTGGCCCGCTACCTCTGCCCCACCGACCGCCGCGGCATCTACACCAATGTCAGCGAGGAGGGGCTGAAGCTGCTGGAGGAGGCCCGGCCGACCAATGACGCCGCGCTGCGCGAGGCGCTCGGCGAGGCCGCGCGCAATCCCGAGCTGGCCTCACTGGTGGAGGCCGTCGAGGCCGTGGAGACCCCGGCGCGCCTCGGCTAGCCACCCGACCCCGCCTCCCCCGACCGGCCCCAGCACCTCGCTGGGGCCGGTTTTTGCATGCCCGACCCCCCATCCCGGCCCGGCGACCCCCGCAGCCCCGGCCCGACGACACCATGTGATCGCCGACATCCAGAGAACGACCACAGCCCGCGCTTGCACTTATAGCGCGCCTGCAACTATTGTGAAGACACGCAAGGAGCTCACTCAATCAATCACAGAAGGGTCGAGCCCAATGCCTCTCGCACTGCTCGCTCTGGCCGTCGGCGCTTTCGGCATCGGCACCACCGAATTCGTGATCATGGGCCTGCTGCCCGAGATCGCCGCCGACTACGGCGTCTCCATCCCCACCGCGGGCCTGCTCGTCACCGGCTACGCCCTCGGCGTCGTCCTCGGCGCACCGCTGCTGACCGTGCTCGGCACCAAGGTCAGCCGCAAGCGGATGCTCATGCTGCTGATGGGCCTGTTCGTGCTCGGCAACCTGGTCTCGGCCCTCGCCCCCTCGTTCGGCATGATGCTCGCCGGCCGCGTGGTCGCCTCGCTCGCCCACGGCGCGTTCTTCGGCATCGGCTCCGTCGTCGCCGCCGACCTGGTCGCCCCGGACAAGAAGGCCGGCGCCATCGCCACCATGTTCACCGGTCTGACCATCGCCAACATCGTCGGCGTGCCGCTCGGCACCTACATCGGCCAGGCCGTCGGCTGGCGCATCACCTTCGCCGGTGTCGCCGCGCTCGGCATCGTCGGCCTGCTCGGCATCGCCAAGCTCGTCCCCGCCATGCCCCGGCCCGAGGGCGCCCACCTGCGCCGCGAGCTGACCGCCTTCCGCAACCCGCAGGTCCTGCTCGCCATGGCGATGACCGTGCTCGGTTTCGGTGGTGTCTTCGCCGCGATCACCTACATCGCCCCGATGATGACCCAGGTGGCGGGCTACT
Source organism: Kitasatospora sp. NPDC057965 (assembly GCF_042887135.1). Classification (NCBI taxonomy): domain Bacteria; kingdom Bacillati; phylum Actinomycetota; class Actinomycetes; order Kitasatosporales; family Streptomycetaceae; genus Kitasatospora; species Kitasatospora sp. NPDC057965. The sequence continues at coordinate 120,810 of NZ_JBHVPZ010000005.1, forward strand.
CGGACGGCGCGGTCACCTGGCTGCTGGTCCTCTTCGGCATCGGGATGTTCCTCGGCAACCTGCTCGGCGGCAAGTACGCCGACCGCAAGCTGATGCCGATGCTCTACACCACCCTGGGCGGCCTCGCCGTCGTCCTGGCGCTGTTCACCCTGACCGCGCACAACAAGGTGCTGGCCGCGATCACCATCATGCTCGTCGGGGCGCTCGGCTTCGCCACCGTCCCGCCGCTGCAGAAGCGGGTGCTCGACCAGGCCCACGGGGCGCCCACCCTGGCCTCCGCCGTGAACATCGGCGCCTTCAACCTCGGCAACGCCCTCTCCGCCTGGCTCGGCGGCATGGTCATCGCCGCCGGCCTCGGCTACACCTCGCCGAACTGGGTCGGCGCCGTGCTCGCCGCCGCGGCCCTCGTCCTCGCCATCTGGTCCGCCGCCCTGGAGCGCCGCACCCCCGTGACCGCGACCGCGGCACCGGCCGACCCCGTCGCCGCCGCCGTCCCGGTCCACCACTGACCGTCCCACCCTCCCCGTCCGGCCCCCTCACCTCAGGAGAACCACCCCCATGAGCACCACCACCGTGACCCCGCTGACCACCGCCGACGCCGAGACCCTGATCACCGCCGCCCGCGCCGCCGCCGAAGCGGCCGGGGTCCCGGTCAGCGTCACCGTCCTCGACGCCGGGGGCCACCTGCTCGCCTTCCGGCGCGACGACCGGGCCGTCCTGATCTCCGGCGAGACCAGCACCCGCAAGGCCTACACCGCGCTGCAGCTGAACGCCCCGACCGCCGACCTGGTCGACCTGGTCAAGCCCGACGGCCCGTTCCACTCGCTGCCGACCGCGCTCGACCGTCCGCTCCTGTTCATCGCCGGCGGCATCCCCGTCCACCGCGACGGCCGCCTCGTCGGCGCCATCGGCCTCGGCGGCGGCGCCCCGGAGCAGGACCACTCCTTCGCCACCGCCGCCCTCCAGGAGCTGGAGCGGTGAGCCGCACCCCTCGCGAGGTCTTCGCCGACCACGGTGAGCGCCTGGGCACCGGCGACCTCGACCACATAGCGGGCAACTACACCGAGGACGCCGTCCTGATCACCCCCGACGGGGAGTTCCGGGGCCATGACGGGGTCCGGCAGGTGATCGGCCGGCTGCTGGCCGACCTGCCGCAGGCCGAGTGGTGGCTGACCCCGCAGTTCGCCGGCGAGATCCTCTTCCTCCGCTGGGCGGCCGCCACCGGCACCCACCGGGTCGCCGACGGCACCGACACCTTCGTCTTCCGCGACGGCCTGATCAGTGCTCAGACCGTCCGCTACACCCTCAGCAACCGCACCGACTGAAAGACCGGTACCACCATGAACGCCCCCACCGTCCCCACCGTGAAGCTCAACAACGGCGTCGAGATCCCCCAGCTCGGCTTCGGCGTCTTCCAGGTCCCGGACGACCGGACCACCGCCGCCGTCGCCAGCGCCCTGGAGGCCGGCTACCGCAGCATCGACACCGCCGCGATCTACGGCAACGAGGCCGGCGTCGGCCGGGCCCTGGCCGAGGGCGGCGTGCCGCGCGAGGACCTGTTCGTCACCACCAAGCTGTGGAACGCCGACCAGGGCTACGACGCGACCCTGCGCGCCTTCGACGCCAGCCTCGCCAAGCTGGGCCTGGAGACCGTCGACCTCTACCTGATCCACTGGCCCACCCCGGCCCGCGACCTCTACCTCGACTCCTGGCGGGCCATCGAGCGCCTCGCCGCCGACGGCAGGATCCGCGCCGCCGGTGTCTCCAACTTCCAGCCCGCCCACCTCCAGCGCCTGCTGGACAACAGCGAGCTCGTCCCGGCCGTCAACCAGGTCGAGCTGCACCCCGGCCTCCAGCAGGCCGAGCTGCGCGCCTTCCACGCCCGCCACGGCATCGCCACCGAGGCCTGGAGCCCGCTCGCGCAGGGCGCCGTCCTGGACGACCCGGCGATCACCGCGATCGCCGAGCGCACCGGCAAGTCGCCCGCTCAGGTGGTGCTGCGCTGGCACCTGCAGCTGGGCAACATCGTGATCCCCAAGTCGGTCACCCCGGCCCGCATCCGCCAGAACCTCGACGTCTTCGACTTCGAGCTGACCGACGCGGACATGGACGCGATCGGTGCGACCGACCGCGGCCTGCGCACCGGCCCGCACCCGGACCAGTTCAACTGATCCTCCCGACGCCCCCGCTCCACCACCGGCCGACCGACCGGGGCGGAGCGGGGGCGTCCCCCGTTGCCGCTCCGCCCGCTCCCACCGCTCGCCCGCACCCCCGCTCGCACACCCGCCCGCACCGCCTCGGAAGGATCCGCCATGGCCTCCGCCCACCCCGCCCTCGCCCGCATCGCCCCCGGCGACGGACGGCTCACGATCGGCCTCGAACTGCCCCTGGACAACGACTGGGGCCCCGAGCGCGGACGCGCCGACCGCGCCGCCGGCCTGCCGTTCGGCGTGCCCGACCTCACGGCGCACACCGAGCGCGCACGGCTGGCCGACCGGCTCGGCTTCGCCGCCCTGTGGCTGCGCGACGTCCCGCTCTACGACCCGCTCCAGTTCGGCGACGCCGGCACCGTCTTCGAGACCTTCACCCACCTCGGCCACCTCGCCGCCGTCACCGAGAACGTCGTCCTCGGCACCGGCGCGACAGTCCTGCCGCTGCGCGAGCCGCTGCTGGTCGCCAAGGCCGCCGCCACCGTCGACGTGCTGTCCGGCGGGCGCATGCTGCTCGGCCTGGCCAGCGGCGACCGCCCGGTGGAGTACCCGCTGTTCGGGCGCGACTTCCAGTCCCGCGGCGCGGCGTTCCGCGAGGGCGTCGAGACCCTGCGCGCCGCCTGGCGCGGCGGGCCGCTGGAGCTGCCCGCCGTCGGCCTCGGCGCGGACCGGCAGCTGGAGGTGCTGCCGCGGCCGGTGCACCCGGCCGGGATCCCGATCGCCGTCGCCGGCGGCGCCCAGCAGACCCCGGAGTGGATCGCCGAGAACGTCGACGCCTCCCTCAACTACCCGCGCGAACTGGGCGCGCTGCGGATCAGGGCCCGGGAGTGGCAGCAGCGGACCGACGGCGCCAAGCCGTACCTGACGCCCATGGTCCTCACCCTCCAGGAGGACCCCGACGCCCCGGCCACCCCCATCCGGCTCGGCCTGAGCACCGGCCGCAACGCCCTGGTGGAGCACCTGAAGGCGATGGCCGGTCTCGGCGTCTCCCATGTCTCGTTCAACCTGCGCCCCAACGACCGGCCGATCGAGGAACTGCTGCACGAGCTCGCCGAGCACGTGCTGCCGAACTTCCCCACGCCCGAGGCCGCCCCGGCAGTCGAGGACAGGATCTGACCTATACGGCTCCTATCGTGGAACACGTCGGACGGCGACGGACCGTCGAGAACGCAACACCCCACGGAGGTACGGACATGAGCGACACCACGGCCACCACCGCCCCTGCGATCACCGGCGAGCGGGCCGACCTGCTGGAGCAGCTCGCCATGCAGCGCCACTACCTGCGCCACACCACGCGCGACCTGACCGACGAGCAGGTCGGGCTGCGCACCACCGCCAGCGAACTGTGCCTGGGCGGCCTCATCAAGCACGTCTCGGCCGTCGAGCGGGCCTGGGTCGACTTCATCCTCGAAGGCCCGTCCGCGATGCCCGACTTCACCAGCATGACGCAGGCCGAGCAGGAGAGGTGGACGGGAATCTTCCGGATGCTGCCCGGCGAGACGCTGGCCGACGTGCTCGCCGAGTACACCGAGACGGCGCGCCGCACGGACGAGCTGATCGCCGCCCTGCCGGACCTCGAGGTCTCCCAGCCCCTGCCGCCGGCGCCGTGGTACGAGCCCGGCGCCCGCCGCTCGGCCCGCCGGGTGGTGCTCGGCATCATCGGCGAGACCGCGCAGCACGCGGGCCACGCCGACATCCTGCGGGAGTCCCTGGACGGCGCCAAGTCGATGGGCTGAGCACCCCCGACGGCCCGCCCCCGACAGCCCGCCCCCGGCGCGTGTCCCGTGACGCGCGCCGGGGGCGTCGCGGCCGCACCGCGGAGTTAGAGGCTCTCACTGAAGTTGTTGACACTCACAAAGGTAGGAGTTACAACTTATAACGAACGCAAAAGCCTCTAGGGAACAGGAGGGTGCGGCCATGAGTGACCTGCGCCTGCTCGAAGTCGTCCTGCCGGGTGTGGTGGCCCGGAGGGGCTGGAGATCCGCCGGGGCACGGTGCCGGAGCCCGGCCGGGGCCAGGTCGTGATCGGCGTGGAGGCGACCGGCGTCTCGTTCGCCGAGCAGCAGATGCGCCGCGGGCGGTACTACGACCAGCCGCCGTTCCCCTTCGTCCCCGGCTACGACCTGGTCGGCCGGGTCCTGGCCACCGGCGAGGGCGTCGACCCGGCCCTGACCGGCCGGCGGGTGGCGGCGCTGGTGAAGACCGGCGGGTGGGCCAGCCATGTGGCGCTCGACGCCGCGGACGTGGTGCCCGTGCCGGACGGCCTCACCCCGGCCGAGGCGGAGGCCGTGGTGGTCAACGGCATCACCGCCCGGCAGATGCTGCACCGGCTGGCCCGGGTGCGCCCCGGGCAGACCGTGCTGGTGCACGGCGCGAGCGGCGGCGTCGGCTCGGTGCTGGTCCAACTCGCCCGCACGGGGGGCGCGTCGGTGATCGGCACGGCCTCCGCCCGGCACCACGACGCGCTGCGCGAACTGGGCGCCGTCCCGCTCGACTACCGGACCGGTGACGTCCCCGCCCGGGTGCGGGAGCTGGCGCCCGGCGGAGTGGACGCGGTGTTCGACCACGTCGGCGGGCGCAGCGTGGTCGACTCCTGGCAGCTGCTCGCCCCCGGCGGCACCCTGGTCGCCTACGGCAGCGCCTCCACCCGGGACGACACCGGCTCCAAGCAGTGGCCGGTGCTGAAGATCCTGGCCCGCACCTGGTTCTGGAACACCCTGCCCAACGGGCGCCGCGCCCACTTCTACAACATCTGGGCGGGCCGCGCCCTGCGCGCGGACGGCTTCCGCGCCCGGCTGCGGGAGGACCTCACCGAGGTCTTCGACGCCGTCCGCTGCGGCGAGGTCTCCGCCCGCGTCGCCGCCGAACTCCCGCTCACCAGCGCCGCCGAGGCGCTGCGCCTGGCCGAGTCCGGAACGGTGAGCGGCAAGGTGGTGCTGATCCCCTGACGCCCTCACCGTCGCACCGGCCGGCCCCGTGTCGCCGCTGGTGCTCGGCCACGGCCGGCCGGACTCGTTCCGGCGCTACTCGAAGGTGTGACCGCGGCGCCCGGGACGCGCTTGCGCTTCCCCCGGCCGGCCATCGGGGAGCCTTCCACCGGCGGTGGCGGATCGACCGGTGGGTGGCGCCGTTCTCCGGAAGAACGGCGCCACCGGCGGTCCCGTGCTGGGACGCACGAGGTACGGACGGCGGCCACCGGGGCCGCACCCGGTCCGCGAGCCGGGTCCGGCACAGGTGTTACCGGACCACTCCGTTCCCGCTCCCCTCGCCCCGGATCAGCGGGCGCTCTCCGCCGTTCCGGTGCGGAAGACCGTGAGGGAGTCGGTGAGCGCCCTGGTCACCGGTCCCTGCTGGGAGCTGAGGAAGAAGTGCCCGCCGGGAAAGGTCCGGAGCCGGAACCCTCCGGCGGTGACCTCCGTCCAGCGCTCCGCCTCCTGCCGGGTCACCTGCGGGTCGGCGTCGCCGGTCAGCACCGTGACCGGGCAGCGCAGGGGCGGCCCGTCGCGGTGGACGTGGGTCTCGACCGCCGTGTAGTCGGCGCGCAGGCACGGCAGGATCATCCGCCGGATGTCCTCGTCGTCCAGGAGCGTGCTGTCGGTGCCGTTCAGCTGCTGGATCTCGGCGAGGATGCCGGCGTCGTCGCGCAGGTGCACGGTCTCGTGCCGCGTGGTGGTCGGCGAGCGGCGGCCCGAGACGATCAGGCCGAGCAGGTCGACGGCGCGCTCGGCCTCCAGCCGGCGGGCCGTCTCGTAGGCCAGGACGGCGCCCATGCTGTGTCCGAAGAACACCAGGGGCCGCTCGGTGCGGGGGCGCAGCACGGCGCAGATGGCGTCGACGAAGGCGTCGACGGTGTCCAGGCAGGGTTCGTGGCGGCGGTCCTGCCGGCCCGGGTACTGGAGGCAGAGCACCTGCGTCCGCGGCCCGAGCGCGCCGGACAGCGGCTGGAAGTAGCTGGCGGAGCCGCCGGCGTGCGGGAAGGCGACCAGGGTGACGGCCGCCTCGGGGGCCGGGCGGTACTGCCGCAGCCAGCGTCCGCTCAGCTCCGCGAGGTCGGGGTCGAGGCCGGGGTCGGGCATGGGAGGGGGATCCGTTTCTCGTGGTGGGACCGGTCCGGCCGGTCAGCCGGCGAAGCGCAGCGGCAGCTCGGTGAGCCCGCGCAGGAAGTCCGAGCGGTGCCAGGTCAGCCGCCCGGGCGGGACGGCGAGTTCCAGGCCCGGGAAACGGGCCAGGACCTCGGTCAGCGCGACCCTGATCTCCTGCCGGGCCAGCTGGTGGCCGAGGCAGAAGTGCGGGCCGTGGCCGAAGGCGAGGTGCGCGGTGGTCGGGCGCAGCAGGTCGAAGGAGTGCGGGTCGGCGCGGACGGCCGGGTCCCGGTTGGCGGCCGACGGCAGGAAGCGGACCAGCTCGCCCTTGCGGACGTTCACGCCATCGATCTCGATGTCGTCGAGCGCCACCCGGTTGGTGGTCGACAGCAGGGAGCCGCGGTAGCGCAGCGCCTCCTCGGTGGCGCCCGCCACGAGCTCCGGGTCGGTCCGGAGCGCGGCCAGCTGATCGGGGTGTTCGAGGAGTTCGAGGAGTGCGCTGGAGATGACGTGGGCGGTGGTGACGTGTCCGGCGAACAGCAGGACGGAGCAGAACCCGACGAGCTCCTCCCGGGAGAGCGCCTGTCCGTCGTCCAGCCGGGCGCCGACGAGCTCGCTCAGCAGGTCCTCGGTGGGTTGTCGGCGCTTCGCCTCGACCAGGTTGGTGCAGTAGGCGGCGAAGGCGTCCGTCGCGGCCTGGCGGACCGGCGCCGAGGGCGAGTCCATGTTCTTGACCCGGCTGTGGAACACCTCGCGGTCGGCCGACGGCACGCCGAGCAGCTCGCAGATGACCTCCAGCGGGAAGGGGTTGGCGAAGGCGGAGACGAAGTCGGCCTCCCCCTCGGCGGGAAGGCCGTCCAGCAGGCCGCGGGCGATCTCGGTGAGGCGGGGTTCCAGCGAGCGCACCGCGCGGGAGGCGAAGGCGGCGCTGACCAGCCGGCGGTAGCGGGCGTGCTCCGGATTGTCCTGTTCGAAGAGGACGATCGGGGCGTCCGGGATCTGCGCGGCCTGCGGCGCGTGCCGGTGGAGGTCGCTGGAGAGCCGGGGGTCGCCGAGCAACCGCCGGGCGGACTCGGCGCCGAGGACGGTCCACGCCTCGGTGCCGTCGGCCTGCCGGGCGCGGATCACCGGGTGGCGGCGGGCCAGCTGCCCGAGCTCGCGTTCCGCGTCGGGCAGGGAGGAGATCTGGACGAGGTCCAGGACGGGGATCATGCCCGACCCTCCGGTCCGTCCGGGGGGGTGGCGGTGACCCGGGGGAGGTCCCGGAGCCACAGGTGGCGGCTCGCGATGCGCCAGCGGTCCCCGTCCTTCTCCAGCAGGTCGACGTACGAGCCGCTGCGGCCGATCTCGTGGCTGCCGTCGTCGAGGGCGAAGGTGACGGAGAGCAGCGAGCGCGCCTCGGCGGTGTTCCCGTCCGAGCGGACGACGACCGTGTTGCCGGTGAGGTGGCGCTGGTGGGCGCCGCGTGTCTCGGTGTGGTGGCGGTACAGCGCGGCCATCGCGAAGACGATCCGCTCGCGGGTGGTCACCGACGGCGGGAAGCCCTCGGGGGCCGGGGTGAAGGTGAAGCTCGCGTCCTCGGTGAACAGGTCGCCGAGGGCTTCGAAGTCGCCGGAGTCGTAGTACAGGCTGTAGGCGGCGATGACGTCCTGGATGGCCGCCCGGTCGGCGAGGAACGCCGCGTCGAGGTGGCCGGTCGAGCCGGGTGCCGGAAGCAGCGGGGCGGGCGTGGGGGCGGTGGTCCGGGGCATGGGTGATGATCCCTTCGTCGGTCGTACGGTCCGTCGGCCGGCCGGGGGCCGGTGGTCCTGCGGGGTCACGGGGCGGTCCGGGACAGCCCCTCGATCCAGGTGCGCACCGCGGCGCCGGTCCGGTCGGCGTGTTCGCCGATCATGGTGCAGTGGTCGCCCTCGACCTCCGCGGCGGTGTGCTCGTGGGGCCAGGAGGAGCGCCAGTCCTCGCCGGTCATCGGTTCCTCGGGCGAGCCCGGCACGCAGCGCGACGGCCGGACGAACAGCGTCGGCACCGTGGTCGGCTCGGGCTCCCAGCCGCGGAACATCCGCCGGTAGCTGCCGATCGCGGTGAGTCCGACGTAGCCGAGCGCGGTGAACGCCTGCCGGCGCACGATCACCTCGTAGTTCATCGCCTTGCGCATGCGACGCGACATGGTGGCCGGCAGGTAGGTGTCCAGCAGCACCAGGCCGGCCGGCGCGGTGCCGGCCGCCTGGAGCCGACTGGCGACCGCCTGGGCGAGCCAGCCGCTGGAGGAGTAGCCGAGCAGGACGAACGGCTCGCCCTCGGCGCAGCGCAGGGTCGCGTCGGTGAGCAGGTCCAGCAGGACGTCGCGGGAGGCCGCGAGCGGCTCGCCGGAGCGGAAGCCGGGGACGGTCAGGACGGCGGTGCCGCAGAATCCGTCGAAGGCGCCGGCCAGTCGGCCGAACTGGATGGTGCCGTCGACCGGGGCGAACGGAGGGAAGCAGATCAGCCGCGGCTGTTCGCCGCCCTGCGACATCCGGACGGATCCGGCCAGGCCGGCCAGGAGCAGCAGATCCGCGCTGACCTCGCGCAGGCCGGACGCGCCGACCAGCAGTGCCTCCGCGTCGTCCATCTGCCCGCGCAGGGCCAGCTCGCGGTAGACGGAGCCGAGCAGTTCGTGGGACTCCTCCGTGCCCGGCTCCGGCCGCGGCGCGCGGCGCGCGGCGGTCCCGTCCTCCAGGGCGCGGGCCAGGTGCGCGGCGAGCGCGGCCGGGCCGGCATGGTCGTAGACCAGGGTGGTGGGGAGGTCGAGGCCGGTGGCCTCGCCGAGCCGCCGGGCGAGCCCGACGGTGGCCAGCGAGTCGAATCCCATCGCGCGGAAGGGCTGGTCCGGATCGACGGCGCCGGCGTCGGCGTGGCCGAGCTGGGCGGCCACCTCGGTGCGGACCAGGTCGAGCAGCTCGGCGGCCAGCCGGGCGGGCGAGCGCTCGGCGGAGCGGTCCAGGACCGGGGGCGGTACGGTGCCGGGCGCCGGGTCCGCCGGACGCTCCGGGGCGGCCGCCACGAGGTCCGCGATCAGCGGCCGGGGGCGGGCGGCGGCGTAGCTGTGCGCGAGTCGGGGCCAGTCCACGTCGGCGACCGTCACGCAGGTCAGGTCCTCGTCCAGGGCCTGGCCGAGGGCGGTCAGGGCGGTGGCGGGGTCCATCGGCCGCACCCCGAGCCGGCCGAGGTGGCGTCCGGCCTCGCCGTCGGCCATGCCCCCGGCGGCCCAGGGGCCCCAGGCGACGGCGGTGGCGGTGAGTCCGCGCTGCCGGCGGCGCAGGGCGAGGGCGTCCAGGTGGGCGTTGGCGGCCGCGTAGGCGCCCTGCGCGGCGCCGCCCCAGACCCCGGCGCCGGAGGAGTAGAGCACGAAGGCGTCGAGCTCGGCCGTGGCGAAGAGCTCGTCCAGCGCCAGCGCCCCGGCGACCTTGGCGGTGACGGTGGCGGCGATCGCGGCCGGGCCGGTGTCGAGCAGCCGGGCGGGCCCGGCGACGCCGGCGGCGTGCAGCACGGTGCGGATGCGCGGAAGTTCCTCGCCCAGGGCCTCGCGGAGCCGGTCGGCGGCGTCCGGGGCGGTGAGATCGCAGGCAACCGGCACCAGGTCGACACCGACGGCCGCGAGCTCGGCCCGCAGCCCGTCGAGGCCGGGGGTGTCGGGGCCCCGGCGGCCCAGCACCAGCACGCGCTCGGCCCCGCGGGCGGCCAGCCAGCGGGCCGCGTGCCCGCCCAGGGCTCCGGTGCCGCCGGTGATCAGCGCGGTGCCGCCGGTCCGCCAGGGGCGGGCGGGGCGGGCGGGCGCGTCCGTGGCGGCGGGGCGGGACAGGCGGCGGCCGAAGGTGCCCAGCGGCCGGATCGCGAACTGGTCCTCTCCCCCGGCGTCGGCCAGGACGGCGAGCAGGGTGGTCAGGGAGCGCTCGTCGGGGTCGGCCGGCAGGTCGGCCAACCCGCCCCAGTTGAGCGGGTGTTCGAGTCCGACGACGCCGCCGAGGCCCCAGATCCCGGCGCCCGTCGCGGAGGCCACGTCCTCGCCCAGCACCGACACGGCGCCGGTGGTCAGGCACCAGAGCGGGGCGGCGATGTCCGTGTCCGCCAGCGCCTGGACCAAGGTGACGGTGGCTGTCACGGCGCGGACCAGGACCGATCCGCCGTCGCCCTCCTCCGGCGCTGCCCCGAGCAGCGAGACGACCCCGGCGAGTCCCGGTTCACCGGCCGACTCGCGGAGCCAGGCGGCGAGTTCGGCCCGATCGGCGGTCTTGGCGTCGAGTTCGCGGCGCAGGACCCGGGCGCCGCCGTCGGTCAGCGCCCGCGCCACCGCGGCGGCGAGGTCGCCGCCGTCGGCGGAGTGGACGAGGAGCCAGTGCCCGGTGGGCGCGGCGTCGGGCGCGGCGGGCGTCCACGGCTCCCAGCGCAGCTCGTGGCGCCAGGACCGGGCGGTCCGCGCGGCACGGTCCTCGGTGCGCCAGGTGGAGAGCGCGGGCAGCAGTTCGCGCAGCGGCGCGTCCGCGGGGACGTCCAGCAGCGCGGTGAGCCGGTCGAGGTCGGTCTGCTCGACGGCCTCCCAGAACCCGCCGTCCGCCGGCTCGGTGGCGGGCTGCGGCAGCGGTTCCGCCGAGGGCGCCTCGTGGGCGAGCCAGTAGGGGCGGCCCTGGAAGGGGTAGGTCGGCAGGTCCACCCGGTGCGCGCCGGTCACGGCCGCGGCCCAGTCGACCGGGGTGCCGCGGACGAAGGCGGTGGAGAGTGCCGCCGCCAGGGTCTCCCGCGGGTCTCGGCCGTGGCGCTGGGCGGGGACGGCGACGGCGTCGGTCCCGGCCGTGCACTCCGCGACCATCGGGGTGAGCGCCGCCTCCGGGCCCAGCTCGACGAACACCGAGGCACCCCCGGCCCTCGCCGCGGCGACCGCGTCCGCGAACCGCACCGGCTCACACACCTGGCGCACCCAGTACTCCGGATCGCAGACCTCCGCCGCCGTCGCCATCCGGCCCGTCACGTCCGACGCCAGCGGGATCGACGGCTCCCTCAGCTCGATGCCCGCCGCCACCTCCCGCAAGTGGGTCAGTACCGGCTCCATCAGCACCGAGTGGAACGCGTGCGACACCGCCAGCCGCGAGGACCGCCAGCCGCGCTCCCCGCACAGCACCCGCACCGCCTCCACGGCCCCGGCCTCACCGGAGACCACCACCGACGCCGGACCGTTCACCGCCGCGACCCCCACCACACCCACAGCACGCTCCGCGAGCAGCGCCAGCACCTGCGCCTCACTCGCCCCCACCGCCAGCATCGCCCCACCCGAAGGCAGTTCGGCCATCAACCGGGCCCGCGCCGCCACCAGGGCGACCGCGCCCTCCAGCGAGAACACCCCCGCCACGTACGCCGCCACGATCCCACCCAGCGAATGCCCCAGCACCACCTCCGGCACCCCGACCCACGAACGCCACAACCGGTACAACGCCACCTCGAACGCGAACAGCACCGGCTGCACCACACCCGTGTCCTCAGCACCGCCGGGCTCCCCCAGCAACACCTCCCGCACCGAGAACGGCACCACCCCCTCGAACGCCCCGCACACCTCGTCCACCGCCGCCGCGAACACCGGGAACACGTCGTACAGCTCACGCCCCACACCCCGGCAACCCACCCCCTGACCCGTGAACACCACGGCGTGCTTGCCGGCCGCCCCCGCACCGCGTGGCAGCACCCCGGTCACCACAGCCGGGGTTCCGGCCGGCCTGGGCACGCCGTCGGCGAGCGCCGTCAGTCCGGCCGTCAGCTCGGCGAGGTCACGGCCGAGCAGCACGGCGCGGTGCTCCAGCAGGGCCCGGCCGGTGACGGCGGACCAGGCGACATCGGCGGGCTCGGCCTCCGGGTGCGCGCGGACCCAGTCGCGCAGCCGGGCGGCCTGGGCCCGCAGGGCCTCGGGGGTCCGGGCCGACAGCACCCATGGAACGAGTCCGCCCACCCCGGCCCCGGAGGGCGGCTCCGGCAGCGGCTGCGCGGGTTCCGGGGCCTGTTCGAGGACCACGTGGGCGTTGGTGCCGCTGATCCCGAACGAGGACACCCCCGCCCGACGCGGCCGCCCCGTCTCCGGCCACTCCACCTCGTCCGTCAACAGCTCGACCGCACCCGCCGACCAGTCCACATGCGGCGACGGCGCGTCCACGTGCAGCGACCTCGGCAGCACACCGTGCCGCAACGCCATCACCATCTTGATCACACCCGCCACACCCGCCGCCGCCTGCGTGTGACCGATGTTCGACTTCACCGACCCCAGCCACAGCGGCCGGTCGGCCGGCCGACCCTGACCGTACGTCGCCAGCAGCGCCCGCGCCTCGATCGGGTCACCCAGCGCCGTGCCCGTCCCGTGCGCCTCCACCACGTCCACCTCGTCCGTGGAGAGCCCCGCGTTCACCAGTGCCTGGCGAATGACCCGCTCCTGCGAGGGTCCGTTCGGAGCGGACAGGCCGTTGGACGCGCCGTCCTGGTTCACCGCACTGCCCCGCACCACCGCGAGGACGGGATGCCCGTTGCGCACCGCGTCCGACAACCGCTCCACCAGCAGCAGGCCCACGCCCTCGCCCCAACCGGTCCCGTCCGCCGCCGCCGCGAACGGCTTGCACCGGCCGTCCGTCGCCAGTCCGTTCTGCCGGGAGAACTCCACGAAGGCGGTCGGCCGGGCCATCACGGTCACGCCGCCGGCCAGTGCCAGGTCGCACTCACCGGCGCGCAGCGCCTGCGCCGCGGTGTGCAGGGCCACCAGGGACGAGGAGCAGGCGGTGTCCAGGGTCACCGCCGGGCCCTCCAGGCCCAGCACGTACGAGATCCGGCCCGAGACCACGGACATCGAGCCGCCGGTCACCCGGTGGCCCGCCACCGCCGGGGCGATGTCCTGCCGGCCACCGCCGTAGCCGAGCGCGGAGGCGCCGACGAAGACGCCGGTCCGGCTGCGCCGCAGCGAGAGCGGGTCGATGCCGGCGCGCTCCACGGTCTCCCAGGCGGTCTCCAGCAACAGGCGCTGCTGGGGGTCCATCGCGAGCGCCTCGAAGGGCGAGATGCCGAAGAAGTCCGCGTCGAACTCGGCGGCGTCGTAGACGAATCCGCCCTGCCGGGTGGCGGAGCCGGCGGCGTCGTCCCCCGCCGGTCCGGCCTCCCAGCCCCGGTCGGCCGGGAAGGCGCCGATCGCGTCGATGCCTTCCGCCACCAGCTGCCACAGGTCCTCGGCGGAGCGGACGCCGCCGGGCAGCCGGCAGCCGGTCGCCACGATCGCGAGCGGCTCCCGGGCGGCCTGTTCGGCCTCGCGCAGTCGCTGTTTGGTCTCGCGCAGGTCCGTGGCGGTCATCCGCAGGAAGTGGCGGAGCTTCTCCTCGTTCGACCCGTTGGACGGGTCCGGCGCGCTGGACGCGGTGGACATGTGTACCCCTGTCGGTTCGAGAAATCCGGTGTGGACGGCTGCTCAGGAGATCCCGAACTCCTCCCCGAGGATGTCGAACATCTCGGCGTCGGTCGCGGTCCGCAGGTCGCGGCCGGCCTCGGCCGGCGGGCGCGGTCCGCCGCGCAGGCGCTCCGCCAGCTCGACCAGCCGGTCGGCGACGCGGTCACGGTCCGCGGCGCCGGACAGCGCCGCCAGGCCCGCCTCCAGCCGGTCCAGCTCGTCGAGCGCCGACGCGTTCCGCGCGGTGTCGTCGAACAGCTCCGCGCCGAGGTGGGCGGCCAGCGCCTGCGCCGTCGGGTGGTCGAAGACCAACGTGGTCGGCAGGTCGATCCCGGTCGCGGCGACCAGCCGGTTGCGCAGGCCGACGGCGGCCAGCGAATCGAACCCGAGGTCGCGGAACGGCCGTTCGGGCTCGATCTCGGCCGGGTCGGTGTGGCCCAGCTGGGAGGCGACCTCCGCACACACCAGGGTGACCAGCGCGCCGTGCCGGTCATCGGCGGACAGCCCGGCGAGGCGCTCGCGCAGGTGCTCGGGCACCCGGTCGTCGGCGCCCGGCTCCGCGTCGGCCGGCGCCGGGGTCTCGGCCGCGACCAGCTCCGCGATCAGCGGGCGCGGGCGGGCGGCGGTGTACCCGACCGCAAAGCGCGGCCAGTCGAGGTCGGCGACAGTCACCCGGTCCAAGTCCTCCTCCAGGGCCTGGCGCAGCGCCTCAAGGGCGAGTTCGGGGTCCATCGCCGCCACACCGATCCGGTCGAGTGCCGCCGAGACGGCCTCGCCGTCCGACATTCCGCCGCCCGCCCACCGGCCCCAGGCGACGGCGGTGGCGGCCCGGCCCTCGTCACGGCGCCGGGCGGCGAGCGCGTCGAGGTAGGCGTTGGCCGCCGCGTACGCGCCCTGGCCGGCTCCGCCCCACACCCCGGCACCCGAGGTGAAGAGCACGAAGGTCCCGGCCTCGTCGGCGCGCAGCAGTCCGTCAAGAGCGAGGGCGCCGCCGACCTTGGCGGCAACCGCCTCGGCGACGGACTCCCGGGTGATCCGTTCGAACGGTCCGCCGACCTCGGCGCCCGCCGCGTGCACCACGGTGTCCACCCGCAGTCCCCGGCCGCGTAGGTCGGCGAGCAGGGCCGCGACCGCTTCGCGGTCGCTGACGTCGCAGGCGGCGATCTCCACCTCGGCGCCGGCCGTCGTCAGCTCCTCGCGCAGTTCCGCGGCCCCCGGCGCGGCCTCGCCCCGCCGGCCGGCCAGCACCAGGTGCTCGGCGCCGGCCCGGACCAGCCAGCGGGCGACGTGCCCTCCGAGCGCCCCGGTGCCGCCGGTGACCAGCGCGGTGCGGCCGGCCTGCCAGGGGGTGTCGCGGCGCGGGGCGCCCTCGGCGTGCGGGAACCGGGCCAGGCGCCGGACGAAGGTGCCGAGCGGGCGGATCGCGATCTCGTCCTCCACCGAGCGGGCACCGAGTACGGCGGACAGGATCGCGGCGGAGCGCTCGTCGACGGCCTCGGGCAGGTCGACCAGGCCGCCCCAGCGGTCCGGGTGTTCGAGACCGGCGACGCGGCCGAGCCCCCAGAGGGCGGCCGCCGTCAGGTCGGCCGGGGCCTCGCCGAGGGGGGAGGCCGCGCCCCGGGTGGCGCACCAGAGCGGTGCGTCGAGTCCGGCGTCACCGAGGGACTGGACGAGCACCGCCAGCCCGTACAGGGCGAGGGTCGGATCGGCCCGCTCCGGCCCGGGGTCGGGCAGCAGCAGGACGCCGGCGGGCGCGGTCTCCCGCAGCCAGGCGGCCAGCTCGGCACGGTCGGTGGGCACCTCCCCGGCCCCGGGGGCGAGGACCTCCGCGCCGGCCGCGGTGAGCGCGTCCGCCACGGTGGCGCGCGGCTCCGTGTCCGCCGGGGCGAGGACCAGCCAGCGCCCGGTGAGCCGGCCGGGCACGGCGGGCGCGTCCGTCCACGGCTCCCACCTCTCGGTGTAGCGCCAGGAGCGGACCGCCGTGTCGGCCCGCCGGCGGGTGCGCCAGCCGGCGAGCGCGGGCAGGACCTCGTGCAGCGGCGCGTCCTCGCGGACGTCGAGCAGTGCGGCAAGGCCCGCCGCGTCGGAGGCGGTGACGGCGTCCCACAGGGTGCCGTCGACCGGGTCGCCGCTCGGGGCGGCGGACCGCTTGGCGCGGCCCGGCAGCGCGGTCCCGCCGTCCGGGTCGAGCCAGTAACGGCGGCCCTGGAAGGCGTAGGTGGGCAGGTCGACCCGGCGCACGCCACGCCGGTGCAGCAGCCCGGCCCAGTCCACCGGCACGCCTCGGCCGAAGGCCGCGGCCAGGGCGGTGACCAACTGCTCCGGACCGCCCGCGCCGCGCCGCAGGGTGTGCAGCACGGTCCCGGGGGCGGCGGCCGCGGCGATGAGGTCCTCCAGTGGCACGACCAGCCCGGGGTGCGGGCTGCACTCCAGGAAGACGGTGTGCCCCTCCCCGAGAGCCGTGCGCACCGCCTTGTCCAGCCGGACGGTGCCGCGCAGGTTGTCGAACCAGTACGAACCCGCCAGCCGGTCCGGAGAGTCGACCGCTTCGCCGGTCAGCGTCGAGTACATCGGCACCCGGCCCGGTAGCGGGGCGAGGTCCGCCTGCAGCGCCCGGAGGTCATCGTGCAGCGCGTCCATGTGCGCCGAGTGCGAGGCGTAGTCGACCGGGATCCAGCGGGCCCGGACGTCCTCGCGCTCGCACCGCTCGGCCACGGCGGCCAGCGCCTCGACGGCCCCGGAGAGCACCACGCTCGACGGCCCGTTGACCGCCGCCAGGGACAACCGCTCGTCGTCGGCCAGCAGTTCGGCGGCGCTGTCCGCACTCACACCGACCGAAAGCATCCCGCCGCCGGTGCCGGAGACCCGCCGCAGCGCCTGGGCGCGCCGCACCACCACCCGGATCGCGTCCTCCAGGGACAGCAGCCCGGCCACGTGCGCGGCGGCGATCTCGCCCTGCGAGTGCCCGATCACCGCGGCCGGCCGCACCCCGCACGACTCCCACCAGCGCGCAAGCCCCACCATCACCGCGAACAGCACCGGCTGCACCACGTCGACGCGATCCAGCAGCGCCCCCGAACCGTCCCGCAGCACCTCCAGCAGCGACCAGTCCGTCAGCGGGTCCATCACCTCCGCACACTCCTCGATCGCGGCGGTGAAGACCTTCGAGACGTCGAGGAGTTCGACCGCCATCCCGGCCCACTGCGACCCCTGCCCCGGGAACACGAACACCGGTCCGGTGGCGGCGGCTCCGGGTCCGCCGGCGTCGCCCGGGAGCGCGTTCGGGGCGGTGGAGGCCGTACCGTCCGCCACCGCCCGCAGCCCGGCGGCGATCTCGGCGCCGTCGCGCCCCCAGACCACCGCGCGGCGCTCCAGGGTGGCCCGCCCGGCCGCCAGCGACCACGCCGCGTCGGCGAGTCCGGCGTCGGGGCGGGCGGTCAGCCACTGCCCGAGCCGGCCGGCCTGGTCCCGCAGCGCGCCCTCGGTCCGGGCCGAGAGCACCCAGGGCACCACCCCGGCCACGCCGGCGGGGGCCTCGGCGGCCGGCCCGGCGGGGGCCTCGGCGGCCGGCGCCTGCTCCAGGATGACGTGCGCGTTGGTGCCGCTTATCCCGAACGAGGAGACCGCCGCGCGGCGCGGGCGGTCCAGCTCGGGCCAGGGGCGGCCCTCCGCGAGAAGTTCCACCCGGCCGGCCGTCCAGTCGACGTGCGGGGTCGGCGCGTCGACGTGCAGGGTCTTCGGCAGCAGGCCGTGGCGCAGCGCCATCACCATCTTGATCACACCGGCCACGCCGGCCGCCGCCTGGGTGTGGCCGAAGTTCGACTTCACCGAGCCGAGCCAGAGCGGCCGGTCCTCGGGACGGTCCTGGCCGTAGGTGGCCAGCAGCGCCTGGGCCTCGATCGGGTCGCCCAGCGTCGTCCCCGTCCCGTGCGCCTCCACCACGTCGACGTCGGCCGTGGACAGCCGCGCGTTGGCCAGCGCCTGGCGGATGACCCGCTGCTGGGACGGCCCGTTGGGGGCGGTGAGGCCGTTGGAGGCGCCGTCCTGATTGACCGCCGAGCCGCGGACGATCGCCAGCACGGGGTGCCCGTTGCGGCGGGCGTCGGAGAGCCGCTCCAGCAGCAGCATGCCGATGCCCTCGCCCCAGGCGGTGCCGTCCGCGCCGGCCGCGAAGGACTTGCAGCGGCCGTTCGGGGCCAGCCCGCGCTGGCGGGCGAACTCCACGAACACGCTCGGCGTCGACATGATCGTGACCCCGCCGGCCAGCGCGAGGTCGCACTCCCCGGTCCGCAGCGCGTGGCTCGCCCAGTGCAGCGACACCAGCGAGGAGGAGCAGGCCGAGTCGACGGTGACGGCCGCGCCCTCCAGGCCAAGGGTGTAGGCCACGCGCCCGGAGGCGACGCCGAAGGAGTTGCCGTTGCCGATGTACGCCTCCAGCTCGTCGTCGACGTCCTGGACCCGGCCGGCGGCGTAGTCCGAGTACATCAGCCCGGCGAAGACGGAGGTGTTGCTGCCGCGCAGCGAGAGCGGGTCGATGCCGGCCCGCTCGAAGGCCTCCCAAGAGGTCTCCAGCAACAGGCGCTGCTGCGGGTCCATCGCGAGCGCCTCGCGCGGCGAGATCCCGAACAGCTCCGAGTCGAAGCGGTCGATGCCCCGCATGAACGCGCCCTCGCGGGTGTAGAAGCGCCCGGAGCGGTCCGGGTCCGGGTCGTACAGCCCCGCGAGGTCCCAGCCGCGATCGGTGGGGAGCGGGGAGACGGTGTCCACGCCGTCGGCCACGCAGCGCCAGAGTTCCTCGGGGCTCGCGATGTCGCCGGGGAAGCGGCAGCTCATGGCGACGATCGCGATCGGCTCGTCCGTCACCCGGGCCGGGACGGCGGCCGGGGCCCGGCCGAACCCGGGCAGGCTGAGCAGTTCGGTGCGCAGGAAGCGGGCGAGGGCGGTGGCGCTGGGGTAGTCGAACAGGACGGTCGCCGGGAGCCGCAGGCCGGTCGCGGTGTTGAGGCGGTTGCGCATCTCCAGCGCGGTGAGCGAGTCGAAGCCCAGCTCGGTGAAGGCGCGGTCGGCGCCGACCGTCTCGGGGCCGGAGTGCCCGAGGACGACGGCGGCCTGCCGGCGGGTCAGGTCGGTGAGCAGCTGGACCTGCTCGGCCTCGGGGCGGCCGGCCAGGCGCTGGACGAGCCTGCGGGCCTCCTCGCCGCCGGCCCGCCGCCGCGCGGGGACGAGGGCGCCGAGGATGACCGGCAGTTCGTCGAAGCGGCGCAGCGCGGCCAGGTCGAGCCGGACGGGGGCGAGCAGCGCCTCGTCCTGGGCGAGGGCGGCGTCGAACAGGGCGAGGCCCTGCTCGGCGGAGAGCGCGAGCACACCGCTGCGGTCGATGCGGTGGCGGTCGGTGGCGGTGAAGTCCTCCCGCATCAGACCGCTCTCCTCCTCCCACAGGCCCCAGGCCAGCGAGACGCCGGGCAGGCCGGCCGCCCGCCGGTACTGGGCGAAGGCGTCCAGGAAGGCGTTGCCGGCCGCGTAGTTGGCCTGGCCCCGGCTGCCGATGACGCCGGCGACGGAGGAGTAGAGCACGAAGGCGGTCAGGTCGAGGTCGCGGGTGAGCTCGTGCAGGTGGAGGACGGCGTCCACCTTGGGGCGCAGCACGGGGCCGACGCGCTCGGGTGTCAGGGCGGCGATCACGCCGTCGTCCACGGCGCCGGCGGTGTGCACCACGGCGCGCAGCGGGTGCTCGGCGGGGACGGCGGCGAGCAGGGCCGCCAGGGCCTGCCGGTCGGCGACGTCGCAGGCCGCGACCTCGACCTCGGCGCCCAGCGCGGCGAGGTCGGCGACGAGTTCCGCGGCACCGGGGGCGCTCGGGCCGCGCCGGCTGGTCAGCAGCAGCCGGCGGACGCCGTGGACCGCGGCCAGGTGCCGGGCGACGAGGGCACCGAGCGCGCCGGTGCCGCCGGTGACCAGGACGGTCCCGTCCGGGTCGAAGGCGGGTCGGGCGGCCTCGGCGGGGCCACTGCGGATGATCCGCGGCGCGTACAGCGCACCGGCCCGCAGCGCGAGTTGCGGTTCTCCGGTCGCGGCGGCGGTCGCGGTGGCGGCGGCGAGGGCGGACGCCGAGGCCGGGTCGTCGTCGAGGTCGACCAGGACGATCCGGTCCGGGTTCTCCGACATGGCGGAGCGCACCAGGCCGCCGACCGCGGCGGCGGCGAGGTCGCGCACCGGGTCGTCGGCGCCCACCGAGACCGCCCGGCGGGTCACCACGGCCAGGCGCGTTCCGGTGAGGCGGGGCTCGGCGAGCCAGGTCTGGACGGTCTCCAGGGCGCGGGTGACGGCGGCGTGCACGGCCTCCGCCGGCGGCGGGCCGGGGGTTCCGGCGGCGGGCCAGGACAGCACGACCAGGGCCGGGGTGGGCAGGCCGCCGTCCAGGGCGCGGGCGAGGGCCGCGAGGTCGGTGTGCCGGGAGGCCTCCGGACCGGGGGCCAGGTCGCCGTCCCCGACCACGGCCCAGGAGCCGGCGGCGGGGGCGGCGGGCTGCGCCGGGTGGGGCAGTGCGGTCCAGCGCACGGCGTACAGCGGGTCCTGACGGGCCGTGGCGGCGGCGCGCAGCTTCTCCGCGGAGACCGGCCGCACCGACAGCGAGCCGACCTCGGCGACCGGTCGGCCCTGGGGGTCGGCGAGGGTCAGGGTGACGGCCTCCGGGCCGGTGCGCCGCAGCCGTGCCCGGACCGCGGCGGCGCCGGGGGCGAACAGGCGGACGTCGCGCCAGGAGAACGGCAGCGAGACCGGCCCGGCGCCGGGGTCGGCGCGGTCCGCGAAGGCCGCGATGCCGAGCAGGTGCTGGGTGGCGTCCATCAGTGCCGGGTGGACGCCGAAGCGGTCGGCGTCGTGGGCGACGGCCTCGGGCAACGCGATCTCCCCGTACACGTCCTCGCCGTGGCGGGTGGCGGCGCGCACGCCGAGGAAGGCCGGACCGTAGGCGACACCGGCGTCGGCGAGCCAGTCGTAGAAGCCGTCGAGCGGGACGGCGCCCTCGTCGGCCGGCGGCCGGACCGGCGACTCGGCGGGGGCGCTCGCGCCGGTCCGGGCCAGGGTGCCGACCGCGTGGCGGGTCCACGGCTCGGCGGCGTCGCCGGTGTCGGGCCGCGAGTGGATCGCGACGGCCCGCCGGCCGGCGGCGTCCGGGGCCTCCAGCCACAGCTGGAGCTGGAGGGCGCCGCGCTCGGGCAGGACCAGCGGCGCCTCCAGGGAGAGTTCCTCGACGAGTTCGCAGCCGGCCCGCCGGCCGGCGTGCAGGGCGAGCTCCAGGAAGGCGGTGCCGGGCAGCAGCACGGTGCCGAGCACCACGTGGTCGCCGAGCCAGGGGTGGCTGTCGAGCGAGAGCAGTCCGGTGAACAGCGAGCCGTGCCCGTCCGCGAGTTCGACCATGGCGCCGAGCAGCGGGTGGTCGGCCGGGCCCTGTCCGAGGCCGGTCGCGTCGGTGGCCCCGATGCCCGCGTCCAGCCAGAACCGGCGGCGTTCGAAGGCCTGGGTGGGCAGCTCGACCCGGCGCCGGCCGAGTGCGGCCGGGTCGGTGGCGGGCCCCGCGGTGAGGGCTGCCCAGTCCACCGCCGTGCCGCGCACGAAGGCCCGGCCGAGCGCCGTCAGGACGCTCCGGGCGGTGGGGCCCTCGCGGTCGGCGGTGGGGAGCACGGCGACCGTCCGGTCGGCCTCCTCGGCGGCGAGGCACTCGGTGGCCATCGGCGTCAGGACGGCCCCGGGGCCGAGTTCGACGAACTCGGTCACCCCGGCCGCCCGCAGCGCGCCGACCGCGTCCGCGAAGCGGACGGTGCCGCGCAGGTTGGCGATCCAGTGCGCCGGATCGCTGAGCCGGTCGGGGGCCGTGATCGTCCCGGTGACGGTGGAGGCGAGCGGGATCCCGGCGCGGCGCGGGCGCAGCCCGTCGACCACGGAGGCGAACTTCTCCAGCACCGGGTCCATCAGCTCGGAGTGGAAGGCGTGCGAGACCGGCAGCCGGGTGTGCCGCCAGCCGCGTTCGGCGCAGGCGGCGCGGACCTGTTCGACGGCCTCGACGGTGCCGGAGACCACCACGCTCGCAGGCCCGTTGACGGCGGCGAGCCCGACCCCGGCGATCGGGGCCAGGACGGCGGCGGCCTCGCCCTCGCCCGCCCCGACCGCGAGCATCGCGCCACCGGTCGGCAGCGCGGCCATCAGCCGGGCACGGGCGGCGACCAGGGTGACGGCGTCCTCCAGGGTGAGCGCCCCGGCCACGTGCGCGGCGACGATCTCGCCCAGTGAGTGGCCGGCCACGTGGTCGGGCGCCGGCGCCCACGCGGTCCACAGGCGGTAGAGGGCGACCTCGTAGGCGAACAGGGCGGGCTGGGCGACGCCGGTGTCCTCGACCGGCGACCCGTCGGGCTCGCCGAGCAGCACCTCGCGGACGGAGAACGGCGTCACTCCCTCGAAGGCGGCGCAGACCTCGTCCAGCGCGGCGGCGAACACCGGGAAGGCCGCGTACGCCTCGCGCGCGACGCCCCGGGTCCGGGTGCCCTGGCCCGTGAACAGGACGGCGGTGCGGCCGGTCCGGCGCGGCGCGGCGCCCTGCGGCGCGTCCGCCCCGCCGTCCGCGACCCGGCCCAGCTGCGCGGCGAGTCCGGCGAGGTCGTCCCCGACCAGGACCGCCCGGTGCTCCAGCACGGCCCGTCCGGAGGCCAGCGACCAGGCCACGTCGGCCGGCCGGGCCGCGGGGTGCGCGAGCGCCCAGTCGCGCAGCCGGGCGGCCTGGGCGCGCAGCCCGGCCTCGGTGCGGGCACTGACCACCCAGGGCACGGGGGCCGGTGACGGCGCGGCGGCTACCCCGTCGGCGGGCGTCCGGTCCTCGGCCGGCTCCTCCTCGATGATCACGTGCGCGTTGGTGCCGCTGACCCCGAAGGAGGAGACGCCGGCCCGGCGCACCCGCTCCCCCGCCGACCAGTCGGCCGCCTCGGTCAGCAGTTCGACCCCGCCGGACGCCCAGTCGACCATGGGCGTGGGCTCCTGGGCGTGCAGGGTGCGCGGCAGCAGGCCGTGCCGCAGCGCCAGCACCGTCTTGATGACGCCGGCCACTCCGGCGGCGGCCTGGGTGTGGCCGAGGTTGGACTTCACCGAGCCGAGCCGCAGCGGCCGTCCGGCCGGCCGGTCCCGGCCGTAGGTGGCCAGCAGTGCCTGGGCCTCGATCGGGTCGCCGAGGACCGTGCCGGTGCCGTGCGCCTCCACCGCGTCCACGTCCGCCGGGGTCAGCCGGGCGCTGGCGAGGGCCTGGCGGATCACCCGCTCCTGCGCCAGGTCGTTGGGCGCGGTCAGGCCGTTGGAGGCGCCGTCCTGGTTGACCGCCGACCCCCGCACCACGGCGAGCACGGAGTGCCCGTGGCGCCGCGCGTCGGAGAGCCGTTCGACCAGCAGCATGCCGACGCCCTCGCTCCAGCCGGTGCCGTCGGCCGCCGCCGAGAAGGACTTGCACCGCCCGTCCGCCGCCAGGCCGCGCTGGCGGGCGAACTCGTCGAAGGCGCCCGGGGTCGCCAGGACGGTGGCGCCGCCGGCCAGCGCGAGGTCGCACTCGCCGGCCCGCAGCGCCTGGCAGGCCAGGTGCAGGGCGACCAACGACGAGGAGCACGCCGTGTCCACGGTGACCGCCGCGCCCTCCAGGCCCAGGGTGTAGGCGATCCGGCCGGAGGCGACGCTGGTCAGGCTGCCGGTCAGCAGGTGGCCCTCGACCTCCTTGGGGACGGAGGGCAGCCGGGACAGGTAGTCGCTCGCGATCACCCCGACGAAGACGCCGGTCCGGCTGCCGCGCAGCGAGGTCGGGTCGATCCCGGCCCGCTCGACCGCCTCCCAGGAGGCCTCCAGCAGCAGGCGCTGCTGCGGGTCCATCGCCAGCGCCTCGCGCGGCGAGATCCCGAAGAAGCCGGGGTCGAAGTCGGCCGCGTCGGCCAGGAACCCGCCCCGGTAGGAGCCGCCGGCCGCTCCCTCGGCGTGCTCCCAGCCGCGCCCGGACGGGATGCCGGTGATGGCGTCGCCGCCGGTGCGCACCAGTTCCCAGAGCTCCTCGGGAGAGCCGACCCCGCCGGGGTAGCGGCACTGCATGCCGACGATGGCGATGGGCTCGTGCCACCGGTCCTCGGCGTCGCGCAGCAGGGTCCGGGTCTCGTGCAGCTCGTTGGCCGCACGCCGCAGGTAGTCGCGCAGTTGCTCTTCGTTCGCCATCGTTGGTCTGCTCCGTGAATGTCCGCGAGGGACGGGGATGCCCCAGCCCCGTGATGGGTGGTCAGCGATCGGTGCCGCGGTCGATGAAGTCGAACATCTCCTCGTCGGTGGCCGATCCGAATTCCTCGTGCACAGCCGGGACCTGTCGTTCCTCCGGGTTCTCCGCCCCGCCGCCGGCGAGCTCCCGGAGGCGCTGCGCCGCCTTGGCGCGGTCGTGTTCGTCCAGCAGGGCGAGCATCGCCTCGACCCGGTCGATCTCGCCGAGCACGGAGTCCCAGGAGACGGTGTGCTCCCTGCGCAGCAGGGTCCGCAGGTGGCGGCCGAGGGCGGCCGGGTTGGGGTGGCTGAAGACCAGCGTGGCCGGCAGGGCCAGCCCGGTCGCGGTGCGCAGCCGGTTGCGCACCGCGAGCGCGGTGAGCGAGTCGAAACCGAGGTCCTTGAAGGCCGTCCCAGGGTCGATCTCCTCGGGGTCGGCGTGGCCGAGGACGGCGGCGGCGCCGGCCCGGACCAGGTCGACGAAGGCCTGTTCCTGCTCGTCCTCGGGCAGGTCCAGCAGGCGGGCGGCGACGGCGGGGCCCGCCTCGGCCGGGCCGGCGGGCCGGCCCCGCCGGCGGTCCGTCACCAGGCCGGCGAGCAGCGGGGCCACGCCCAGGTCGCCGCGTCGCACGGCGGCGGTGTCGACGGCGAGCGGGACGAGCGCGGCCTCCGGGCGGCCGAGCGCCTCGTCGAGCAGCGCCAGGGCCTCGGGTTCACCGAGGGCGACCAGCCCGTCCGGGCGGGCGTCGCCCGCGTCGGGGGAGGCGTCCGCGTCCGCCCACGGGCCCCAGGCGAGCGCGAGGCCCGGCAGCCCCTGGGCGCGCCGGTGCTGGGCCAGGGCGTCGAGGAAAGCGGCGCCCGCGGCCCGCCCGGCCCGGTCCGGGTCGCCCGCCCGGCCGGCCCAGGAGCCGTGCAGGACGAAGGCGGCGAGGTCGAGGTCCCGGGTGAGTTCGTGCAGGTGCCAGGCCGCGTCGACGGTCGGGCGCAACTCGGCCTCGGTGTCGTCGGCGGGGCCCGCGCCGTCGGTGCGCGGGGCCCGGGGTGCGTGCACCACGGCGCGCAGCGGGTGCTCCGCCGGCACGGCGGCCAGCAGCGCGGCCAAGGCGTCCCGGTCCGCGGCGTCGCAGTCGGCGAGCGTGACGGCGGCGCCGAGTCCGGCCAGTTCCTCGGCCAGGGCGGCCGTCGCCGGTGCCGTGGGGCCGGGGTCGGCGAGCAGCAGGCGGCGCACGCCGTGGACGGCCACCAGCCGGCGGGCGGTGGCGGCGCCGAGGCGGCCGGCCGCGCCGGTCACCAGCACGGTGCCGTCCGCCGGGAGTCCCGGCCCGTCCACGCCGACGGCGGGTGCCCGGCCGAGCACCGGCACGAGGACCTGCCCGGCCCGGACGGCGAACTCGGTCAGGCCCGCGTCCACGGCTGCCGCCAGTGCCTGCGGGGAGGCCTCGTGGTCGTCCAGGTCGGCGAGGACGATCCGCTCCCGGCCGGTCGAGCGCAGCAGCCCCCACAGGGCGGCGGCGGCCGGGTCGGCGACGCGGTCGCCGGGTTCGGCGAGCACCGCGCCCCGGGTGACCACGACCGGGCGGGCGCCCTCGAAACGCCGGTCCGCCCCGTGCTCGCGCAGCAGCGCGAGCACGGCGCCCAGCCGGTCGCGGACGGCCTGCGGCAGCGGCTCCCCGTCCGCCGGGGCGTCGGGTACCAGGGCGATCCGCTCCGGCACCGGCAGTCCGGCCGCCACCGCGGCGCCGAGGGCCGCCCAGTCGGGGTGGGTGCCGGCCGCGAGCTCGCGGGCGAGCGGGCCGGCGGTGCCGAGCACGGCCCACGCACCGCCGGGCGCCGCGGCGGGCGGCTGCTCCGGCGGCAGCCACTCCAGCCGGGCGAGCGCCGGGCGCTCCCGGCCCGCCGCGCGCAGTTCGGCGGCCGACCAGGAGCGCAGCCGGACCGACTCGATCGCCGCGACGGACCGCCCCTGCTCGTCGGCGAGGTGCACGGCCAGGGTGTCCGGGCCGGTGGCGCGCAGCGTGAGCCGGACGGCCGCCCGTGCCCCGGGTACGGCGGTGACGCCCTGCCAGGCGGACGGCAGCCGCACCTGGCCGTCGCCCGCGGGCTCGCCGGGGGCGAGGCCGAGCAGGGCTGCCTCCAGCAGTGCGGGGTGCAGGTCGTGGCGGGCGGTCGCCGCCTCGCCGCCGGTGTGGGCGGTCTCGGCGAACAGGTCCTCGCCGCGCTGCCAGGCGGCCCGCATCCCGGCGAAGGCCGGGCCGAGCAGCAGGCCGGTGTCGGCGAGCCGCTCGTAGGCGTCCGCGACGGGCAGCGGGGTCGCGCCGATCGGCGGCCACTGCCCGGGGCGGGCGGCCGGGTGGTGGCCGCCGGGGGCCAGCCTGCCGGTGGCGTGCCGGGTCCAGGGGGCCTCGGCGGGCGCGTCCTCGGAGCGCGAGTGCACGCTGACGGTTCGGGAGCCGGTGCCGTCCGGCACCTCCAGGGCGACCTGGACCCGTACCCCGGCCGTCGCGGGCAGCACCAGCGGGGTGTGGACGGTGAGCTCCTCCAGTACCGGGCAGCCGCTCTCGCCACCGGCCCGCAGCGCGAGGTCGACGAGGAGGCTGCCGGGCACGGCGGCGGAGCCGAGCGCGAGGTGGTCGGCCAGCCAGGGGTGCGCGGCGGTGGAGAGCCGCCCGGTGAAGACCGTCCCGGAGCCGTCGGCGAGGTCGACACCGGCGCCGAGCACCGGGTGCTCGACCGCGGACTGCCCCCAGCCCGCGCCCGCGGAGCCGGTGGCGGTGGTGGGCTCGATCCAGTGGCGGCGGCGCCGGAAGGCGTAGCCGGGAAGGTCGACCCGCACCGCGCCGTCGTGGGCGAGCAGCCCCGGCCAGTCGACGTCCAGACCGCGGGCGTGGGCGTCGGACAGGGCGGTGACCAGCCGGTCCGCGCCGCCGTCGCCCCGGCGCAGGGTGCCCAGCACCGCGGCGGGCACGCCGAGCCCGTCGAGGGTGTCCCCGGCCGGCACCAGCAGGCCGGGGTGCGGGCTGCACTCGACGAAGGCGTCATGGCCGTCCGCCGCGGCGGCGGCGACCGCGCTCTCGAACAGGACGGTGCGGCGCATGTTCTCGAACCAGTAGGCGGCGTCCAGCGGGGTCGCGTCGTCCAGCAGCGCGCCGGTGACGGTGGAGTACATCGGGACGCGGCCCGGCAGCGGGCGCAGGTCCGCGAGCAGGCGGGTGATCTCCCCGCGGGCGGGGTCCATCTGCGCGGAGTGCGAGGCGTAGGCGGCGGGCACCCAGCGGGCGCGGGTGCCGGCCGCCTCGCAGCGGGCCGCGATCGCCGCCAGGGCGTCCGTCTCGCCGGAGAGCACCACACCGGTCGGGCTGTTGACGGCACCGAGTGACACCCGGTCGGCGGCGCCGACCGCGTCGATCTCGGCGCGGGCCAGATCCGGGGTCAGGGCCACCGCGAGGAGGCCGCCGTGGCAGGCGTCGACCGTCTGCACGGCCCGCACCCGCATCACCGCGACCCGGGCCGCGTCCGCCAGGGAGAGCCGGCCTGCCACGTAGGCGGCGGCGGCCTCGCCCTGGGAGTGGCCGATCACCGCGGCCGGGCGCACCCCGCAGGACTCCCACCAGCGGGCGAGGCCGACCATCACGGCGAACAGGACGGGGTGCAGCACCTCGACCCGCGCGAGCGCCCGCTCGGTGTTCTCGTCGGTGCCGCGCAGCACGTCGAGCAGCGACCAGCCGGTGACCAGCGGGTCGACGGCCTCCGCGCACTCGGCCACGGCCTGCGCGAACACCGGGCTGGTGTCCAGCAGTTCGGCCGCCATGCCGAGCCACTGGGAGCCCTGGCCGGGGAAGACGAAGACCGGCCCGGGGCCGGACACCAGGACGCCCGGAGCCTCCACCGCTCCGTCCGCCACCTCACCGAGGGAGGCGAGCAGCTCGGCGGTGTCGCGGCCGCGGGCCACCACCCGGTGGTCGAAGGCGGCCCGGCCGGTCGCCAGCGACCAGGCCACGTCGGCGGGTTCGGCCCCCGGGTTGCGCAGGAGCCAGTCCCGCAGCCGGGCGGCCTGGGCGCGCAGCGCCTCGCCGGTGCGGGCGGACAACGGCCACGGCACCACGTCGGCCACGCCCGGCACCCGCGGGGCGGGCAGGGCGGCCCGGTCGGGCGCCGGCTCCTCCTCGGGGGCCTGTTCCAGGATGATGTGCGCGTTGGTGCCGCTGACACCGAAGGAGGAGACGGCGGCGCGGCGCGGGCGGCCGGTCTCCGGCCAGGCCCGGTGCTCGGTGGCCAGCGCGACGTGGCCGGAGGCCCAGTCGACGTGCGGGGTCGGCTCGTCGGCGTGCAGGGTGCGCGGCAGTTCGCCGTGGCGCAGGGCGAGCACCATCTTGAGCACGCCCGCGATGCCGGCGGCGGACTGGGTGTGGCCGATGTTGGACTTGATCGAGCCGAGCCAGAGCGGCCGGTCGGCGGTGTGCTCGCGGCCGTACACGGCGAGCAGGGCCTGCGCCTCGATCGGGTCGCCGAGCCGGGTGCCGGTGCCGTGCGCCTCGACCGCGTCGACGTCGGCCGGGGTGAGCCCGGCGTTGCCGAGCGCCTGGCGGATGACCCGCTGCTGGGACGGCCCGTTGGGCGCGGTGAGCCCGTTGGAGGCGCCGTCCTGGTTGGTCGCGGAGCCGCGCACGACGGCGAGGACGCGGTGGCCGCGGCGCCGGGCGTCGGAGAGCCGCTCGACGAGCACGAGGCCGACGCCCTCGCCCCAGCCGGTGCCGTCGGCCGAGGCCGCGAACGGCTTGCAGCGGCCGTCCGGCGCCAGTCCCCGCTGGCGGCTGAACTCGACGAAGGCGTGCGGCGAGGTGAGCACCGCGACTCCGCCGGCGAGGGCGAGGTCGCACTCGCCGGAGCGCAGCGCGGCGGCCGCGAGGTGCAGGGCGACCAGGGAGGAGGAGCAGGCGGTGTCGACGGTGACGGCCGGGCCCTCGAGGCCGAGCACGTAGGAGACCCGGCCGCTGATGACGCTGGTGGCGGTGCCGGTGAGCAGGTAGCCCTCCTGGCCCTCGGCCACCGCGCCCGAGGCGGTGTGGTAGTCCTGCGCCATCGCGCCGACGAACACGCCGGTGGCGGATCCGCGCAGCGAGGTGGGGTCGATGCCGGCGTGCTCGAAGGTCTCCCACGCGGTCTCCAGCAGGACGCGCTGCTGGGGGTCCATCGCGGCGGCCTCACGCGGCGAGATGCCGAAGAACTCGGCGTCGAAGGCCACGGCGTCGTCGATGAAGCCGCCCTCGCGCACATAGGACTTGCCGGGGCGGTCGGGGTCGGGGTCGAAGAGGGTGTCGAGGTTCCAGCCGCGGTCGCGCGGGAACGGCGTGATGGCGTCGGCGCCCTCGGCGAGCATCCGCCACAGGTCGTGCTCGTCGGCGACGCCGCCGGGGTAGCGGCAGCCGAGGCCGACGATGACCACCGGGTCGTCGCCGGTGTCGGCGGTGCGCGGCACGGGCAGGGCCGGCGCCTGCTGCTCGGAGGAGCCGAGGAGTTCGGCGCCGAGGTGCTCGGCGAGCACCTCGGGCGTCGGGTGGTCGAAGACCAGGGTGACGGGCAGCCGCAGCCCGGTCGCGGCGCTGAGCCGGTTGCGCAGTTCGACCGCGGTGAGGGAGTCGAAGCCGAGCGCCTTGAACGGGCGGCCGCGCTCGATCGTCTCGGCGCCGGCGTGGCCGAGGACGGCCGCGGTCTCCTGGCGGACCAGGGTGGTGAGGGTCTGCCGGCGCCGGTCCTCGGGCAGCCGGGCGAGGCGCTGCGCGAAGGCGGCCGTGTCCGGGTCGGGGCCGGCCGCGGCCCGCCTGGGCCGGGACCGGACCAGATCGCGCAGCAGGGCGGGGACGCCGTCGGCCCCGCGCAGCGCGGCGAGGTCCAGGTGGGCGAGCACCGCGGCCGGGTGGTCGGCGGCGCGCGCGGCGTCGTACAGCGCGAGCGCCTGGTCGGTCTCCAGGGCGGCGACGCCGGTGCGGGCGATCCGGTCGAGGTCGGCCCGGTCGAGGTGGCCGGTCATCCCGCTGGCCTGCGCCCACAGGCCCCAGGCCAGCGAGGTGGCGGCCAGGCCCCGGGAGCGCCGGTGCTGGGCGAGCGCGTCCAGGTAGGCGTTGGCGGCCGCGTAGTTGGCCTGTCCGGCGCCGCCGAAGGTGCCGGCCATCGAGGAGAAGAGCACGAACTCGGCCAGGTCCCGGCCGAGCGTCAGCTCGTGCAGGTTCCAGGCGGCGTCGGTCTTGGGGCGCAGCACCCGGTCGAGCTGTTCCGGGGTGAGCGCGTGCAGGGCGGCGTCGTCGATGGCGCCGGCCGCGTGCACCACGGCGGTGAGCGGGTGCCCGGGGTCGACGGTGGCGAGCAGGGCGGCCAGCGCGTCCCGGTCGGCGGCGTCGCAGGCCTCGATCCGCACCTCCGCGCCGAGGGCGGTGAGGTCGGCGGCGAGCTCGGCGGCGCCGTCGGCGGCCGGGCCGCGGCGGCTGGTCAGCAGCAGGTGCCGGGCGCCGTGCCCGGTGACGAGGTGGCGGGCGAGCAGGGCGCCGAGGGTGCCGGTGCCGCCGGTGATCAGGACGGTGCCGTGCGGGTCGGCGGCGGCGCCGGTGACGGTGGGCGGCAGCGTCAGCACGATCTTGCCGGTGTGCCGGGCCTGGCTCAGGTGGCGGAAGGCGGCCACGGCGTCGCGGACGTCCCAGGTGGTGACGGGCAGCGGGGCGAGGATGCCGTCGGCGAACAGGGTGCCGAGTTCGGTGAGGATCTGCTGGATCCGGTCGGCGCCCGCGTCCATCAGGTCGAACGCCCGGTAGTCGGTGCCGGGGTGGGCGGCGGTCACCGCGTCGCGGTCGCGGATGTCGGTCTTGCCCATCTCCAGGAACCGGCCGCCGGGGCCGAGCAGGCGCAGCGAGGCGTCGACGTAGTCCTGGGCGAGCGAGTTGAGCACGAGGTCGAAGCCCCGGCCGTCGCGGGCGGTGCGGAACCGCTCCTCGAAGCCGAGGTCGCGGGAGGAGGCGAGGTGCTCGTCGTCCAGTCCGAGGGCGCGCAGCACCGGCCACTTGGCCGGCGAGGCGGTGCCGTGGACGTCCAGGCCCCAGTGACGGGCGAGTTGCAGGGCGGCCATGCCGACGCCGCCGCTCGCCGCGTGCAGCAGCAGCGACTCGCCCGGCCGGACCCGGCCGAGGTCGACCAGGCCGTAGTACGCCGTGAGGTACACCACCGGCACGCTCGCCGCCTGCGGGTACGTCCAGCCGGCCGGGACGGGGGCGAGCAGGCGCCGGTCGGTCACCGCGAGCGGGCCGGTGCCGCCGGAGAACAGGCCCATGACGCGGTCGCCGGGCGCGAGGTCGTGGACCTCGGTGCCGACCTCGACCACCACGCCGGCGCCCTCGCCGCCGGGCGGCCGGGTGTCGGCCACCATGCCGAGGGCGACCACGACGTCGCGGAAGTTGAGGCCCGCGGCGCGCAGCGCGACCCGGACCTCGCCGGGGGCGAGCGGGCGGGCACCGTCCTCGTGGGGCACCAGGGCCAGGCCGTCGACGGTCCCGGTGCCGGTCAGGTCTAGGCGCCAGGCGTCGGTGCCGGCCGGCACCGCCAGGCGCTCCGAAGGGCCGGTCCGGGCGAGCCGGGGCGCCGCCGCGGTGCCGGAGCGCAGGGCGAGCTGGGGCTCGCCGGAGGCCAGGGCCGCGCCGAGGGCGGTGTGGGAGTCGGGGTGCCGGTCGAGGTCGACCAGCACGATCCGGCCGGGGTGCTCGGTCTGCGCGGAGCGCACCAGGCCCCAGACCGCGGCCGCGCCGAGGTCGTCGACCGCCTCCCCGGACGGGCCGGGCACGGCGCCGCGGGTGAGCACCACCAGCGGTGTGGCGGCGAAGCGCTCGGTGGCGAGCCACGACTGCAGGAACGCCAGCACCCGCCGGGTGGCGGTGCGGACGGCCTGCGGGCCGCCGTCGGTGGCGCAGGTGAGCGCGACGGCGTCGGGCAGCGGGGCGCCGGGGTCGAGCGCGGCCGGGTCGGCCGTCGTGGTGACGGCGGCGCCGGCCGCGCGCAGGGCGGCCGCGGCGCCGAGTTCGTCGGGCCCGGCCAGCAGCCAGCTGCCGAGCGGGGCGGTCGGCGGCAGCGTCAGCGGCGGCCAGGCGACGGGGTGGAGGTCCGCGTCCGCGCCCGCCGGGGCGGGGGCGAGGCCGCCCGCGGTGAGCGGCCGGGAGAGCAGCGTGTCGACGGTGGCGACGGGCGCGCCGGCCGGGTCGGTCAGGGCGAGGGTGACGGCGTCCGGGCCGGTGCGGCCGAGCCGCACGCGCAGCGTGCGGGCGCCGACCGCGTACAGGCGCACCCCCGTCCAGGCGAACGGGAGGCCGACACCCCGGTTCTCGCCGTCCGCGCCGTCGAGGGCCCCGGCGGTGTGCAGGGCGGCGTCGAGCAGCGCGGGGTGGAGCGCGAACCGCCCGGCGTCGTGGTCGTCCCCGGACAGGGCGACCTCGGCGAGCAGGTCGCCGCCGTGCCGCCAGGCGGCGCGCACCGCGCGGAACAGCGGGCCGTACTGGTAGCCGGCGGCGGCCAGCCGCTCGTAGAGGCCCTCGGTGTCCAGCGGTTCGGCGCCGGGCGGCGGCCACGCCGCGCCGTCGGCGGCGGGCTCCTCGCCGAGCGGGGCGGGCGCCAGGACGCCGGCGGCGTGCCGGGTCCATGGGCCCGGCTCGGCGGTGTCGGGGCGGGCGTGCACGGTGAGCGCGCGGCGCCCGTCCTCGTCCGGGGCTTCGAGGTGGACCTGGAGCTGGACGGCCGCGCGCTCGCGCAGGGTCAGCGGTGCCTCCAGGGTCAGTTCCTCGATCACCGCGCAGTCCGCCGACTGCCCTGCCTGGAGGGCGAGTTCGACGAAGGCCGTGCCGGGGAGCAGCACCGTGCCGAGGACGGCGTGGTCGGCGAGCCAGGGGTGGGTGGGCAGCGAGATCCGGCCGGTGAGCAGGTGCCGGTCGTCCCCGGCCTGGGTGAGGGCGGCGCCGAGCAGCGGGTGGTCGGCGGAGCGCAGGCCGAGCCCCTCGGCGTCGGCTGCGGCCGGAGCGGGCTCCAGCCAGTAGCGTTCGCGCTGGAAGGCGTAGGTGGGCAGCTCGGTGCGCAGCGGCGCGCGGTGCGCGTGCAGCGCCGCCCAGTCGACGGGCACCCCGCGCACGGACAGGGCTGCCGCCGCGGTCAGCAGGCGGTGCAGGGTGTCCGCGTCGCGCTGGAGCGAGCCGACGACCAGGGCGTCCGTCCCGGTCTCCTGGGCGGTCTGCTCGACGGCCGGGGCCATCACCGGGTGCGGGCTGGTCTCGACCAGCGTGGTGTACCCGTCGCGCAGCAGCGCGCGGGTGGCCCGCTCGAAGGCGACGGTCTCGCGCAGGTTGCGGTACCAGTACCCGGCGTCCAGTGCGGCTCCGTCCAACGGCTCGCCGGTGACGGTCGAGTAGAACGCGACCGCCGGGGTCGGCCTCGGGGCGATGTCGCCGATGCCGGCGAGGAGTTCGTCGCGGACGTGCTCGACGGCGGCGGAGTGCGCGGCGTAGTCGACCGGCAGCCGACGGGTCCGCAGGCCCTGTGCCTCGCACCGCTCGTGCAGGGCGTCCAGGGCGGCGGCGTCGCCGGAGACGACCACCGCGCCGGGTCCGTTGACGGCCGCGATGCCGAGGCGGCCGGGCAGGTCGGCGATCAGCTCCTCGGTCCGCGCGGCCGCGGCGGCCAGCGACATCATGCCGCCGCCGCCCGCGATGGCCCGCAGGGCCCGGCTGCGCAGCGCGACGATCCGGGCGGCCTCCTCCAGGGTGAGCGCGCCGGCCACCTGGGCGGCGGCGATCTCGCCCTGGGAGTGTCCGACGACGGCGGCCGGTTCGACGCCGAGCGAGCGCCACACCGCGGCGACGGACACCATGACGGCGAACAGGGCGGGCTGGACGACGTCGACGCGGTCCAGCGAGGCGGCGCCGGGGCGCCGCAGCAGCACGTCGAGCAGCGACCAGTCGGTGTGCGGGGCGAGGGCGGCGTCGCAGGCGCGGACGTGCTCGGCGAACACCGGGGAGCGGTCCAGCAACCGGGCGCCCATGCCGGCCCACTGCGAGCCCTGCCCGCCGAACACGAAGACCGTCCGGCCGGGCTGCCCGGCGGCTCCGGTGACCAGCCCGGGGTGGGCCGCGCCGGTGCTCAGCGCGTCGAGTGCGGCGAGGAGTTCGTCCGGGTCGGTGGCGACGAGCACGGCGCGGTGGTCGAGCGCGGCGCGGGTGGTGGCGAGCGCGTGGGCGGTGTCGGCGGGCTCGGCGGCGGGGTGCGCGGCCAGGTGGGCGCGGAGCCGGCCGGCCTGGTCGCGCAGGGCGGCCGGGGTCGCGCCGGACAGCGGCCAGACCAGCGCGGACGGCTCCGGCTGCGGCTCGGGGAGCGGGGCCGCGGCCTCCTCGACCGGATCGCCCTGTTCCAGGATCACGTGCGCGTTGGTGCCGCTGACGCCGAAGGAGGACACCCCGGCCCGGCGGGGCCGGCCCTCCTGCGGCCACGGCGCCGGCTCGGTGAGCAGCGAGACCGCGCCTGACGCCCAGTCGACGTGCGGGGTGGGCGCGTCCACGTGCACGGTGGCGGGCAGTTCGCCGTGCCGCATCGCCATGATCATCTTGATCACGCCGGCCACCCCGGCGGCGGCCTGGGTGTGGCCGAGGTTGGACTTCACGGAGCCGAGGCGCAGCGGCCGCTCGGCCGGCCGGTCCTGGCCGTAGGTGGCGAGCAGCGCGTGCGCCTCGATCGGGTCGCCGAGGGCGGTGCCGGTGCCGTGCGCCTCGACCGCGTCGACCTCGGCCGGGGTGAGCCCGGCCTCGGCGAGGGCGTCGCGGATCACCCGCTCCTGGGCGAGGCCGTTGGGGGCGGAGAGGCCGTTGCTCGCGCCGTCCTGGTTGACCGCGCTGCCCCGGACCACCGCGAGGACGGGGTGGCCGTTGCGCCGCGCGTCGGAGAGCCGTTCGACCAGCAGCAGGCCCACGCCCTCCGACCAGGCCGTGCCGTCGGCGCCGGCCGCGAAGGACTTGCAGCGCCCGTCCGGGGCCAGGCCCCGCTGGCGGGAGAACTCGACGAAGGTCGACGGGCTCGACATCACCGTCACTCCGCCCGCCAGGGCGAGGTCGCACTCCCCGCGGCGCAGCGCCTGGCAGGCCAGGTGCAGCGCGACCAGCGAGGAGGAGCAGGCGGTGTCGACCGTCACCGCCGGGCCCTCCAGGCCCAGGGTGTAGGCGACCCGGCCGGAGGCGATGCTGCCGGCGCTGCCGTTGCCGAGGTAGCCGTCGACGCCCTCGGGGACGGCGGCCAGCCGGGACGCGTAGTCGGCGTACATCAGGCCGGCGAAGACCCCGGTACGGCTGCCGCGCAGCGAGCGCGGGTCGATGGCCGCCCGCTCGACGGCTTCCCAGGAGGCCTCCAGCAGCAGGCGCTGCTGGGGGTCCATCGCCAGCGCCTCGCGCGGCGAGATCCCGAAGAACCCGGGGTCGAAGCGGTCGGCGTCGTACAGGAACCCGCCCTCGCGGACGTACGAGGTGCCGGGGTGGTCCGGGTCGGGGTGGAACAGGTTCTCCACGTCCCAGCCGCGGTTGTCGGGGAAGGCCGAGATGGCGTCGGTGCCCTCCTGCACCAGCCGCCAGAGGTCCTCGGGGCTCGCCACCCCGCCGGGGTAGCGGCAGCCGGCGGAGACGATCGCGATCGGCTCTTCGGCCACCCGGGCAGGGGCGGCGACGCGCGGGCGGCGCGGCTCGTCGAGCAGTTCGGCGCGCAGGTGCCGACCGAGGGCGCCCGCG
Organism: Kitasatospora sp. NPDC057965; assembly: GCF_042887135.1. Classification (NCBI taxonomy): domain Bacteria; kingdom Bacillati; phylum Actinomycetota; class Actinomycetes; order Kitasatosporales; family Streptomycetaceae; genus Kitasatospora; species Kitasatospora sp. NPDC057965. The sequence continues at coordinate 156,598 of NZ_JBHVPZ010000005.1, forward strand.
GACGGGTGGTCGAACAGCACCGTGGCGGGCAGCCGCAGGCCGGCCGCGCCGTTCAGCCGGTTGCGCAGTTCGAGCGCGGCGAGCGAGTCGAGGCCCAGCTCGCTGAACGCGCGGTCCGGGTCGATCGCGCCGCCGTCCCGGTGTCCGAGGACCGCGGCGGCGTGGGTGCGCACCAGGTCGACCAGTTGCCGTTCCTGCTCGGCCACCGGAGCGGCGGCCAGCCGGCGGACCAGGGCGCGTCCGGTGCCCGGACCCGGCCGCTCGGCCCCGGGCCGTCGGGCGGCCAGCCCGGCCAGGACGGGCGGCAGGTCCTCCCCGCCGAGGCGGGCGGGGTCGAGCCGGACCGGCGCCAGGACCGCCTCCGGCCGGGCCAGTGCCGCGTCGAACAGGGCGAGGCCGAGCCCGGCGTCCAGCGGCTGGACCCCGGAGCGGGCCATCCGCTGCCGGTCGGTCGTGCCGAGACCGGCGGTGAGCGTGCTGTCCTGCTCCCACAGGCCCCACTGCAGCGAGACGGCGGGCAGTCCGAGGGAGCGGCGGCGCTGCGCGAGCGCGTCGAGCACCAGGTTGGCGGCGGAGTAGGCGGCCTGGCCCGGGTTGCCGGTGAGGCCGGCGGCCGAGGAGAACAGCACGAACGCCCGCAGGTCGAGGTCGGCCGTCAGCTCGTGCAGGTGCAGCGCCGCGTCGGCCTTGGGGCGCAGGACGCGGTCCACCCGCTCGGGGGTCAGCGCCGGGAGCAGGCCGTCGTCGACCACGGCCGCCAAGTGGACGACCGCGGTGAGCGGGTGTTCGGCCGGGACGGCCGCGAGCACCCGCGCCAGCTCGGCGCGGTCGGCGACGTCGCAGGCGGCGAAGTCGGCCCGGGCACCGGCCGCGGCGAGTTCGTCCCGCAGCTCCGGCGCCCCGGGGGCGTCGGCGCCGCGCCGGGACACCAGCAGCAGGTGCCGTACGCCGTACGCCGCGACCAGGTGCCGGGCCACCAGGGCCCCGAGGGCTCCGGTGCCGCCGGTGACCAGCACGGTGCCGCCGTCCGCCGGCTCCGGCGGGGTGGGGGCGGCCGGGAGGGCCGGCGCCCGGCGCAGCCGGGGCACCAGCAGGGCCGCGCCGCGCAGCGCAGCCTCGGGCAGGGCGCCGGCCGCGGCGATCGCGTCGAGCCGGGCGTCGGCGGGGTCGGTACCGTCCGGGCGCCCGGCATCCGCTTCCAGGTCGAGCAGGGCGAATCGGTCGGGGTGCTCCGAGCGCGCGGACCGGATCAGGCCCCACACCGCGGCCGCTGCCGGGTCGGGCGGCTCGGTGCCGTTCACGGCGAGCGCGCCGCGGGTCGTGACCACCAGGCACGCGGCGGCGAACCGCTCGTCCGCGAGCCAGGCCTGCGCGACGGCGAGCGCCTCGTGCACAGCGGCCCGGACGGCCTGCGGCCCGGCGGCCGGGTCCTGGCCGGACCGGGGCGCGAGCAGGACCGCGTCGGGCAGTGGCGCGCCGTCGTCGACCGCCGCGGCCAGCGCGGCGAGGTCCGGGTACCCGGGGGCGGCGAACCGTGCCGCGAACGCGGCCGGCTCCGGGTCGCTCCCGCCGCCCACGACCGCCCAGCGCCCGGGCGGCTCGACGGCCGGGGCCTCGGCCCAGGCCAGGTCGAAGAGGTGGTCGGCGGCGGGCGCCGCGGCCGTCGGCAGCTGGTCCCGGGAAAGCGCGCGCACCGTCAGGGTCTCGACCGAGAGGACGGCCCGGCCGTCCGCGTCCGCCGCCGTGATGGCGATCGTGTCGGCGTCCAGCGGCAGCAGGCGCACCCTCAGCGCCCGGACGCCGCCCGCGTGCAGCCGCACGCCGCGCCAGGAGAACGGCAGCCTCACCCGGGCGCCGAGGTCCTCGGCCCCCTCGGCCCTCTCGGTCGCCGCCCGGGTCGCCACCCCGGTCAGCCCGAGCGGGTGCAGGGCGGCGTCGATCAGGGCCGGGTGCAGGCCGAACCGGCCGCCGGCCGCCTCCTCGGGGAGGACGATCTCGGCGAACAGCTCGGAGCCGCGCTGCCAGGCCGCCCGCAGCCCGTGGAAGGAGGGACCGTAGCGCACCCCGGCGTCGGCCGCGTCGGCGTACAGCTCGTCCACCTCGACCGGCTCCGCGCCGGCCGGCGGCCAGACGGCGAGCGCCTGCTGTTCGCGGGCGCCCCGGGTGTCCCCGGAGTCCTGTTCGGGCGTCAGCGCGCCGGTGGCGTGCAGCGTCCAGGCGCCGTCCGGCCCGGAGGGACCTTCGGCCCGCTCGGGGCGGGCGTGCACGGTGACCGGCCGCAGGCCTGACGGGTCGGGCGCGCCGACGGCGACCTGGACCTGCACTCCCCCGGTCCTCGGCACGGCCAGCGGCGCCACCAGCGTCAGTTCGTCCACGTGCGGGCAGCCGAGCCGGGCGCCGGAGTGCAGCGCGAGTTCGAGGAAGGCGGCCCCGGGCACCAGCACGGTGTCGAGCACCGCGTGGTCGGCGAGCCACGGATGGGTGTCGAGCGAGAGGCGCCCGGTGAACAGCACGCCGTCGCCGTCCGCGAGGCCCACCACCGCGCCCAGCAGCGGGTGGTCCACCGCTCCCTGTCCCAGGCCGGCGGCATCGCCCGCGCCGGTGCCGGCGTCGAGCCAGAAGCGCTGCCGTTCGAACGCGTACGTCGGCAGCTCGCCGGCGCGGCGGCGGGCGGTGGCCGCGTCGATGCCGGTCACCGCCGTCCAGTCGACCGCTCCGCCGCGGACGAACAGCCGGGCCAGCGCCGTCCGGAGGGCCAGGACCCGGTCGCGGTCCCGCTGCTGGGCGGGGACGGCGACGGTGTCCGTGCCGGTCGTGCATTCGACGATCATCGGGGTCAGTGCCGCCTCCGGGCCCAGCTCGACGAACACCGAGGCACCCTCGGACCTGGCCGCGGCGACCGCGTCCGCGAACCGCACCGGCTCGCACACCTGACGCACCCAGTACTCCGGATCGCAGACCTCGGCCGCCGTCGCCAGCCGGCCCGTCACGTCCGAGGCCAGCGGGATCGACGGCTCCGACAGGGCTATACCCGCCACCACCTCCCGAAGCTGTGCCACCACCGGCTCCATCAGCACCGAGTGGAACGCGTGCGACACCGCCAGCCGCGAGGACCGCCAGCCGCGCTCCCCGCACAGCACCCGCACCGCCTCCACGGCACCGGCCTCACCGGAGACCACCACCGACGCCGGCCCGTTCACCGCCGCGACCCCCACCACACCCACAGCACGCTCCGCGAGCAGCGCCAGCACCTGCGCCTCGCTCGCCCCCACCGCCAGCATCGCCCCGCCCGGCGGCAGTTCGGCCATCAGCCGGGCCCGCGCCGCCACCAGGGCGACCGCGCCCTCCAGCGAGAACACCCCCGCCACGTACGCCGCCACGATCCCGCCCAGCGAATGCCCCAGCACCACCTCCGGCACCCCGACCCACGAACGCCACAACCGGTACAACGCCACCTCGAACGCGAACAGCACCGGCTGCACCACACCCGTGTCCTCAGCACCGCCGGGCTCCCCCAGCAGCACCTCCCGCACCGAGAACGGCACCACCCCCTCGAACGCCCCGCACACCTCGTCCACCGCCGCCGCGAACACCGGGAACACGTCGTACAGCTCACGCCCCACACCCGCGCACCGCACCCCCTGACCCGTGAACACCAGCGCCGTCCGCCCCGCACCGCGCGCCACGGCGCCGGTCACCACGCCTGCGGGTTCGGGCTCGCCGGCCGCCACCGCGGCCAGACCGACCGACAGTTCCGCGGTGTCTGCGCCGAGGACCACCGCCCGGTGCGCCATGGCCGAACGCCCCGAGGCGAGCACGGCCGCGACCTCCGCGATGCGGGCCTCCGGGTGCTCGTCGGCCCAGTCGCGCAGCCGGGCCGCCTGGGCCCGCAGCCCGGTCGCGGTGCGTGCGGAGACCACCCACGGAACGGGCACGCCCGGCTCCCGGGGGGTGTCCTGGCCGGCCGGTTCCGGGGCCTGTTCGATGATCACGTGGGCGTTGGTGCCGCTGATCCCGAACGAGGACACCCCGGCCCGGCGCGGCCGCCCGGTCTCCGGCCACTCCACCGACTCCGCCAGCAGCTCGACCGCGCCCGCCGACCAGTCCACGTGCGGCGACGGCGCGTCCACATGCAGCGACTTCGGCAGCACACCGTGCCGCAACGCCATCACCATCTTGATCACACCCGCCACACCCGCCGCCGCCTGCGTGTGACCGATGTTCGACTTCACCGACCCCAGCCGCAGCGGCCGGTCCCCGGGACGGTCCTGACCGTACGTCGCCAGCAGCGCCTGCGCCTCGATCGGGTCGCCCAGCGTCGTCCCCGTCCCGTGCGCCTCCACCACATCCACGTCCGCCGGAGCCAGCCCCCCGCTCGCCAGAGCCGCCCGGATCACCCGCTCCTGCGACGGACCGTTCGGCGCCGTCAACCCGTTCGACGCGCCGTCCTGGTTCACCGCGCTGCCCCGCACCACCGCGAGGACGGGATGCCCGTTGCGCACCGCGTCCGACAACCGCTCCACCAGCAGCAGGCCCACGCCCTCGCCCCAACCGGTCCCGTCCGCGCCCGCCGCGAACGGCTTGCACCGGCCGTCCGCCGCCAAACCGCGCTGGCGGGCGAAGTCGACGAAGACGGCGGGTGTGGACATCACGGTCACCCCGCCGGCGAGCGCCAGGTCGCACTCACCGGCGCGCAGCGCCTGGCAGGCCAGGTGCAGGGTGACCAGCGAGGACGAGCAGGCCGTGTCGACGGTCACCGCCGGGCCCTCCAGGCCGAGCGCGTAGGCCACCCGGCCCGAGGCGACGCTCCCGACGTTGCCGTTGCCGAGGTAGCCCTCCAGCTCGTCCGGCACCCGGTTCAGGCGGGTCGCGTAGTCGTAGTAGATCGCGCCCGCGAACACGCCGGTGCGGCTGCCGCGCAGTGACTCCGGGTCGATGCCCGCATGCTCGACGGTCTCCCAGGAGGCTTCCAGCAGCAGGCGCTGCTGCGGGTCCATCGCCAGCGCCTCGCGCGGCGAGATCCCGAAGAAGTCCGCGTCGAACTCGGCGGCGGTGTCGAGGAATCCGCCGGTCCGCACATAGGTGCTGCCCGGGCGCGAGGGGTCGAGGTCGAAGATCCGGTCGATGTCCCAGCCGCGGTCGGCGGGGAAGTCGGTGAGGGCGTCGACACCGCCGGCGACCAGCTCCCACAGCTCCTGCGGGGAGGTCACGCCGCCCGGGAGGCGGCAGCCCATGCCGACGATGGCGATCGGCTCGTCCGAAGCCACCGGCACGGGCCGGGCGGACGCGGCGGCCGGGGCCGGGCCGTCGGCGAGCAGGTCGGCCAGGCGGCCGGCCAGCAGCCTCGGCGTCGGGTAGTCGAAGACCAGCGTCGCGGGCAGGCGCAGGCCGGTCGCACCGCTCAGCCGGTTGCGCAGTTCGAGCCCGGTGAGCGAGTCGAAGCCCAGCTCCCGGAACGCCCGGCTCTCCTCGATGCCGTCCTCGTCGCCGTGTCCGAGCACGGCGGCGGCGTGGGTGCAGACGGTCCGCAGCAGCAGCTGCCGGCGCTCGGCCTCCGGCAGCCCGGCCAGTCGGACCGTCAGGGCGCCCGACCGCGTCCTTCCGCCGACCGCGGAACGACGTCGGCGGGGGCCCCGGGCGAGCTCGCGCAGCAGCGCGGGCACCGTGTCGGCGTCGGCGCGGCGCAGCACGGCGAGGTCCATCCGGACCGGCATCAGTACGGCCTCGGCACGGTTGGTCGCCGCTTCGAGGAGCGCGCAGCCCTGCTCGGCGGAGAGCGGCAGGACTCCCAGGCTCGTCATCCGCCGGCGGTCGGCCGTGCCGAGTCCCGCGGTCATCTCGCTGCCGTCGGCCCACCAGCCCCAGGCCAGCGAGGTCGCCGGCAGGCCGTGGGCGCGGCGGTGCCGGGCGAGGGCGTCGAGGTAGGCGTTGGCGGCGGCGTAGTTGCTCTGCCCTGGGTTGCCGATCAGGCCGGCGGCCGAGGAGAACAGGACGAAGGCGTCCAGGTCCAGGTCACGGGTGGCCTGGTGCAGGTTCCACGCCGCGTCGGCCTTGGGGCGCAGCACCGCGGCCAGCCGTTCGGGCGTCATGGCCTGGACGACCCCGTCGTCGAGTACGCCGGCGGCGTGGACGACGGCGGTGAGCGGGTGCTCGGCGGGGATCGCGGCGAGCACCCGGGCGAGGGCCTCGCGGTCGGCCGCGTCGCAGGCCTCGATGCGCACCTCGGCGCCCAGCTCGGCGAGTTCGGCGGCCAGGGCGGCCGCACCGGGGGCGTCCGCTCCGCGCCGGCTGAGCAGCAGCAGCCGGCGCACGCCGCGCTCGGCGACCAGGTGGCGGGCCAGCAGGGCCCCGAGGGTGCCGGTGCCGCCGGTGATCAGCACGGTGCCCTCGGGCGCGGGCGTGAAGCCGGTGTCCTCGGGGCGGGCGGCGGCCCGGACCAGGGCGGGGAGGAGAGCGGTGCCGCGGCGCAGCGCGAGCTGGGCCTCGCCCGAGGCGGCCTGCGCGAGCACGGCCTCCTCGGAGGTGTCGGGGTCGGCGTCGACCAGTACGAAGCGCCCGGGGTGCTCGGCCTGCGCGGAGCGGACCAGCCCCCAGACGGCGGCCGAGGCGAGGTCGGCGACCTGCTCGTCCCCGCCGACCGCGACCGCGCCGGTGGTCAGCAGGACGAGACGGGTGTCGGCGGTCCTGGGGTCGGCCAGCCAGCGGCCCAGGAGACCGAGGACGCGAGCGGTGAGCTCGTGCGCCCGCGCGGGTTCCGGGTCCTCGGCGGAGGGGACGCGCACCAGGACGGCCTCCGGGAGCGGGGCCTCGGAGTCGTCGAGGAGCGCGGGGGCGTCGTCCAGGTCGACGGTCCGGCCGGAACCGGAGGCGGCATCGAACTCCGCTTCCTTCCAGTGGAGTTCGAAGAGGGAATCGCGGAGCGGCGCGTCGGTGGTCCGCAGCAGCTCGGCGGAGACGGGTCGGACGGCCACCGAGCCGATGGAGACGACCGCCCGGCCGTCCTCGTCGTGGGCGCTCAGCGAGATCGCGCCGTCCGCGCCCGCCACCAGCCGCACCCGCAGCGCACGGCTGTGGCGGGCGTCCAGCCGGACAGCCGTCCAGGAGAACGGCAGGCCCGCCTGGAGGGGCGCGTCCGCGTCCTCCCGGACCAGCATCGGGTGCATGGCGGCGTCGAGCAGGGCCGGGTGCAGTGTGAAGCGGTCGGCGTCGGCGCCGCCCTCGTCGGGGAGTTCGACTTCGGCGAACAGCTCGTTTCCGCGCCGCCAGACCTGCCGCAGGCCCTGGAACAGCGGGCCGTAGTCGAAGCCGGCCGCTGCCGCGCGTTCGTAGAGGTCGTCCGCGTCGAGCGGCCGGGTGCCGGGCGGGGGCCACTGCCCGGCAGCCGCTTCGCCTGCCGGGTCCTCGGCGACCGCTTCGGGGGCGGCGGTGAGCAGACCGGTGGCGTGCCGGGTCCAGGGCTGGTCGGCGGGCGCGTGCTCGGGCCGGGAGTGGATGCCGATCGCGCGGGCGCCGGACTCGTCCGGGTCCTCGACGGTGACCTGGATCCGGACGTCGTCGGCGTCGGCCAGCACGAGCGGGGTGTGCAGGGTGAGTTCGTCGACCACCGGGCAGCCGGCCTCGGCCCCCGCGCGGAGGGCGAGTTCGAGGAAGGCCGTGCCGGGGACGATGACGGTGCCGAGTACGGCGTGGTCGGCGAGCCACGGATGGGTGGCGGCGGAGAACCGACCGGTCAGGACCGTCCCGGAGCCGTCCGCCAGTTCGACGGCGGCGCCCAGCACCGGGTGTTCCATGGCCGACTGGCCCCAGCCGACGCCGACGACGTCCGTGGGGTCGGGCTCGGCCCAGTAGCGGCGGTGTTGGAAGGCGTAGGTCGGCAGGTCGACGTGCCGGCCGGCGGGGAGCAGGGTGGTCCAGTCGACGGGAAGGCCCGCGACGAAGGCCGCCGACAGCGCCGTCACCAGCCGCTCAGGACCACCCTCATGACGGCGCAGGGTCTCCAGGACCACGGCGCCGGGAACCTCTTCCAGCTGGTCCGCGACCGGAACGACCAGCCCGGGGTGCGGACTGCACTCCACGAACGTGGTGTGCCCGGCAGCCACCGCGGCCCGCACCGCCGCGTCCAGGCGGACAGTGCCCCGCAGGTTGTCGAACCAGTACGAACCCGCCAACCGGTCCGGAGAGTCAACGGCTTCGCCGGTCACCGTCGAGAACATCGCCACCCGGCCGGCCAACGGACGTACACCCGAGGAGAGTTCGACGACCTCCTCGCGCACCGCGTCCATGTACGCCGAATGCGAGGCGTAGTCCACCGGGATCCACCGCGCCCGCACCCCGTCACGCTCACACTGTTCGGCCACCGAGGTCAGCGCCTCGATCTCCCCGGACAGCACCACACTCGACGGCCCGTTCACCGCCGCCAACGACAACCGCCCATCCCCGGCGACCAGTTCAGCAGCACGCTCCGCACCAAGACCGACGGACAGCATCCCGCCACCCGTCACCCCACGCAGCGCCCGGCTGCGCAGCACCACGAGCTGGACCGCGTCCTCCAGGGACAACAGCCCCGCCACATGGGCAGCGGCGATCTCCCCCTGCGAATGCCCGATCACCGCCGCCGGCCGCACCCCACACGACTCCCACCACCGCGCCAAACCCACCATCACCGCGAACAACACCGGCTGCACCACATCGACCCGCTCCAGCAACCCGCCCGAACCGTCCCGCAACACCTCCAGCAACGACCAGTCCGTCAGCGCGTCCATCACCCCCGCACACTCCTCCACGGCAGCGGCGAACACCGGTGAGCCGTCGAGGAGCTCAACCGCCATCCCCGCCCACTGCGACCCCTGCCCCGGGAACACGAACACCGCACCCGACCCCGACGCGGCAACCGACTCACCGTCGGCCACCCCGCCCAGCCGGCTCACCAGCTCCGCCACCGAACGACCGGCGACCACTGCCCGGTGCTCGAACACCGCGCGACCCGCCACCAACGACCGGCCGACATCCACCGGGTCCACCCCGGGATGCGCCACCGCCCACTCCCGCAGCCGCTCCACCTGCTCCCGCAGCGCCGCGTCCGACCGCGCCGACAGCACCCACGGCACCACCCCGCCGACCGCCTCGGCCGCCGCCCGGTCCTCCTCCTCCGGCGCATCCTCCAGCACCACATGCGCATTGGTGCCGCTCGCGCCGAACGATGAGACGGCGGCCCGGCGCGGCCGGTCCGAGCGCGGCCAGGCCACCGGCTCGGTCAGCAGCCGGACGTTGCCGGTCTCCCAGTCGATGTTCGGCGAGGGGGCGTCGATGTGCAGGGTGCGCGGCAGTTCCTGGTGCCGCAGCGCCATCACCGTCTTGATCACACCCGCCACACCCGCCGCCGCCTGGGTGTGCCCGATGTTGGACTTCACCGAACCGAGCCAGAGCGGCCGGTCGGCAGGACGGCCCCGCCCGTACGTCGCCAGCAGCGCCTGCGCCTCGATCGGGTCACCCAGCGGCGTGCCGGTGCCGTGCGCCTCCACCGTGTCCACGTCGCGCGCGGCCAGGCCGGCGGCCTCCAGGGCCTGGCGGATCACCCGTTCCTGCGACGGGCCGTTCGGCGCCGTCAGGCCGTTGGACGCACCGTCCTGGTTCACCGCACTGCCCCGCACCACGGCGAGGACGGGGTGTCCGTTGCGGCGCGCGTCCGAGAGCCGCTCGACGACCAGCAGGCCCGCGCCGTCCGCGGGGCTGAAGCCGTCGGCCGCCGCCGAGAACGGCTTGCAGCGGCCGTCCGGGGCGAGGCCGCGCTGTCGGCTGAAGTTGACGAACGTCTCCGGGGTGCACATCACGGTGGCGCCGCCGGCGAGCGCGAGGTCGCACTCCCCCGCGCGCAGTGCGCCGACCGCCAGGTGCAGCGCGACCAGCGCCGAGGAGCACGCCGTGTCCACCGTCACCGCCGGCCCCTCCAGGCCGAGGACGTAGGACACCCGGCCCGCGAGGAGGCTGGCGGCGTTGGCCATGCCCAGCGTCCCGTCCCGGCCCTTGGCCGTCCGCGCGAGGACGGTGGTGTAGTCGAGCCAGTTGATCCCGGTGTACACCCCGGTGCGGCTGCCGCGCAGGGTGCTCGGGTCGATGCCGGTACGCTCGACGGCCTCCCAGGAGATCTCCAGCAGCAGCCGCTGCTGCGGATCCATCGCCAGCGCCTCACGCGGCGAGATCCCGAAGAAGCCCGCGTCGAAGTCGGCGGCGTCGTAGAGGAATCCGCCCTCACGGACGTACGCCGTGCCGGGGGCGTCGGGGTCGGGGTCGTACAGGGCCTCCAGGTCCCAGCCCCGGTCGGTCGGGAAGGCGCCGATCGCGTCGCCGCCGCCCGCCACGAACTCCCACAGCTGCTCCGGCGTCGACAGCCCGCCCGGGAAGCGACAGGCCATGCCCACGATCGCGATCGGCTCGCGGCCCTGCTCCTCCAGCTCCCGTACCCGCCGGTGCGCGTCCCGCGCATCGGCGACGGCCCGCTTGAGGTAGGACCGCAGCTTCTCTTCCGACTCGGCCACGTCTACTCCGACTCCTCGATCGAACGGTCGTTGTCGCTGGTCTGGTGGTGGTGCCGGCCCTGGTGTTCGTCCGGCGGCGGGCCCGGGTGGATCCGCGGCATCACTCGAACCCCTGGTCGACGAGCGAGAACAGCTCGTCGTCGGTGGCGGAGCCGAGGTCGTCCGCGTCGCTCCCGTCGACCGCGTCGTCCGGTGCTCCGCACAGCGCCAGCAGCTCGCGCAGGCGTTCGGCGATCCGGTCACGGGCGCCGTCCTCGGCCAGGACCGCCGGCAGCGCCTCGTGCAGCCGGTCCAGGTCGGCGAGCACCGGGGTGGCCTCCGAGGAGTCCTCGGCGAGGCGCTCCAGCACGTGGCGGGCCAGGCTCACCGGGCTCGGGAAGTCGAACACCAGCGTCGAGCGCAGGTGCACCCCGGTCGCGCGCATCAGGCGCTTCCGCAGCTCGACCGCCATCAGCGAGTCGAAGCCGACCTCCTTGAACGCCCGCTCGGGCCCGACCTCGTCGGCGCCCGGGTGTCCGAGCACGGCGGCCGCCAAGGTCCTGACGAGCGTGACCAGTTCGCGTTCACGCTCCTCCTCGGACAGCGCCGCCAGCCGCCGTCGCAGCGCTTCGGTGTCCGGGGCCCCGGGCGTCTCGGCCCCGCCGGCCGCCCGGCGGACCTCCAGGGCACGGAGCAGCTGCCGCAGCGGAGCGCGCACGGCCTCCGGGCGGGTCCGCAGGGCCGCGCGGTCGGGCCGGGCGAGCACCAGTCCGGGCCCGGCCGCACGCAGGGCCTCCCCGAACAGCACCAGCGCCTCGTCATCCGTCAACTCCAGTAGTCCTGCCTGGAGTTCGACCCCGGATCCACCGAATCCGACGGGCCCCCAGGCGAGCGCGGCGGCGGGCAGGCCGTCCGCGTGCCGGGCGGCCGCCAAGGCCTCCGCGAAGGCGGCGGCCGCAGCGACGGCGGGCGGTTCCGGAGCGGCACCGATCAGGCCGCTCGCCGGGGAGACCGCCACGAGCGACGCGCCCCGGTGCTCGGCCAAGAGTCCGGAGAGGGCCAGGGCGGCTTCGACGTCCGGTTCCCCGCCCTCGCAGGCCGCACCGGCCGCCGCGAGCAGCGCGCCGGCCACCGGGCGCCCGGCGGTGGCCGCTTCCAGCGCGGCGCGCAGCCCTTCGTGGTCTCCAGGGGCCCAGGTGACGACCTCGGCCTCGGCTCCCGCCTCGGCCAGCCGGTCCGCCAGTCGGCGCACGGCGGCGCTGCCCGTGTCGCTGCCGGTGTCACCGCCCGGCAGCAGGACCAGGCGGCGGACCCCGTGGGCGGCGACCAGGTGACCGGCCAGCGCGGCGGCCAGCGGGCCGTCCGCGCCGCTGATCAGCACCGTGCCGCCTCCCGCACCCCACGGCTCCACTGCCGCACGGTCAGCTGCCGCCCTGGCGAGCGACGGGGCGAGCAGCCGTCCGCCGCGCACGGCGAGCCGCGGGACACCGGCGGACACCGCCCGGGGCAGTGCGGCGGCGGAGGCCGGGTCGTCGTCCAGGTCGGCCAGCAGGATCCGGTCCGGGTACGCGGCCTGAAGCGCGCACCCGGCGCCCCAGGCGGCCGCCCGGTCCGGGTCCGGCACACGGTCCCCGTCCGCGGTGAGGACGGCCTGCCAGGTCGCCAGCAGGAGCCTGCTGTCCTCCAGCGCCGGTTCGACCGCCCAGGCCGCGACCTGGGCCGCCGCGTGGGACCGACGGTGGCGGGCTTCCGCGCCCGTCCGGTCCGCGTCGGGGTCCGCCGCGATCGGGTCCGGGCCGGTCACGGCGAGCACGACGGTGTCGGGCGCCGGCGAGCCGCCCGCGACGGCGGCGGCGAGGGCCGCCACGTCCGCGTACCGGTCCACCGCCTCGATGCCCTCGAGGGCCTCCGCCGCACCGACGACGGCGAGACGTCCGGGCGTATCACGGCTCGACGCGTCCTCGGCCCACTCCGCCCAGGTCAGTCGCAGGAGCGCGTCCTGGTGCGCACCGCCGGCCGCGCGCAGCTGCTCGGCGGAGACCGGGCGCACGGTCAGCGACTCGACCACCGCGACCGGACGGCCCTCCGCGTCCGCGACCCGCATCGACACCGCGCCCTCCCCTGCCGGGGTCAACTGGACCCGCAGGCCGACCGGACCCGTGCCGGAGAAGCGGACACCGTGCCAGGAGAAGGCCACCCGGACATCCTCGTCCTCGCCCGCGCCCACGCGGAGCGCCTGGATCCCCGCGTCGAGCAGGGCCGGGTGGACGACGAAGCCGGCCGCGCCGCGCTCGTGCTCGCCGAGGAGCGCGACCTCGGCGAAGAGGTCGTCGCCGCGCCGCCAGACGGCCCGCAGGCCCCGGAAGGCGGGACCGTAGTCGACCCCGGAGGCGACCAGGCGATCGTAGAAGTCGTCCACCTCCAACGGCGCGGCGCCGGTCGGAGGCCAGCTCGTCCACTCGGGCCCGGCGTCGTCGACGTCCGCACCCTCGACCAGCGTGCCCTCCGCGTGCCGGGTCCAGGGCTGGTCGGCGGGCGCCTGCTCAGGCCGGGAGTGGACGCCGATCGGACGGGCGCCGGCCTCGTCCGGCGCACCCACGACAACCTGGATCCGCAGAGCCTCGGACTCCGGCAGGACGAGCGGGGTGTGCAGGGTCAGCTCCTCGACGGTGGGACTGCCCACCTCGCCACCCGCCCAGGCCGCCAGCTCGACGAAGAGCGTCCCCGGCACGATCGCCGTGCCCAGGACGACGTGGTCGGCGAGCCACGGGTGAGCGGCAGCGGAGAGGCGGCCGGTGAACAACACGGTGCCGTCGTGCGCCGAGCTGACCGCCGCGCCCAGCAACGGGTGCTCGGCCGCGGCCAGTCCGAGCCCTGCGGGGTCGCCCGCCCTGGCACCCTGGTCGAGCCAGTAGCGGCGGTGCTGGAAGGCGTAGGTCGGCAGGTCGACGTGCCGGCCGGCGGGGAGCAGGGTGGTCCAGTCGACGGGCAGGCCCGCGACGAAGGCCGCCGACAACGCCGTCACCAGCCGCTCGGGACCACCCTCATGACGGCGCAGGGTCTCCAGGACCACGGCCCCGGAAGTCTCCTCCAACTGGTCCGCGACCGGAACGACCAGCCCGGGGTGCGGACTGCACTCCACGAACGTGGTGTGCCCGGCGGCCACCGCGGCCCGCACCGCCGCGTCCAGGCGGACAGTGCCCCGCAGATTGTCGAACCAGTACGAACCCGCCAACCGGTCCGGAGAGTCAACGGCTTCGCCGGTCACCGTCGAGAACATGGCCACCCGGCCGGCCAACGGACGCACACCCGAGGAGAGTTCGACGACCTCCTCGCGCACCGCGTCCATGTACGCCGAATGCGAGGCGTAATCCACCGGGATCCACCGCGCCCGCACCCCGTCACGCTCACACCGCTCCACCACCGCGGCCAGCGCCTCGATCTCCCCGGACAGCACCACACTCGACGGCCCGTTCACCGCCGCCAACGACAACCGCCCATCCCCGGCGACCAGTTCAGCAGCACGCTCCGCACCGAGACCCACGGACAGCATCCCCCCGCCCGTCACCCCACGCAGCGCCCGGCTGCGCAGCACCACGAGCTGGACCGCGTCCTCCAGGGACAACAGCCCCGCCACATGGGCGGCGGCGATCTCCCCCTGCGAGTGCCCGATCACCGCCGCCGGCCGCACCCCACACGACTCCCACCACCGCGCCAAACCCACCATCACCGCGAACAACACCGGCTGCACCACATCGACCCGCTCCAGCAGCGCCCCCGAACCGTCCCGCAACACCTCCAGCAACGACCAGTCCGTCAGCGGGTCCATCACCCCCGCACACTCCTCCACGGCAGCGGCGAACACCGGTGATGCGTCGAGGAGTTCGACGGCCATCCCGGCCCACTGCGACCCCTGCCCCGGGAACACGAACACCGCACCCGACTCTTCGGCGCGTCCCGCCGACAGCAGGGAATCCGTCCCCCACTCTCCGAGCCGGTCCACGAGTTGGGCCAGATCCCGCCCGGCCACCACCGCCCGGTGCTCGAACACCGCGCGACCCGCCACCAACGACCGCCCGACATCCACCGGGTCCACCCCGGGATGCGCCACCGCCCACTCCCGCAACCGCTCCACCTGCACACGCAGCGCCTCAGCCGACCGCGCCGACACCACCCACGGCACCACCCCGCCGACCGCCTCGGCCGCGATCGGAGCCTCCGCCTCCGGCGCCTCCAGAATCACGTGGGCGTTGGTGCCGCTGATCCCGAACGAGGACACCCCGGCCCGACGCGGCCGCCCCGTCTCCGGCCACTCCACCGACTCCGCCAGCAGCTCGACCGCGCCCGCCGACCAGTCCACGTGCGACGAGGGCGCGTCCACGTGCAGCGTCCTCGGCAGCACACCGTGCCGCAACGCCATCACCATCTTGATCACACCCGCCACACCCGCCGCCGCCTGGGCATGGCCGATGTTCGACTTCACCGACCCCAGCCGCAGCGGCCGGTCGGCCGGCCGACCCTGACCGTAGGTGGCCAGCAGCGCCTGAGCCTCGATCGGGTCACCCAGCGTCGTCCCCGTCCCGTGCGCCTCCACCACGTCGACGTCCGCCGTGGTCAGACCCGCGTTGGCCAGCGCCTGCCGGATCACCCGCTGCTGGGACGGCCCGTTGGGGGCGGACAGCCCGTTGGAGGCACCGTCCTGGTTCACCGCACTGCTCCGCACCACCGCCAGCACCCGGTGGCCGTGGCGGCGTGCGTCCGAGAGCCGCTCCAGCAGGACCAGGCCGACCCCCTCGCCGGCGCCCATGCCGTCGGCCGCCTCCGAGAACGCCTTGCAACGGCCGTCCGCGGACAGCCCGCGCTGCCGCGAGAACTCGACGAAGAACTCGGGCGTCGACATCACGGTCACCCCGCCCGCGAGCGCCAGGTCGCACTCCCCCGAGCGCAGCGCGTTCGCCGCCAGATGCAGCGCGACCAGCGACGACGAGCACGCCGTGTCGATACTGACCGCCGGACCCTCCAGCCCCAGCGAGTACGCCACCCGGCCGGAGGCGATGCTGCTCGCGCTGCCGTAGCCGACGTAGCCCTCGACCTCTTCCGGGACGCGGTCGAGACGCGAGCCGTAGTCGTTGTCGATGACGCCGGCGAAGATCCCGGTCCGGCTGCCGCGCAGCGAACCGGGGTCGATGCCGGCGCGCTCGACCGCCTCCCAGGAGGCCTCCAGCAGCAGCCGCTGCTGCGGGTCCATCGCCAGCGCCTCGCGCGGCGAGATCCCGAAGAACTCGGCGTCGAAGTCGGCCACACCGGACAGGAATCCACCCCGGCGCACATAGCTCTTCCCGGACGCCTCCGGATCGGGGTCGAAGAGCCCCGCCACGTCCCACCCCCGGTCGCCCGGGAAGTCGCCGACCGCGTCGCGGCCGGAGGCGACCAGCTCCCAGAGCTCCTGGGGCGAGCCCACCCCGCCGGGGAAGCGGCAGCCCATGCCGACGATCACCACCGGATCGCCGTCGGTGCCCGCTCCGGCGGCCGGCGTGCGCACGGGCACCACCGCCGAATCGTCCGGTCCGGCGGCGCCGACCAGCCGCTCCAGGAGATGGCCGGCGAGCCGGGCCGGGGTCGGGTGGTCGAAGACCAGGGTGGACGGCAGCCGCAGACCGGTGGCGCCGTTGAGCCGGTTGCGCAGCTCGACACCGGTCAGCGAGTCGAAGCCCAGCTCCTTGAAGGCCCGGGTCGCGTGCACGCTGTCGGCCGACCGGTGGCCCAGCGCTCCCGCGGCCTCGGTCCGGACGATCTCCAACAGCGCCCGCTCGCGCTCGCCCGCCGCCATGGCGGTGATCCGGGCGGCCAGCGGGGCCGCGCCGGACTGCCGGTCGGTGCGGCGGGTCGCCACACCCAGCAGCTCGCCGAACAGCGCGGGTGCGGCCGCCGCACACGCGCGGATCGCCCGGAGGTCCAGGTGCGCGGGCACCAGGGTCGCGCCGGGCTCGGCGAGCGCGAGGTCGAACAGGCTCAGCGCCTCCTCGGCCGGCATCGCGACCGCGCCGGTCCGCGCCCACCGGGCGAGGTCGGCCTCGCTCAGCCGCCCGCCCATGCCCCGTGTGCCGGCCCACAGGCCCCAGGCGAGCGAGATCGCCGGCAGGCCGAGAGCCCGGCGGTGCTGCGCGAGGCCGTCCAGGAAGGCGTTGGCGGCGGCGTAGTTGCCCTGGCCCGGGCCGCCGAAGGTGGTCGCTCCGGAGGAGAAGAGCACGAAGGCGGCGAGCTTGGCGTCCCGGGTGAGCTCGTGCAGGTGGTACGCCCCGTCGGCCTTCGGGCGGAGCGACCGGTCCAGGTGGCCGGCTGTCAGGGCCTCGACCAGTCCGTCGTCGACGATGCCCGCGGTGTGGACCACGCCGGTCAGCGGGTGCGCGTCGGGCACCCGCGCCAGCGCCTCCGTCAGGGCGTCGCGGTCGGCCAGGTCGCAGGCCAGCAGGGTGGCCTCGGCGCCCAGCTCGGCGAGGTCGGCGAGGAGCGCGGCGGCGTCCGGCGCGGCGGTGCCGCGGCGCGACAGCAGCAGGAGCCGGCGCACGCCGTGGCCGGTCACCAGGTGCCGTGCCACGAGCGCGCCCAGACCGCCGGTGGCGCCGGTGACCAGGACGGTTCCCTCCGGGTCGAACACGCGGTCGGCGGCCGGCGGCGGGGTCGCGCGGACCAGCCGGGGCACCAGCAAGGTCCCCTCGCGGAGGGCCAGTTGCGGTTCCGACACGGCGAGTGCCAGCGGCCACCGGATGAGCGAGGCCTCGTCGCCGTCGAGGTCGAGCAGGGTGAAGCGGCCGGGGTGCTCCGACTGCGCCGAGCGCACCAGGCCCCAGACGGCGGCGGCCGCGACATCGGCGACCGGCTCGTCCGCACGGGCGGCGAGCGCACCGGTCGTCGCGACGACCAAGCGGGCGCCGTCGAAGCGGTCGTGCGCCAGCCAGGCCTGGAGCAGGCCGAGCACCGAGCCCAGCAGCCTGCGGGTCCGGGCGGGGACGTCCTCCCCGGCCTCGGGCGCCAACGGGAGGGGCAGCACGACCGTGGCGGGCACCGGCCCGTCGGCCGCCGCGGCCGCGGCCAGGTCCTCGAAGAGGGCAGCCGGATGGTGCTGCTCGGCCAGGCGCGCGGCCACGCCGGGCGCATCCGCGCCGACCAGGCCGAGCAGGGCCCACGGCGGCAGCTCCGCCGGGCCGGGCTCGACCGCCCGCCACTCCACCCGGAACAGCGCGTCGCGGTGCGACGGACCGGCCGGGCGCAGCTGCTCCGCCGTGACCGGGCGGACGGTGAGCTCCGCCACCGACGCGACACCCGTGCCCGTCTCGTCCGCCAAGTGCAGCGACACCGCGTCGGCCCCGGTGGGCGACAGCCGGACGCGCAGGCGGGAGGTCCCTGCGGCCGGCCTCGGCCCGGCGGCCGACCGGACGCCGCGCCAGGCGAAGGCCACCCGCGCCCCGACCGTCGGGTCGGGATCCTTCGGCCCGCCCGGCTCGCGGGCTTCCGCCAGCACGTGGAGGGCGGCGTCCAGCAGAGCGGGGTGCAGCTCGAAACGGCCGGTCTGCGCGTCGGCCTCCGCCGGGAGTTCGACCTCGGCGAGGAGTTCGTCGCCGCGCCGCCAGGCGGCTCGCAGGCCCTGGAACACCGGTCCGTAGTCGAAGCCGGCAGCGCCCAGCCGCTCGTACGTGCCGTCGGTCGCGACGGGTGCGGCACCCGGCGGCGGCCAGGCGGTGAGGTCCGGCGCGCCGATCTCGGCCCTCTCGTCCGGGGCGACCAGTGTGCCGGTGGCGTGCCGGGTCCAGGGCTGGTCGGCGGGCGCGTGCTCGGGCCGGGAGTGGATGCCGATGGCACGGGCTCCGGACTCGTCCGGCGCACCGACGGAGACCTGGAGCTGAACGCCGCCCGTCTCGGGCAGCACCAGCGGTGCGGGCAGGGTGAGTTCCTCGATCTCGCCGTGGCCGACCCGGTCTCCGGCGCGCAGTGCGAGCTCCACGAACACCGTGCCGGGGACGATGACGGTGCCGAGTACGGCGTGGTCGGCGAGCCATGGGTGGGTGACGGTGGAGAGCCGACCGGTCAGGACCGTCCCGGAACCGTCCGCCAACTCGACGGCGGCTCCCAGGACCGGGTGGTCGACGGCGAGTTGGCCACGGCCGGCACCGGAGGACCCCGCGTCGGCAGCCGTCACCCAGTAGCGCTCGCGCTGGAACGGGTAGGTCGGCAGGTCTGCCTGGGGACCGGCGGGGAGCTGGGTGGTCCAGTCGACGGGAAGGCCCGCGACGAAGGCCGCCGACAGCGCCGTCACCAGCCGCTCGGGGCCGCCCTCATGACGGCGCAGGGTCTCCAGGACCACGGCACCGGGAACCTCTTCCAACTGGTCCGCGACCGGAACGACCAGCCCGGGGTGCGGACTGCACTCCACGAACGTGGTGTACCCCTCCGCGACGGCCGCCCGCACCGCCGCGTCCAGGCGGACAGTGCCGCGCAGATTGTCGAACCAGTACGAACCCGCCAACCGGTCCGGAGAGTCAACGGCTTCGCCGGTCACCGTCGAGAACATCGCCACCCGACCCGCCAACGGACGCACACCCGAGGAGAGTTCGACGACCTCCTCGCGCACCGCGTCCATGTACGCCGAATGCGAGGCGTAGTCCACCGGAATCCACCGCGCCCGCACCCCGTCACGCTCACACCGCTCCACCACCGCGGCCAGCGCCTCGATCTCCCCGGACAGCACCACACTCGACGGCCCGTTCACCGCCGCCAACGACAACCGACCATCCCCGGCCACCAGTTCAGCAGCACGCTCCGCACCAAGACCGACGGACAGCATCCCGCCACCCGTCACCCCACGCAGCGCCCGGCTCCGCAGCACCACCACCCGCACCGCATCCTCAAGAGTGAGCAACCCGGCCACGTGCGCGGCGGCGATCTCCCCCTGCGAATGCCCGATCACCGCCACAGGCCGAACCCCACACGACTCCCACCACCGCGCAAGCCCCACCATCACCGCGAACAACACCGGCTGCACCACATCGACCCGCTCCAGCAGCGCCCCCGAACCGTCCCGCAACACCTCCAACAGCGACCAGTCCGTCAGCGCGTCCATCACCCCCGCACACTCCTCCACAGCAGCCGCGAACACCGGACTGGAGACCAGCAGTTCAGCCGCCATCCCCGCCCACTGCGACCCCTGCCCCGGGAACACGAACACCGCACCCGACCCCGACACAGCAGCCGCCCCGCCCCCGGCCGGCTCACCCAGCCGGTCCACCAGCTCCGCCACCGAACGACCGGCCACCACCACCCGGTGCTCCAGCGCCGCCCGGCCCGAGGCGAGCGTCCGCGCCACCGCCACCGGATCGACCTCAGGACGATCGGCCACCCAACCGCGCAACCGCTCCACCTGCGCACGCAGCGCGGCCTCGGAGCCCGCCGACAGCACCCACGGCACCACCCCGCCGACCGCCTCCGCCGGTGCCGGGGCCTCCGCCTCCGGCGCCTCCTCCAGGATCACGTGGGCATTGGTGCCACTGATCCCGAACGAGGACACCCCGGCCCGACGCCGCCGACCGGTCTCCGGCCACGGCACCTCGTCCGTCAACAGCTCGACCGCACCCGCCGACCAGTCCACGTGCGACGAGGGCGCGTCCACGTGCAGCGACTTCGGCAGCACACCGTGCCGCAACGCCATCACCATCTTGATCACACCCGCCACACCCGCCGCCGCCTGCGTGTGACCGATGTTCGACTTCACCGACCCCAGCCACAGCGGCTCACCGGCCCGCTCACGCCCGTACGCCGCCTGAAGCGCCTGAGCCTCGATCGGGTCACCCAGCGCGGTGCCCGTCCCGTGCGCCTCCACCACGTCCACGTCCGCCGGAGCCAGCCCCCCGCTCGCCAGAGCCGCCCGGATCACCCGCTCCTGCGAAGGACCGTTCGGCGCCGTCAACCCGTTCGACGCACCGTCCTGGTTCACCGCACTGCCCCGCACCACCGCCAGCACCCGGTGCCCGTTGCGCACCGCGTCCGACAACCGCTCCACCAGCAGCAGACCCACGCCCTCCGCCGCCCCCATGCCGTCGGCCGTCGCGGCGAAGGCCTTACTCCGCCCGTCCGGTGCCAGACCGCGCTGGCGGGAGAACTCGACGAAGAAGTCCGGCGTGGACATCGCCGTCACCCCGCCGGCCAGGGCGAGGTCGCACTCCCCCGCGCGCAGCGCGTTCGCCGCCAGATGCAGCGCGACCAGCGACGACGAGCACGCCGTGTCCACCGTCAACGCCGGGCCTTCCAGCCCGAACGTGTAGGCGACGCGGCCCGACGCGACGCTCGTGGCGTTGCCGGTCAGCACGTGCCCTTCGACGCTGGACGGCATCCCACCCGTCGCGTAGTCGTGCCCGGCCATCCCCGCGAAGACGCCGGTCCGGCTGCCGCGCAGCGACCGCGGGTCGATCCCGGCCCGCTCGAAGGTCTCCCACGCCGTCTCCAGCAGCAGGCGCTGCTGCGGGTCCATCGCCAGCGCCTCGCGCGGCGAGATCCCGAAGAATTCGGAGTCGAAGTCGGCCACACCGGACAGGAATCCACCCCGGCGCACATAGCTCTTCCCGGACGCCTCCGGATCGGGGTCGAAGAGCCCCGCCACGTCCCACCCCCGGTCGCCCGGGAAGTCACCGATCGCATCGCCCCCGGCGACCACCAGCTCCCAGAGGTCCTCGGGCGACGCGACACCGCCCGGGAAGCGGCAGCCCATCGCGACGATCGCCACCGGTTCGTCGGCGCGGACCGCCGTGCTCGCGGCGGCCGGCGCCTCGGCGGACGCCGTCCCGCCCTGGGCGGCCGCGGCGAGGAAGCCCGCGAGCCGCAGCGGCGTCGGGTGGTCGAAGACCAGGGTGGACGGCAGCCGCAGACCGGTGGCGCCGTTGAGCCGGTTGCGCAGCTCGACACCGGTCAGCGAGTCGAAGCCCAGCTCCTTGAAGGCCGTCCCGGGGCGCACGGTCTCCGCCGAGTCGTGGCCGAGCACCACGGCCGCCTCGGTCCGCACCAGGCGCAGCGCCAGGTCGACGCGCTCCTCGGGCGAGGCACCGGCCAGTCGCCGGGCCCACGGCAGGGCGCCGTCGGCGGCCGCCGTGCGGCGCGGGGACGCCGGACCGGCGAGCGCCCGCAGCAGTGGCGGCACGGGGCCGGTGGTGGCCCGCAGCGCGGCGAGGTCCAGCCTTGCCGGGACGAGTGCCGCCTCGGGGCGCTGCCACGCGGCGTCGAACAGGGCGAGCCCCTGCGGCGTCGAGAAGGGCAGCAGCCCGCCGCGGGCGAGCCGCTTCAGGTCCGCCGCGCCGAGGTGGCCGGTCAGTCCGGTGCGCTCGGCCCACAGGCCCCAGGCCAGGGAGGTGGCCGGCAGGCCGCGGGCGCGGCGGTGCTGCGCGAGGCCGTCGAGGTAGCCGTTGGCCGCGGCGTAGGCGGCCTGGCCGGGGGTGCCGAGGACGCCGGCGGCCGAGGAGTACAGCACGAAGGCGGACAGCTCGGTGTCCCGCGTGAGGTCGTGCAGGTGGGCGGCGGTCTCGGCCTTGGCGCGCAGGACACGGTCGACCTGCTCCGGCGTCAGCGCGTCGACCAGGCCGTCGTCGAGCACGCCGGCGGCGTGGACGACGGCGGTGAGCGGGTGCTCGGCGGGGATCGCGGCGAGCACCCGGGCGAGGGCCTCGCGGTCGGCCGCGTCGCAGGCCTCGATGCGCACCTCGGCGCCCAGCTCGGCGAGTTCGGCGGCCAGGGCGGCCGCACCGGGGGCGTCCGCACCGCGCCGACCGAGCAGCAGGAGGTGCCGGACGCCGTGCCGGGTGACCAGGTGCTGGGCGAGGTGGCGGCCGAGGGTGCCGGTACCGCCGGTGATCAGGACCGTCCCGTCGTCGGCGAGCGGTTGGGGCAGGGTCAGCACGACCTTGCCGATGTGCCGGGCGCGACTGACGAAACGCACCGCCTCGCGGGCATGGCGCAGGTCGAAGGTGCGGACGGGCAACGGGTCCAGGGCGCCCGCCTCGAAGAGCTCCACGAGTTCGGCGAACAGTTCGGCGATCCGGTCCGGCCCCGCGTCGATGAGGTCGAACGCCCGGTACCGGACGTCCGGGCGGTCGGCCGCGACGGCCTCCCGGCCGCGCACGTCCGTCTTGCCCATCTCGACGAACCGGCCGCCGTCCGCGAGCAGGCGCAGCGAGGCGTCCACGAACTCCCCGGCCAGCGAGTTCAGGACGACGTCGACGCCCCGGCCGTCGGTGGCCCCGGCGAAGCGCCGTTCGAAGCCGGTGTCGCGGGAGGAGGCGATCCGGTCCTCGGGCACGCCGAGCCCACGCACCACCGGCCACTTCGCGCTGCTCGCGGTGGCGAGGACCGTGGCGCCCCAGTGCCGGGCGAGCTGGACGGCGGCCATGCCCACGCCGCCGGCCGCCGCGTGGACGAGGACGGTCTCGCCGGGCCGCAGTCCGCCGAGGTCGCGCAGCCCGTACAGGGCGGTCAGGAAGACCACCGGCACGGAGGCCGCCCGGGCGTACGACCAGCCGGCGGGTACCCGGGCCAGCAGGCGGTGGTCGGTGACGGCCAGCGGACCGAAGGCGCCGTCGAACAGGCCCATCACCCGGTCGCCCGGCGTGAGCGCGGTGACGCCCGGTCCGACCTCGGTCACGACGCCCGCCGCCTCGGCGCCGACGACGGCCCGGCCGGGGTACATGCCGAGTGCGATCAGTGCGTCGCGGAAGTTCACGCCGGCCGCGCGCACCGCGACCCTGACCTGCCCGGCGGCGAGCGGTTCGGCCGCGGCCGGGTGATCGACGACGGCGAGGGCGTCGATGGTGTGCCGCGGGCCGGACTCGACGCGCCAGGGTGCGGGCCCGTCCGGGAGCACCAGGGCCGGTCCGGCGTCGGCGCGGACCAGGCGCGGGGTCAGCACGGTGCCGTCGCGGACGATCGCCTGGGCCTCACCGGACGCCAGGACGGCGCGCAGCAGGTCCACGGGGAACGAGGGGGCGGCCCGGTGCGGGTCGTGGTCGAGGTCGACAAGGACGAAGCGGCCCGGATGCTCGGTCTGGGCACTGCGCAGGAGGCCCCAGACCGCTGCGTGCGCCGGTTCGGGGACGTCCTCGGACGGGTCGGAGGCGATGGCGCCCCGGGTGACGACCACCAGGCGGGCGGCGGCGAGGCGCTCCTCGGCGAGCCAGCCGCGGAGGACACCGAGGACGGTGTGAACGGCGGCCGGGACGGCGGCGGGCCCGGTGCCGTCCGCAGGCGGGCAGGGAAGGACGGCGACGTCGGTCCCGGCCTCGGCGGCCGCAGCCGGGTCGGGGTGGGCGGGCAGGCCGTGGTCAGGGTGGGCCGGCCGGCCAGGTGACGGCGCGCCGAGCAGCGCCCAGCGCTGCCGCGGGTCGGGCTCCGCCTCCGGCAGGGACGTCTCCGTCCAGTCCACCCGGTGCAGCCAGGCCGGCTCGGCGGCGGCCCGGCCGGCGATCCCCCCGGGGGCCAGCGGCCGCAGTACGAGCGACTCGGCGCGCACCACCGGCGAGCCACTGCGGTCGGTGGCCAGCAGCGACACCGACTCGCCGCCGGTGCGCCGCAGCCGCACCCGCAGGGCGGTGACGGGCTCGGCGGTCGGTTCCCTGGTCGTTCCCGCCCAGGCGAAGGGCAGCAGGGTGCTGCCCGAGGTCTCCACCGCGTCCAGCGCGGTGAGGTGCAGGGCGGCGTCCAGGAGCGCGGGGTGCAGGTGGTAGCCGTGCTCCTGCTGGGTCGGCTCGTCCGGGCCGTGCGGGAGCTCGATCTCGGCGAACAGGTCGTCGCCGTGCCGCCAGGCGGCCCGCAGGCCCTGGAAGACGGGGCCGTAGTCGTAGCCGGACTCGGCCAGGCGCTCGTAGAGCGTGGTGGTGTCGACGGCCTCCGTGTGCGGAGGCGGCCACGGCAGGAGGACGTCGGCGACGACCTGCGGCGGAGTGGAGGAGAGACTGCCGGTGGCGTGTCGGGTCCACGGCTCGTCCTCGGGGGCGCCCTCGGGCCGGGAGTGGACGGCAAGGGCCCGGACACCGGTCGCGTCGGGAGCGGCGAGTGCCACGTGCAGTCGTACTCCAGCCTGTTCGGGCAGCACGAGAGGCTCGTGCAGGGTGAGTTCGTCGACCACCGGGCAGTCGGCCTCGGCGCCGGCCCAGGCCGCGAGGTCGAGGAAGGCGGTGCCCGGCACGAGGACCGTCCCGTGCACGGCGTGGTCGGCGAGCCAGGGGTGGGCGGGCACGGACAACCGTCCGGTGAACGACAGGCCGCCGTCCTCCGGCGAGCGTACGGCGGCGCCCAGCAGCGGGTGGCCGGCCGCCACGAGACCGAGGTCGTGCGCGGCGCCCGCGACGGGCGGGGCGTCGAGCCAGTAGCGGCGGTGCTGGAAGGCGTAGGTCGGCAGGTCGACGTGCCGGCCGGTGGGGAGCAGGGTGGTCCAGTCGACGGGCAGGCCCGCGACGAAGGCCGCCGACAACGCCGTCACCAGCCGCTCAGGACCACCCTCATGACGGCGCAGGGTCTCCAGGACCACGGCACCGGGAACCTCTTCCAACTGGTCCGCGACCGGAACGACCAGCCCGGGGTGCGGACTGCACTCCACGAACGTGGTGTGCCCGGCGGCGACCGCGGCCCGCACCGCCGCGTCCAGGCGGACAGTGCCGCGCAGGTTGTCGAACCAGTACGAACCCGCCAACCGGTCCGGCTCGTCGACCACTTCGCCGGTCACCGTCGAGAACATCGCCACCCGCCCCGCCAACGGACGCACACCCGAGGAGAGTTCGACGACCTCCTCGCGCACCGCGTCCATGTACGCCGAATGCGAGGCGTAATCCACCGGAATCCACCGCGCCCGCACCCCGTCACGCTCACACCGCTCCACCACCGAGGTCAGCGCCTCGATCTCCCCGGACAGCACCACACTCGACGGCCCGTTCACCGCCGCCAACGACAACCGACCATCCCCGGAAGCCAGTTCAGCAGCACGCTCCGCACCGAGACCCACGGACAGCATCCCCCCGCCCGTCACCCCACGCAGCGCCCGGCTGCGCAGCACCACGAGCTGGACCGCGTCCTCCAGGGACAACAGCCCCGCCACATGGGCGGCGGCGATCTCCCCCTGCGAATGCCCGATCACCGCCACAGGCCGCACCCCACACGACTCCCACCACCGCGCCAAACCCACCATCACCGCGAACAGCACCGGCTGCACCACGTCGACGCGCTCCAGCAGCGCCCCCGAACCGTCCCGCAACACCTCCAGCAACGACCAGTCCGTCAGCGCGTCCATCACCCCCGCACACTCATCGATCGCGGCGGCGAACACCGGTGATGCGTCGAGGAGTTCGACGGCCATCCCGGCCCACTGCGACCCCTGACCCGGGAACACGAACACCGCACCCGACTCTTCGGCGCGTCCCGCCGACAGCAGGGAATCCGTCCCCCACTCTCCGAGCCGGTCCACGAGTTGGGCCACCGAATGACCGGCGACCACTGCCCGGTGCTCGAACACCGCGCGACCCGCCACCAACGACCGGCCGACATCCACCGGGTCCACTCCGGGGTGCGCCACCGCCCACTCCCGCAACCGCTCCACCTGCACACGCAGCGCCGCATCCGACCGCGCCGACACCACCCACGGCACCACCCCGCCCGTTCCGGCGGTCGTCACCAGCTCCGTCGGAACGCGCTCGTGGTCGACGGGAACCGGCTGCTCGATGATCACGTGGGCGTTGGTGCCGCTGATCCCGAACGAGGACACCCCCGCCCGACGCGGCCACCCGGTCTCCGGCCACTCCACCGACTCCGCCAGCAGCTCGACCGCACCCGCCGACCAGTCCACGTGCGGCGACGGCGCGTCCACATGCAGCGACTTCGGCAGCACACCGTGCCGCAACGCCATCACCATCTTGATCACACCCGCCACACCCGCCGCCGCCTGCGTGTGACCGATGTTCGACTTCACCGACCCCAGCCGCAGCGGCCGGTCGGCCGGCCGACCCTGACCGTACGTCGCCAGCAGCGCCTGCGCCTCGATCGGGTCACCCAGCGTCGTCCCCGTCCCGTGCGCCTCCACCACGTCCACGTCCGCCGTGGTCAGACCCGCGTTGGCCAGCGCCTGCCGGATCACCCGCTCCTGCGACGGACCGTTCGGCGCCGTCAACCCGTTCGACGCACCGTCCTGGTTCACCGCACTGCCCCGCACCACCGCCAGCACCCGATGCCCGTTGCGCACCGCGTCCGACAACCGCTCGACCACCAGCAGGCCCACGCCCTCGCCCCAGCCGGTCCCGTCCGCGCCCGCCGCGAACGGCTTGCACCGGCCGTCCGCCGCCAAACCGCGCTGGCGGGCGAACTCCACGAACACGTGCGGCGTCGACATCACGGTCACCCCGCCCGCGAGCGCCAGGTCGCACTCCCCCGAGCGCAGCGCGTTCGCCGCCAGATGCAGCGCGACCAGCGACGACGAGCACGCCGTGTCGATACTGACCGCCGGACCCTCCAGCCCCAGCGAGTACGCCACCCGGCCCGAGACGACGCTCCCGACGCTGCCGGCGAGCAGCAGGCCCTCGTAGCCGTCCGGGGCCCGGTGGAGGCGGGAGGCGTAGTCGTGGTGCATGACGCCGGTGAAGACGCCGGTCCGGGAGCCGCGCAGGGTGCTCGGGTCGATGCCCGCGTGCTCCAGCGCCTCCCAGGAGGTCTCCAGCAGCAGGCGCTGCTGCGGGTCCGTCGCACGGGTCTCCCGCGGTGACATCCCGAAGAACTCGGCGTCGAAGTCGCCGGAGTCGTAGAGGAAGGCGCCGTGCCGGGTGTACACCGTGCCGGGGCGGGACGGGTCCGGGTCGTACAGGGCGTCGGCGTCCCAGCCGCGGTCGGTCGGGAAGCCGCCGACCGCGTCGGTCTCCTGGGCGACGAGGCGCCAGAGGTCCTCGGGCCCGGCGACGCCACCGGGGTAGCGGCAGCCCATGCCGACGATCACGACCGGGTCGTCGTCCGCCGGGACGGCCGCGGGTGCCGGGGCGGCCGTCGCCGGGGCGCCCACCGCCTCCCTGGTCAGCCGTGCCGCGAGGGCGGTGGCGCTGGGGTGGTCGAACACCACGGTGGCGGGCAGCCGCAGGCCGGTGAGCGTGTTGAGCCGGTTGCGCAGTTCCAGCGCGGTGAGCGAGTCGAAGCCCAGTTCGCGGAAGGCCCGTCGAACGTCGACGGTGTCCGCCTCGCCGAGGCCGAGCACGGTGGCGGTCTGGCCGCGGACGAGGTCGAGTACCGCCTGGGCACGGCGGTCCTCGGGCAGCCCGGCCATCCGGCGCGCCCAGGAGGACGCGTCCCCGGCGCCGCCCGCCTCCGCCGTGCTCGCCGCCGCGGCCGCGTGCCGCAGCGGGGCGCGGACCAGTCCGCGGAGAACGGGCGGCACTGTGCCGGCCGCCGCGAGGCCGCGCAGCGCCGCCCGGTCGAGGCGGGCGGTGACGGCGTACGGCAGGTCGCACCGCAGTGCGGCGTCGAACAGCGCGAGCCCGTCCTCGGTGGACAGCAGGCCGATGCCGCCGCGCGCGAGTCGGGCGAGGTCGGCGGCCGCGAGGTGGCGGGTCATCCCGCTGCCCTCGGCCCACAGGCCCCAGGCGAGCGCGTTGCCGGGCAGTCCGGCCGCGCGGCGGTGCTCGGCCAGGGCATCGAGGAAGGCGTTCGCGGCCGTGTAGGCGCCCTGCCCGGCGTTGCCGGTGACGGAGGTGACGGAGGAGAACAGGACGAACGCGTCGAGCTCCTGGTCCCGGGTCAGCTCGTGCAGGTGCCAGGCGGCGTCCACCTTGGGGCGCAGGACGGCGGCGAGGCGTTCGGGGGCGAGGGTCTCCACCGTGCCGTCGTCGAGGACGCCGGCGGCGTGCACGACGACGCCCAGCGGGTGCGCGGCCGGGATGCCCGCGATCAGCTCCGCGAGCTCCTCGCGGCGGGCGACGTCGCACGCGGCGATCGTCACCCGTGCGCCGAGCGCCGCGAGTTCGGCCCGCAGCCGTTCGCCGCCGTCCGTCCGCTGCCCGGACCGGCTGACCAGCAGCAGGTGGCGCAGGCCGTGCTCGGTGACCAGCCGTCGGGCGATCAGCGCGCCGAGGGTGCCGGTGCCGCCCGTGATCAGTGCCGTGCGGTCCGGGTCCAGCGGGCGCCCACCGCCCGGAACCGCGGCCGGGGCGAGCCGGGGGCCGTACGGGATCCCGTCGCGCAGGGCGAGCTGGGGTTCGTCGGCGGTGAGGGCGGCCCGCAGGGCGCGGCCGGAGCGCGCGGGGTCGTCGACGTCGATCAGGGTGACACGGCCCGGGTGCTCGGACTGCGCGGTGCGCAGCAGGCCCCACACCGGGGACTGGCCGACGCCCGGCACGGCGTCCCCCGGTCGGACGGCGACGGCGCCCCGGGTGACGACGACCAGCCTGGCGCCGTCCGGGCGGTCGCCGGCCAGCCAGGCCCGGACGGTGTCGAGGGCCCAGCGGGCGGCGGCGTGCGCGGCCTCGGCCGTGTTGTCGCCGGGGGCGCCGGTGGCCGCGGGCGCGCCGGGCACGGCGGCGGCCACCACGGCGGGCGCCGGGTGCCCGGCGGCGGTGCGGGCGTCGAGTTCGGCGAGGCCCGGGAACACGGCGCGCGGGTCGAGGCCGAGGTCGTCGGTGCCGAGGACCACGCAGTCCGGGTCCGCGCCGGTGGCGGGGGCGGGCAGTTCCGTCCACCGCAGTTCGAACAGCGCGTCGCGCGGGGCGGGCCCGGCCGGACCGAGCCGGTCGGCGGGCAGTTCGCGCAGGCCGAGGCCGCCGACCGTGAGGACCGGCGCTCCGGTGGGGTCCTCGACGGCGAGTGCGGTGGTGCCGTCCGGCCCGGGCGAGAGCCGGACGCGCAGCGCGGTGGCGCCGGTGGCGTGAAGACGCACGTCGGTGAAGGAGAACGGGATGCGTGGGGCCGCTCCGTGGGCGCTCCCGGCGTCGGTGTCCGCCAGCAGCAGCGGGTGGAGCGCGGCGTCGAGCAGGGCGGGATGGACGCTGTGCGCGGCGTCGCCCCGGCCGGGTTCGGCGGGCAGGCGGACGTCGGCGTACAGGCGGTCTCCCGCGCGCCAGGCGGCGGCGAGGCCCTGGAACCACGGGCCGTAGCCGTAGCCGAGGCGGTCGAGGCGGTGGTAGGCGTCGGCGAGGTCCATCGGTTCGCTGCCCGCCGGCGGCCAGGTTCCGTGTTCCCCGGCGGTGACGGGCTCCTCGGCGGCCGTCAGCACGCCGGAGGCGTGCCGGGTCCAGGGCCGCTCCACGGGCTCGTCGTCCGGCTCGCCCTCGGGGGCGGACGGCCGGGAGTCCACGGTGACGGCGCGCCGGCCCGCCGGGCCGGCGGGGGCGACGGCCACCCGCAGTTGCGTCCACCCGGTGTCGGGCAGCACGAGCGGGGACTCCAGGGTGAGCTCCTCGACGCCCGGGCAGCCGGCCAGCGCGCCCGCCCGGAGCACGAGGTCGAGGAAGGCCGTTCCGGGCAGCACGACGGTGCCGGTGACCGCGTGATCGGGCAGCCAGGGCTGGGCGTCCGCGGAGAGTCGGCCGGTGACCAGGGTGGTGCCGTCCGGGGCCGTCGTGACGGCGCCGAGCAGCGGGTGGTCGACGGCGTCCAGGCCGAGGTCGGCGGGGCGGGTCCGCTCGGACCCGGCGGCCAGCCAGTAGCGGCGGCGCTGGAAGGCGTAGGTGGGCAGGTCGACGTGTCGGCCGAGGTGGCCCCCGGGGAGCAGCGCGTCGGGGGCGGGCTCCGCCCCGTGGACGATCGCCTCGGCGACGGAGGCGAGGAACTGTCCGAGGCCGCCGTGGTCGCGCCGCAGGGTGCCGATGGCCGTGCCCCCGGGGCCGCCGGTGCCGCAGGCGTCCAGGGTCTCCTGGGTTCCGATCTTCAGCACGGGGTGCGGGCTCGCCTCGACGAAGAGCCGGTGGCCGTCCGCGCTCAGGGCGCGCACGGCGGGCTCGAAGCGGACCTCCTGGCGCAGGTTGCGGTACCAGTAGTCGGCGTCGAGCGTCGTGCTGTCGGTCAGCAGCCCTCCGGTGACGGTCGAGTAGAAGGCGATCCGCGGGGCGCGGGGCGCGAGGTCGGCGAGCGCGGCGAGCAGCGGCTCGCGCAGCGACTCGACGTGCGCCGAGTGCGAGGCGTAGTCCACCGGGATCCGGCGGGCGCGCACGTCGGCCCGCTCGCAGTGGGCGAGGAAGGCGTCCAGGGCGTCGGCGCCCCCGGAGACGACGGTGGTGGCGGGGCCGTTGCGGGCGGCGATGCCGAGGCTTCCGCCCCAGGGTGCGAGCAGTTCGCCGGTCTCCTCGGCGGACAGTGGCACCGAGACCATGCCGCCGGTGCCGGCCAGGCCGAGCAGGGCGCGGCTGCGCAGCGCGACCACCTTGGCGGCGTCGTCCAGGGTGAGCGCGCCCGCGACGTACGCGGCGGCGATCTCCCCCTGCGAGTGGCCGACGACGGCCCCCGGTTCGACGCCGACGGACCGCCACAGCCCGGCCAGCGCGACCATGACGGCGAACAGCACGGGCTGGACGACATCGACCCGGGACAGGTCTGGCGCGCCCGGCCGGCCCCGCAGGACGTCGTGCAGCGACCAGTCGGTCCAGCGGGCCAGCGCCGCCGCGCAGGCGTCCAGCTCGGCCGCGAACGCGGGTGAGGCGTCGAGGAGTTCGACGGCCATGTCGGCCCACTGCGAGCCCTGGCCGGGGAACACCAGGACGGTCCCGCCGCGGGCGGTGGACTGGGCCCGGACGAGGTTGTCGGCCGGCTCGCCCTGGGCGAGCGCGGTCAGCCCGCTCAGCGCCTCGGCGTGCGTGCGGGCGAGGACGACGGCGGTGTGGTCGAACCTGGTCCGGCCGTGCAGCAGGGCGTGGGCGAGCGCGTGCCGGTCGGCGGGCGCGTCCGCCCCGCCGGTGGCCAGGTGCCGGGCCAGCCGGGCGGCCTGGGCGCGCAGCGCGGCCTCGGTGCGGCCGGAGACGGTGAGCGGCACGGGCAGGTCCGGGTCCCCGCCGTCCTCGGCCTCCGGCGCCCGCCAGGTGTCGGCCGGCGCCTGCTCGACGATGACGTGCGCGTTGGTGCCGCTGATGCCGAACGAGGAGACGCCGGCCCTTCGGGGGCGTTCGGGACCGGCGGGCGCGGGCCACGGGGTCGCGGCCGTCGGCACGGTGACCGCGCCGTCCGCCCAGCGCACCTCCGGCGAGGGCTCGCGCAGGTGCAGGACGCCGGGCACCAGCCCGTGCCGCAGCGCGAGGACGGTCTTGATCAGCCCGGCGACCCCGGCCGCGGCCTGGGTGTGGCCGATGTTGGACTTCACCGAGCCGAGCAGCAGGGGGTGTTCGGGGGCGCGGTCGGCGCCGTAGACGGCGAGCAGCGCGTGCGCCTCGACCGGGTCGCCGAGGGCGGTGCCGGTGCCGTGGGCCTCGACCACGTCGACGTCTCCGGGTACCAGCCCGGCGGAGCCCAGCGCCTGCCGGATCACCCGCTGCTGGGCGGCCCCGTTGGGGGCGCTGAGGCCGTTGCTGGCACCGTCCTGGTTGACGGCGGAGCCGACGACCAGGGCGAGCACCGGGTGGCCGTGGCGCCGGGCGTCCGACAGCCGCTCCAGCAGGACGACGCCGACGCCCTCGGCCCAGGCCGTGCCGTCGGCATCGGCGGAGAACGGCTTGCAGCGGCCGTCCGGGGCGAGGCCGCGCTGCCGCGCGAACTCGACGAACATCCCGGGCTCGGCCATCACGGTGGCGCCGCCCGCGAGGGCCAGCGTGCACTCGCCGTTGCGCAGGGCCTGGGCGGCCAGGTGCACGGCGACGAGCGAGGAGGAGCAGGCGGTGTCGACGGTGACGGCGGGGCCTTCGAGGCCGAGCTCGTAGGCGATCCGGCCGGAGGCGACGCTCGGGGTGGTGCCGGTGAGCAGGTAGCCGTCCAGGCCGTCGGCGGGCTGGTGCATGCGCGGGCCGTAGTCCTGCGCGGTGGCGCCGACGAATACTCCGACGCGGTCGCCGCGCAGCCCGGCGGGGTCGAGTCCGGCGCGCTCCAGGGCCTCCCAGGACGTCTCCAGCAGCAGCCGCTGCTGCGGGTCCATCGCGAGGGCCTCACGCGGGCTGATGCCGAAGAACTCGGCGTCGAACTCGCCCGCGCCGTCGAGGAACCCGCCCTCGCGCACATAGGTGCTGCCGAGCCGCTCCGGGGAGGGGTGGTGCAGCCGCCCGAGGTCCCAGCCGCGGTCCCGGGGAAACGGTCCGATGGCGTCCACGCCCTCGGCGGCCAGGCGCCACAGCTGCTCGGGGGTGTGGGCGCCGCCGGGGAAGCGGCACCCCATGGCGACGACGGCGATCGGGTCTCCGTCCCGGTCGGCCGCCGGGGACGGCTCGGCCCGCCCGGCCCTCCGCTCCGGCACGGGCAGCGCGAGGGCCCGGGAGCGCAGGTGGCGGGCGAGGTCGGCAGGCGTCGGGTGGTCGTAGCCGGCGCTCGCGGGCAGGTCGAGGCCGGTCGCGGCGGACAGCCGCTGGAGGAGTTCGACGGTGGCGAGCGAGTCGAGTCCCGACTCACGGTAGGCGAGGTCCGCGCGGACGGCGTCCCTGGTGGCGCGGCCCAGCACGGCGGCCGCGTGCGAGCGGACCAGGTCCAGCACCACGCGCGCCTGGTCGGCCGTCGGCAGCCCAGCGATCCGGCGGGCCAGCGGCGATGCCTGGGCCGCGCGAGCCGGTCCGGACGTCTCGGGCGCGGACTCCCCGGCGGCGAGGACCTCGGACGCGACGTCCTCGGACACCACGTCCTCGGGGGCGGCGGCGCGCAGCCAGTGCCGGGAGCGCTGGAACGCGTAGCCGGGCAGCTCGACCCGGCGCCGCGCCGGTGCCTCGAACAGCGCGGTCCAGTCGAGCGCGGCGCCCAGGGTGTGCAGCCGGGCGGCGGTCTCGGCCAGCGCGTCCGCCTCCGGCCGGCCTGCCCGCAGGGTGGCGACGGTGGCGAAGGCCTCGCCGCCCTCGGGCACCGGGCATCCCCGGGCCAGCGCGGACAGGCTGCCGTCCGGCCCCAGTTCGACCAGGACGGTCGCACCGGCCTCGCGCAGCCGCTCGACGCCGTCCCCGAAGCGCACCGTCCCGCGCACCTGCCGCACCCAGTGGTCGGGCGAGCACAGCTCCTCGGCGGACGCCGTGCGGCCGGTCAGGTTCGACACCACGGGCGTCGTCGGCGGACGGTAGACCAGCCCCCGCGCGACCTCCGCGAAGGCGTCGAGCATCGGCTCCATCCGCGGCGAGTGGAAGGCGTGGCCGACCCGCAGGCGCCGGACCTTGTGGCCCTGGGCCCGCCACTGCTCCGCGAGGGCGAGGACGGCCTCCTCGTCGCCGGAGACGACGGTGGCCGCCGGCCCGTTCACGGCCGCGATCGCGACCCGGTCGCCGAGGTCGGCGAGCGCCTCCGCGACCTCGGCCTCGCCCAGGCGGACCGCCGCCATCGCGCCACCGGCGGGCAGTTGCTGCATCAGCCGGCCGCGGGCGGCCACCAGGGCGCAGGCGTCGGGCAGGTCGAGGACGCCGGCCAGGTGCGCGGCCGTGAGTTCGCCGATCGAGTGGCCGAGCAGCAGGTCGGGGACGACGCCCCAGTGCGCCAGCAGCCGGTGCAGCGCCACCCCGACGGCGAACAGGGCGGGCTGGGTGAACTCGGTGCGGTGGACCGACTCCGCCTCCGGGCTGCCCTCGGGAGCGAACAGCACCTCGCGCAGCGGGCGCGGCAGGAGCGGATCGAGGTGGCGGCAGACCTCCTCGAAGGCGGCGGCGAACGCCGGGAACCGGTCGTACAGTTCGCGGCCGGTGCCGGGGCGCTGGCTGCCCTGGCCGGTGAACAGGAAGGCGGTGCGGCCGGGCTTGACCTCACCGCTCACCACGCCGCCGGTGGCGCCCTCGGTACGGAGCGCGTCGAGGCCGGCCAGGAGCCCCGCGCGGTCGGGCGCGAGGACGACGGCGCGGGAGGGCAGGTGGCTGCGGGTGGTCGCGGCCGACCAGCCGACGTGCGTCGGCTCGACCCCGGGGTGCCTCAGCAGGTGGTCGTGCAGGCGGTCCGCCTGGGCGCGCACCGCCTCGGGGGTGGTGCCGGACAGCGGGGTGAGGACCGGGAGCCGGGGGTCCGCGACCGGCTCGGCGTGACCGGCGGCGGGCGCCGCCGAGGCCGGCCCGCTCCCGTCGGGGAGCCGTTCCGCCAGAACCACGTGGCAGTTGGTGCCGCCCATGCCGAAGGAGCTCACCCCGGCGACCAGCCGACGCTCGGGCCGTGGCCAGGCACCCGTCGCGTCCTGGACGCGCAGGCCGAGCTCCCCCAGCGGGATGCGGGGGTTCGGGGTCTCGTAGTTGAGGCTGCGCGGCAGCTCGCGGTGCCGGATGGCGAGGACCGTCTTGACCAGCCCGACGATGCCCGCCGCGCCCTCCAGGTGCCCGAGGTTGGTCTTCACCGAGCCGACCCGAAGCGGCGCGCCGGCCGGGCGGCCGGTGCCGAGCGCGGCGCCCAGGGCCGCCGCCTCCACCGGGTCGCCCACGGGGGTTCCGGTGCCGTGCAGTTCGACGTACTGCACGTCGGCGGGACGGAACCCGGCCCGGCGGTGGGCCGCGCGGATCACCTGCTCCTGCGCCGCGACCTCGGGCGAGGTCAGCGCCGCGCCGCCGCCGTCGTGGTTCATCGCGCTGCCCGCCACCACGCAGTGCACGGTGTCGCCGTCGGCGAGCGCGCGGGCCAGCGGCTTGAGCACGACGACCGCGCCGCCCTCGCCGCGCACGTAGCCGTTGGCGCGGGCGTCGAAGGTGAAGCACCGACCGTCCGGGGAGAGGCCGCCCAGCTTGCCCGCCTCGCCCGGGGCGTCGGGGACGAGGTCGAGGTTGACGCCGCCGGCCAGGGCGAGTTCGGACTCGCCGCGCCGCAGGCTCTCACAGGCCGTGTGCACCGCGACCAGCGAGGACGCCTGGGCCGCGTCGACCGTCATGCTGGGACCGCGCAGGCCGAGCGTGTAGGAGACCCGGTTGGCGATCATGCTGCGATGCAGGCCGGTCACCTGGCGCGCCCCGGCCGCGATGCCCGCGCGGCGCAGCAGCACGGCGTAGTCGTCCCAGATCGCCCCGGCGAACACGCCGACCGGGCCGCCGCTGAGCCCGTGCGGCGGGATGCCCGCGTGTTCCAGGGCCTCCCAGCACAATTCGAGCATGAGCCGCTGCTGCGGGTCCATGAGCGCCGCCTCGCCCGGACCGATGCCGAAGAACTCCGGGTCGAAGCCGCTGACCTCGTCCAGGTAGCCGCCGCGCCGGGGCCGGTCCGGCCCGCCGGCGGCGACCGTGCCGCCGGGGCGTTCCGGCGGTGTCAAAGCCCGGCGGCCGTCAGGGAGTTCGCGGACGGAGTCGCCGCCGGCGCGCAGGAGTTGCCAGAACCCGTCCGGGGTGTCGGCTCCCGCCACCCGGCAGGCGAAACCGACGATCGCGACAGCATCCGAATCGGCCATACCGTTCCATCACGTCCAGAGTCGATTAGCACGGGCGAGCGCAGGCAGCAGAACTCTGAATCGGACGATCGATGATCCGCAAGCACCCGGTTTCGGCCAGCCGGAGGCCGTCGAAGGACATCGAAGTCACCCCGAGCCCCTGGGCGCTCTCCTGCCCCAAGGCCTGGAACTGCCTAAATGCGATCACCCGACGAGCACACCGGTCCAGACACGTCATTGCACACGTCGAATCCGTACGTCCGATTCCGATCCGAAAAAGTCGTCGGACGGCGGACCGTCATTCGAGAGAAATTCACTGGCGTCACACCCGCCACCCGGCCGCGCGCCGACCGGAAGCCCGAATTCCTTATCATTCGAACGTTTGACGGATTATTGAAAGCGACGGCTTTCCGACCCTCCGGTGAATTCCGATCCCTCGGGGACCTCCCCCGACGCGGAGGGCCTACTGGTCACCCCCGTGGCCCCGCACGCCGCGTTCAACCGCTCCGTGTTCCTCTCCAGCGGCGAGCGGCCCGACCTGGACGTCCTGCCGCACAGCGGCGACCTCGCCATCGAGGCCGACGGCCTCCTCGTCGGCCACGTCGCACCGGGCGACACCGTCGCGGTCACCATGCCGCCCGCCGCCGCCCGCGTCGTACGGCTCGGCCACACCACCTTCTACCAGCGGGCCCAGCGCAAACTCCGGCTCACCGGCTCGGCGGAACACGGCTGACTCCGCCCGCCGGCCGGCCCGTACTCCCGCCGCATCGGACCGGTCCTGCTCAGTTCGGGCCGACCGTGGCGAGGTGTTCGCGGGCGGCCGCCAGGTGGCGGGCGGCGGCGGCGAAGTGGTGGGAGACCAGCGGGAGGACCTGCGGTTCCGGCCTTCGGGTGAAGGCCTCGGCCGCCTCCAGCGGGGCGGTGGCGCGGAGCAGCAGCTCGGCGGTCTCCGGCCCCTGCGGACCGGCGCCGGCGGCCGCCTTCAGGCCGGCGGCGGTGCGGCGCAGCAGGATGAGCGCGTCCTCGGCGTCCGGCGGGCCGTCCGGGAACTCATGGCCCCACCACGACAGTTCGACGGTGACCGCGCGCAGGTGCAGCTCGCAGCGGCGGAACCACCAGGTGGTCCACGAGGCGGGCAGGATCGCGGTCCTCGGACTCACGTTGTTACTCGGCACAGGCCGATCATGTCCCACAAAGTCCGCTTGCACGCGGGTAATCCGGAAAAGTCGGTCCCGTTGTCATCAGCCGATCATCAGCCGACCGCCGGCCCCCTCCGCGCGTGCCGAGGTGGCCGGCGGGGTCCCAGGGTGCCGTGCACCGCCCGGCCGTCGAAGAGGGTGAGGTCGACCGGGAGGTCGGGCAGGTCGTGCGGGGAGGTGTCGGCGAGGCGTCCGCCGAGGACGCAGAGGTCGGCGACCTTGCCGGATTCGAGGGTGCCCTTCCAGTGCTCGGCGAAGTCCTGGACGGCCGGGGCGGAGGTGTAGGCGCGCACCGCCTCGGGGAGGCCGACGCGCTCCTGCGGTCCGCTGGTGCGGCCGGTCGCCTTGGACTCGCGCAGCAGCATGGAGGCGACGCCGCGGCGCCAGTCCGGTTCGGTGATCGGCGCGTCGGAGCTGGCGCACAGCCGTACGCCGGCCGTGAGGGCGGAGCGCACCGGCCACATCCGCCCGGAGCGTTCGGTCCCGACGACCTCGTCCATCAGGTCGGAGATCGTCCATTTGATCGCCGGGTTCATGTTGACGCCGTAGCCGTGCTCGGCGAGCAGGGCGAGGCTGCGTCCGGTCGCGAAGTCGCCGTGGATGAGGTAGTGCCGGGCGTCGGAACGCGGGTGGGCGCGCTGGGCGGCGGCAAAGGCGTCGGCGACCGTGTCGATCGCCCGGTCACCGGTGACGTGGACGCCGATCTGGTGGCCGGCGGCGTGCACGGCGGCGATCATCGCGGTGAGTTCGGCGGCCTGGAGCGCGGGCGCGGCGCCGTGCACGCACAGCGCGCCGTGGCCGCCTCCCCGGTAGGCGTCGTGCATCCAGGCGGTCCGGTTGGGCGGCACGCCGTCGGCGAAGAGCTTGACGCCGAGGACCGCGAGCCGGCGCGGGTCGATGTCGTCCAGCGGCAGTGCGGCCAGTTCGGCGAGCCCGGCCCGGACGTCCGGCAGGCCGCCGCCCATCGGGGAGGGCAGCAGCAACAGGCTGACCCGGGCGTGCAGTTCGCCGCCGCGGGCGAGGTCCAGGTAGCTGCGCAGGGCGCCGGTGCCCATGGCGCCGGCCATGATGCCCTCGCCGCCCGGCCCCAGGCCGGGTTCGGTGTAGCTGGTGGTGCCGAGGGCGTGCAGGGCGCTGATCGCGCCGGTGATCGCCGCGCGGCGGCGGTGCTCGTCGGCGCGCGGGATGTGCGCGTGGACGGCGCGCTGGGCGGCCTCGCGGAGGATGCCGGTGGGGTGGCCGGCCGGGTCGGCGTCGATGGTGCCGCCGGGCGGGGGCTGGGTGGCGGGGCCGATGCCGGCCGCGCGCAGGGCCGCCGAATTGACCCAGGCCATGTGGTCGGAGAAGTCGGTCAGGCAGACCGGGTTGTCCGGGGCGGCGGCGTCCAGGTCGGCACGGTCGGGCAGGGTCCGGCTGCCGTCGCGGCACTCGGCGAGGTAGCCGACGTCCCAGCCGCGGCCGACGATCCACTCCCCCGGCGCGGCGGCGCGGGCCGCCGCGGCGACGGCCGCCACGATGTCGGCGATCGAGCGGACGGCGGGGAAGTTGAGGTCGAGGGCGAGCGGCGGGCGGTTGAGGCCCCAGGCGTGGCCGTGCAGGTGCGAGTCGTTGATGCCGGGCAGGACGGTGCGGCCGCGCAGGTCCACCACCCGGGTGGCGGGCCCGGCGTGGCCGAGCACGGCGGCGGTGCTGCCCACGGCGGTGATGACGCCGTCGCGCACGGCCAGCGCCTGGGCGGTGCTGAAGCCGGCGTCGACGGTGAGCACATCGCCGTCGACGAGCACGAGGTCGGCGGGACGGGATTCGGCGGGGCGCGTTCGGACGGGCATGGGGTCGGCGGGAGGGTTCACGGGTGTCAGGGCCCCTCGGGGGAGACCACGCCGCGGTCCGCCCAGTACGGCTCGACCAGTTCGCGCACCTGCTCGGCGCCGACCCGCTCCAGCAGCTCCAAGGCGCCGACGTTGTCGGTCAGCTGCCGCATCCGGCTGGCGCCGAACAGCACGGTGGCGGTGGCGGGATGGGTGAGCGCGAAGGCCACGCACAACTGCGCGGGGGTCGCGCCGAGGTCGGCGGCGACGGCGGCCAGCCCGCCGGCGGCCTCGGTGATCCGGTCGCGGATGCCGCCCGGGTCACGGCCGATCTCGCGTGCGGGGCTGGTGCGCCCGGCCAGGATGCCGCCCTCCAGGATGTCCGAGGCCTGGAGCGAGAGGCCCTCGGCGAACAGCTCGGCGAAGGGCTCGCCGTCGGGGACGGCGCGGCGGCAGGGGCTGTACTTGAGCTGGGCGAGCTGCGGGCCGGGCGAGCCGGCGGCGCGGGCGTGCTCGCGGATGGTACGGATCGCTGTGGCGGACCAGTTGTTGACGCCCCAGCAGCCGATCAGGCCCTCCTTCTCCAGCTCCGCCAGCTCCTCGGCGATCGCGCGCAGGTCGAGGTCCTCGCGACGGATGTCGCCGAGCACGGCGAGGTCGGCGTGCTCGACGCCGGCCCGGAACAGGGCGTTGGCCAGTTGGTCGCGCAGCGAGAGCTGCGGGTAGGGCTCCAGCCAGAGCTTGGCGGAGAGCAGGTAGTCCTCGCGGGCGAGGCCGCCGGCCCGCACGATGGCGGAGAACAGCACGTCGGTGAAGACCGGCGGGTGGCCGGGGATGCCGTAGACGGCCACGTCGAACAGGTTGATGCCGAGGTCCACGGCGTGGCGGACCATGGCGACGGCGTCGCCGAAGTCCATCCGGTCGTAGGTGTGCCAGGAGCCGAGGGACAGCGCGGACACCTCGGGTCCGGCGGTGCCGAGCCGGCGGCGGGGGACGACGGTCATGATGGTCCTCACGGGGTCGGGGGATGACGGAGGGGGCGGGCGGTCGGGTGCTCGAAGGTGGCACCCGGCGCCCCGGGGCGGGACACAGGGACATGAGGGGACGCCCCGGGGCGCCGGGCGGATCGGGGCGCCGGCGGCGGAGGGCCGCCGGCGCGGAGCGGGCCTGGGTCAGGGCAGCCAGGGGTGCACGACGGCCTTGGTCTGCTCCAGGCGGGCCATCGCCTCGATGGCCCCGCTCGCGCCGCTCAGCCCGACCGGGTCGCTGAACAGCGCGTCCCAGTCGAAGTGCGAGCGGAAGGCGGCCAGGAACTCCACGGCCCGGTGGTAGTCGCCGACGTCGCCGTTGAGCGAGCCGAGCACGGTCAGCTCCTTGCCCATGACGGTGCCCAGCGGCAGCTCCTGGAGGGCCGGGCCGGTGGTGCCGACGACCACGAACCGCCCACCCCAGGCGGCCAGGTCCACCGCCTCGGCGCCGACGCCGGGCGCGCCCGCGAGGTCGATCACCAGGTCGGCGCCGCGCCCGCCGGTGGCGGCGAGCACCGCCTCGCGGCGGGCCTCGGGGCCGTCGGCCAGACCCAGCGTCAGGTCGGCGCCGAACTCGGCGGCGAGTTCCAGGCGGCTGTCCGGCGCACCGATGGTGATCACCGGACCGGCGCCGCCCGCCTTGGCGACGGCGGTGGCGACGATGCCGAGCGCGCCCGCGCCCTGGATCACCACCGAGGAGCCGGGGCGGGTGCCGCCGGCCCGGTCGAAAGCGTGCAGCACGGTCTTGACGGCGCAGCCGGCCGCGGCGGCCCAGGTGGACTCGACCTCGTCGGGCAGCAGGTACTTCTGCGCGTTCGGGACGACGTAGTTGTACTCGGCGAGCCCGGCGGTGGCATAGGGGTGGCGGTCGGCGCGCTGGCGGAAGCCGTAGCCGCGGTCCTCGCAGGCCACCGGGGTGCGCAGCACGGTGCAGCCGTAGCAGTACCCGCAGGTGGACTCCGACCAGCCGATCCGGCGGCCGACCGCGACCGGGCGGCCGAGCGCGTCCACGGTGCCCTCCCCCACCGCGACCACGGTGCCGGCCGTCTCGTGGCCGAGGACCAGCGGCAGCATCCCGGGCAGCGACATCGCCCCGCTCCACAGGTGGACGTCGGTGGCGCACAGCGTGGCGCAGTCGACGCGCACCAGGGCGGCGCCCGGTTCGATCCGCCGGGGCA
Source organism: Kitasatospora sp. NPDC057965 (assembly GCF_042887135.1). Lineage (NCBI taxonomy): Bacteria > Bacillati > Actinomycetota > Actinomycetes > Kitasatosporales > Streptomycetaceae > Kitasatospora > Kitasatospora sp. NPDC057965. The sequence goes on from NZ_JBHVPZ010000005.1 coordinate 197,811, forward strand.
GCGGCAGCTCCTCGATCACCAGCGGCTCGCCGTGGGCGTGCAGCACGGCGGCCCTGGTGCCGGTCGGAAGCGTCATGGTCCTTCGTCTCCTTCGTTCCCCTGGTCCACGGTCCGGGCGGGTGCCCGGTCCGGTCATCTGCTGTGGGCGGTGTCCCAGACCTCGTTGCGGCTGCGCCACCAGAGCAGCACCACGATGACCAGGAAGGGCACCACGCCCTGGTACTTCTGGATCGCCTCGACGGAGGCGGACAGGCCCTCCAGGCAGCCGAGGACGAGGCCGCCGAGCAGGGTCAGCGGCAGGCTGCGGAAGGCGCCGAGCATGGCGACCGCCAGCGCGGTGTTGATGAGCTTTCCGAGGGTGGAGAAGTCCCCGCCCAGGCGCGGGGCGGCCAGCACCACCACCAGCGTGGTGACGGCGCCGATGGCGGCCCACACCGCGACCGCCAGCTTCGCCACCGGGATCCCGACCACCTCGGCGGTGGCGGGCTGCTCGGAGAGCGCCTGCAGGCGCAGACCGAGCCGGGTGCGGCCGAGCAGCAGGCCGACGCCGACGGTGATCAGCGCGGCGAAGGCGATGGTGACCAGCACGGACTGCGGGATCACCACCCCGCCGAGGGTGAGCACCGGCTTCTCGAAGGGGCTCGGGAAGGTGTGCGCGCCGGTGGTGGTGGAGCCGAACAGCCGCAGTCCGGCTGCCATCACGGCGACGTAGACGGCGACGGTGACGGCCGCCTTGGTGTTCTGCGAGTGGCCGGCGAACCAGCGCACCAGCACGGTGCCGAGCAGGGCGGACAGCGCCGCCCCGGCGAGCACCCCGGCGGGCAGGGCCAGCCAGAGGCTCACGCCCTCGTCGGTGAGGCTGACCATGACGAAGGCACCGATCGCGCCGACGGCGGCCATCGCGAAGTTGACGGTGGCGACGAGCCGGTAGGTCAGGACGACGCACAGGCCGAGCAGGGCGTAGACGCCGCCACCGGTCAGGCCGGCGAGCGTGGAGTTGAGCATGGGACGCCTCCTGGGGTCCGCCGGGGGTCCTGCGGGGTCGGGGTCACTTCTTGCCGGGGACGACGAAGCCCTCGGGCAGGACCTTCCAGGTGCCGTCGACGGCCTGGACGAAGCGGCTGCCCTGGACGGGGTTGTGGGCGTCGCCCTCGCCGAACACCCAGGGGGTGCCGACCATCGGGTAGTCGACGGGCTGCATGGTCTTGAAGGCCTTGGTGACGGACTCCCGGTCGATCGTCCCGGAGATGCCCTTGAGGACCTGCACGAAGAGGTCGGCGGCCATCACGCCGCCCTGGCTGAAGGCGGTCTTCTGGATCTTGTTCTTGTCGACCAGCCGGGACCAGCGCTCGTTGCCGGGCAGGGTGGTGTCGGTGTACGGCTGCCACTCGGTGCCGGCGTAGACCTTGAGGCCGGCCGGGATGGCCTGGGCGTTGGCGTCGGTGTAGCTGTTGGCGCCGACGATGAAGTCGACGTCGTCCATGCCCTGCGTCTTCGCCTGCGCGAAGTAGGGCCCGACGATGCCGTTGTAGAGCACGGCCTGACAGCCGGCGCCCTTGTCGGCGACCAGGTACTTGGTCGGATCGCCCTCGGCGATGGCGAGCTCCTTGTGGGCGAGCTGCTTGCCGGTCAGCTCGGTCCACTTCTTGATCGCGTCCTCGATGCCGCCGCCGCTGCCGGGCAGCACGGTGTAGTCCAGGCAGACCTTGTCGTGCTTGAGCACCTCGGAGGCGTAGTAGAGGTTGGCGGTGAGCAGGTTGAACGGGCCGGGGTTGACCGGGGCGATGTTGGGGCTGGTGAAGCAGGCCGGGTCGACGCCGACGGCCGGGATCGAGACGATCTTCTCCTTGCCGTAGGCGGCGCGGTTGAGGCCGCAGTCGACGGCGCTGGAGGAGCCGACCAGGGCCACCACCTTCTTGGACTTGACCAGGTCGACGGCGGCCTCGGTGGAGCGCTGCGGGTTCATCGCGTCGTCCATGCTGACGAGTTCCAGCTTGCGGCCGTTGATGCCGCCGGCGGCGTTGACCTCGTCGAAGACGGCCTTGACGGCCTGGGGGACCTCGGGGGTCTGGAAGAGTCCGGTGATGCCGTTGATCGAGCCGACCTTGATCGGGCCGGACTCCGAGCCGGAGCCGGAGCCGTCGCAGGCGGTGGCGCCGAGGGCCAGTGCGGTGGCGGCGGCGAGGGCGGCGAGCGGCCGGGCGTGCGTCATGGTGCACTCATTCCGTTCTGTGGGGGCGCGCCGGAACAGGGGTACAACGCGGTCCCGCGCGAGGGTGGGTGTGGGGGTGTGCGGGAGGGGCGGGGCCGTGCGGGGCCGGTCAGCCGACCGGGAGGTCCGCGGTGCCGAGGTAGGCGGCCATCACGGTGGGGTCGGCGAGCACCTCGGCGGTCGGGCCGCCGGCGATGACGTGGCCGAAGTCCAGGACGGTGACCTCGGAGCAGGCGGCCTGGACGAGGTCCATGTCGTGCTCGACGAGCAGGACGGAGACGCCGTAGCGGGCGGGCACCTGGGCGAGCCGGCGGCCGAGGGCGAGCGATTCGGCGGCGGACTGGCCGGCGGCGGGCTCGTCGAGCAGCGCGACGGCGGGGCGGGCCGCGACGGCGGCGGCGACGTCCAGCAGGCGGCGGGCGCCGGCGTCGACCAGGGAGACCGGCAGGCGGCCGGGCGGGCAACCGAAGAAGTCGAGCAGTTCGTCGGCCTCCTCGGTGGACAGGTGGCGGCCGGCGCCGATCGTGAGGTACTCGTACTGGGTGAGCTCCGGGGCGATGGTGGTGGTCTGGAAGGTGCGGCGCAGGCCGCGGGTGGCGCGGGCGCTGGGGCTGAGCCTGTCGAGCGGGGTGCCGGCGAGCGCCACGCTTCCCTGGTACCCGCCGACGAAGCCGGTGACGGCGGCGATGAAGGTGGACTTGCCGGCGCCGTTGGGGCCGATCAGGCCGACCACCGCGCCCCGGGGGACGGTGAGGTCGACGCCGTCGAGCGCGGTCACCGGGCCGTAGCGGACGGTCAGTCCGCTGACGGTCAGGGCCGGCTCGCCGGTGGCGACGGTGGCGGGGGCGGCGAGCGGTTCGGGCACGGCCGGGCGGTCGGCGGCGGTGGCCTCGTGCTCCTTCAGGAAGGCGCGGGCGGCGCGCTCGCGCTTGCGGGAGCGGGTGAAGTCGGTCTGGCTGACGCCGCTGCGCAGCGCGAACACGGCGCCGACGCCGAACAGCATGCCGCCGAGGTCCTGCGGCAGGTCCAGCTTCTCCAGGACGGTCGCCATCACCGCGCCGAAGATGCCGCCCATCACGGCGCCCTCGGGGTTGTGCGGGCCGATCATGATGGCGACCGCGAACAGCGCGAGCGACTGCATCATGGCGAAGTTGCCGGGGACGACCAGGCCCAGCTGGCCGGCCATCAGGCCGCCGCCGACGCCCGCGACGAAGGCGCTGATCGCGAACGCGGCGAGCTTGCTGCGGGCGACCGAGACGCCGTGCGCGGCGGCGGCCCGCTCGGAGTGCCGCAGTTCGGTCCAGGACATCCCGAGCCGGGTGCGGTTGAGCAGGGCGAGGCCCAGCGCGATCAGCGTGAAGACGATGACGACCAGGACGAAGTAGGCGCCGTCCTCCTCGAACAGGGCGGGCCGCTCCAGGGTCCTGAGCTCGGCCATGCCCGGCATCTGGTTGGCGTTCAGCACGATGTCGGCGGAGACCGCGAAGCCGAAGGTGACCACGGCCAGGTTGACGCCCCGGATGCGCAGCGCGGGCAGGCCGATCGCGACACCGACCGGGACGGCGGCCAGGCCGCCGAGCACCAGCCAGACCAGGAAGCCGCCGGGGGCGTCGGCGACGTTGAGCCGCAGTACCACCCAGGCGCCGATCGAGGCGAAGGACATCTGGCACAGCGACATCACGCCGACCCGGCCGACGATCACACCGTAGCTCTGCATGATCACGGCGCTGACCACGGCGGTGATCGCCAGGTAGACCCAGTAGGCCGGGAGCAGGGTCGGGACCAGGACGCAGGCGGCGACGGCGGCGCCGAGGCCGGTGAGCAGCGCCCGCCGGTCGCCGGCGAGTCTTTCGGTGAGGCTCATGCTCCCCCGCTCTCCGCCGGGCCGCTGCCCGGGCCGTGGTCCGCGACCGCCGCGCCGACGGGCTGCGGGGTCGCGCCGAAGTAGAAGTCGTGCAGCCGGTCGGCGTCGCCGCGCAGTTCGGCGCAGGGGCCGTCGTAGGCGAGCCGGCCCTTGCTGAGGACGTAGGCCCGCTCGCCGATCTCCAGCGCGAGGTGGGCGAACTGCTCGATGAGGAGCACCGCGATGCCGAGGTCGACGAGGTCGGCGACGGCCTTCATCAGCCGGTGGACGACCACCGGCGCGAGGCCGGAGGACATCTCGTCGATCAGGACGGTCTTCGGCCGGGAGACCAGGGCGCGGCCGAGGACGAGCATCTGCTGCTCGCCGCCGGAGAGGTGGCCGGCCTGCAGGCCGCGGCGCTTGTCCAGCTCGGGGAAGAGCCGGTAGGCCGTGTCGAGGTCGGCGCCGTCCCGCTGGGCGACCAGCAGGTTCTGTTCGACCGTCAGAGTGCGGAAGACGCTGCGGGACTGTTCGACGTAGGCGAGGCCGGCGGTGGCCCGGCGGTAGGTGGACAGCTTGTCCAGGGGCGTGCCGTCGAGGGTGACGGTGCCGGAGGTGCAGCGCACCAGGCCGGCGATGCCGTCCATCAGGGTGGTCTTGCCGGCGCCGTTGGCCCCGAGCAGGACGGTGACCGAGGCGGGGGCGACGTCCAGGCTCACCCCGTGGACCACGGGGGCCTCGGCGCGGCTGATGCGGACGTCGCGCAGGGCGAGCGCGGGTGTCATCGTTCGGCTCCGCAGGCGGCGCGGATGGCGTCGGCGACCAGGGCGTGGGCCCGGGGGGCGTCGGTGAGGTCGGTGGCGAGCAGGCCGAAGAAGCCGTGGATGAGGCCGTCGAACCGCACCAGCGAGGTCTCCACGCCGGCGGCGGCGAGCGCGCGGGCGTACTCCTCGCCCTCGTCGCGCAGCACGTCGTACTCGGCCTCCAGGACCAGCGCGCGGGGCAGTCCGGACAGATCGCGGGCGCGCAGCGGGAGCAGGTAGGGGTCGGCGAGGTCGGCGGCCTCGCGCGGGTACTGGGTGAAGAACCAGTCCATGCTGTCCTTGGACAGGAAGTAGCCCTCGGCGTAGTCGCGGTAGGAGACCCGGCCCTCGTCGGGGTGGGCGACCACCGGGGAGACCAGTACCTGGAGGGATATCCGGGGTCCGGCCTGGTCGCGGGCGCGCAGGCTGGTGACGGCGGCGAGGTTGCCGCCGGCGCTCTCGCCGCCGATGGCGAGGCGCTGCGGGTCGACGCCGATCGTGGCGGCGTTCTCGTGCAGCCACGTGAGGACGGCGTAGCAGTCGTCGGCGGCGGCCGGGTAGCGGTGCTCGGGGGCGAGCCGGTAGTCGACGGAGACGACCACCGCGCCCGCGGCGGCGCACACGGCTCGGCAGGAGAACTCGTTCTCGTCGAGACAGCCGATGGTCCAGCCGCCGCCGTGCAGCCAGATGAAGGCGGCGAAGGGGCCCTCGCCGTCGGGGGTGTAGATCCGCACGGGGATGTCGCCGGCCGGGCCGGGGACGGTGGTGTCGGTCACCGAACCGACGGCGGGCAGGGTCTCCGGCATGATCCAGGTGGTGCGGAACTGCTCGCGCATGGTCGCTGCATCGAGTTCGACGGGCTGGGCGGGCTGCTCCGCCGCACCGGCCCGGTCGATGATCAGCTGTGCCTCGGGGTGCAGGGGCATCGTTTACCTCCGATTGCCCGGGTGCCGCTGGGGGTTCGGCACTCGAAAATCGTATCTGATTCCATGTACGTTAAGCAGTCACAATCCACGGTGTCCAGAGCTGGGAGCAAGATGATGCGCAACGGATTCCAGGCCGGAATCACCACAGCTGACCTGGTCATGCAGGGTGGCCGCGTGCACACGATGGACGGCGCCCGCACGGTCGGCGAGGCGCTGGCGGTGCGCGGGGGCACCGTCGTCCGGGTCGGCACCGACGCCGAGGTGGCCCCGCTGATCGGGCCCGGCACCAGGGTGGTGGAGCTGCGCGGGCGCTCCCTGCTGCCCGGGATCAACGACTCGCACCTGCACGGCGCGTGGCTGGGCACGATGTGGCCGGACACGCTGATGGCGCAGCTGGCGGCGGCGCCGGACGGCGGCTTCGGCGACGACGGGCACCGCCACGACCACGCGGGCGAGGGGCCGGCGCTGGCCGCGCTGACCAGCTCCGCCGAGCGGCGCCGGGCGATCCTGCGCACCGGCGAGCTGCTCTCCTCGCTCGGCATCACCAGCTACACCGAGCCCGGCCTCGGACCCGGCGAGGACGGCGGGCCGACCGGCTGCTTCTCCTCCGCCGTGCTGGCCGAGTACGCCGAACTGGCCGCCGAGGGACGACTGCGGGCGCGGGTCACCGCGCTGCTGCTGTTCGGCCTGCTGGACGGCGCGAGCAGCGCCGCCGACCTGCACCGCGGACTGACCGGGTTCGCCGCGCCCGCCGAGGTGCCCGGCTGGTTCCGGGTGGCCGGGGTGAAGATCTTCGCCGACGGCATCCCGCCGATGGGCAGCGCCTGGAGCGAGGAGCCGTACGCCGACGGCGGCCACGGCGACCTGCTGGTGGACGGCGCGGACGCGGGCGAGCGGGAGGCGAACCTGCGCGCGATGATCCGGGCCGCGCACGCGGCCGGCCACCAGGTCGGGGTGCACGCCACCGGCAGCCGCACCACCCGGGTGGTCACCGAGGCCTTCGCCGAGGCCCGCGCGGCGGACGGCCGGGACGGGCGGCACTACCTCATCCACGGCGACGTGCTGCACCCGGCGACGCTCGCCGCGATGGCCGCCGCCGGGGTGGGCCTGAACACCCAGCCGGGCATCGCCGCCGCGACCGCCGCGATGCTCGCCGGGGCGCTCGGCACCGACGCGCTGGCGCACGCCTGGCCGGTGCGCGACGCGCTGGCGGCGGGCGTGCCGCTCTGCCTCAGCTCGGACGCGCCGGTGCTCGCCCCGGACTGGCGGGCCGGCGCGGCGGCGGCCGCCACCCGGGCGGTCGAGGCCACCGGCCGCGACCAGCGGATCGCCCTGACGGAGGCGCTCTACGCGTACACCGCGGCCCCGGCGCGGCAGGACGGCGCCGAACACTGGAAGGGCACGCTGGAGGCCGGGATGGCGGCCGACCTGTGCCTGCTGGACGCGGACCTGCGGGAGGTCGCCCCGACCGCGCTGCCCGAGGTGCCGGTGGCGATGACCGTGCTGGACGGCCGGGTGGTGCACGAGCTCTGACCCGCGGCCCGGACCTCCCGCGCGGGAGGTCCGGGCCGGTCCACGCTCAGCCCGTCGGCGCGTCGGTGCCCCAGGAGGCCCCGGGGTGCACGACGTCGCGGTCCAGCCAGAGGCCGGAGACCGCCGCGCGCAGCTCCTCCCCGTGACGCTCCAGCAGCTCCAGCGCGCCGAGGTTGGCCTCGAACTGCTCCGGCCTGCTGGCGCCGAACAGCACGCTCGCGGCGGCCCGGTGGGTGAGGGTGAAGGCGAGGGCGAGCTGGGCGGGGGTGGCGTCGAAGCCCTCGGCGATGCGTCGCACCTGCGGGTAGGACTCCCGGATCCGCTCGCGGATGCCGCCCGGGTCGGCCCCGATCTTGCGCTGCGGGTGCAGCTTGCCGGCCAGGATGCCGCCCTCGAAGACGTCCGAGGCCTGGAGGCCGAGCCCGAACTCGTCGAACAGCCGCCCGTAGGGCTCGCCCTCGGGCACCGAGCGGCGGGCCAGGCTGTACTTGAGCTGGGCGAAGGACGGCGCGACCAGCCCCTCGGCCCGGGCGAACCGGAAGGCCTCGGCCAGGTCGTCCGCCGACCAGTTGTTGACGCCCCAGGCGGTGAAGCGCCCGGCCCGCACCTGCTCGGCGACGTCGGTGACCACCGCCGGGACGTCCAGCCTGCCGAGGTAGTCGCCGACCACCACGAAGTCGGCGCGGTCGGTGCCGACCCGGGCCAGCGAGACCTCCAGCTGCTCGGCGAAGGAGGCCTTCGGGTAGTCCCAGAGCCACAGCTTGCCGCAGAGCAGGTAGTCCGCGCGGGACAGGCCCGCATTGCGCACGGCCTCGCCGAAGAGGATGTCGGTGACCGCGTTCTCCGCGTGCGGGCCGAAGTCGTAGTGGGCGACGTCGAACAGGTTCACCCCGCGCGCGACGGCGCGGGCGACCAGGTCGGCCGCCTCGTCGGTGGTCATCCGGTCCCAGGTGTTCCACGAGCCGAGGCCGAACACCGGCACCTCGGGGCCGTCCGCGCCGAGCCTGCGCCGGGGCACCGCCTGCGGGCCGCCGTCCGGGGACACGGTTTCCGAGAACTCCACGCCAACCTCCTGAGGATCCGAGTGGTCCGGCTCTGGCCGCCGGGAAGGCGATCGTATAGCATCCGGCATATTCTTTGACCGTCAAGGAGGACGCGATGTCCCTTCGCCCGGAATCCCCCCGTTCCGCGGACCCGGCCCCGATCGTCGAGGTGGCCGTCGGCTACATGGCCGCCAAGCAGCTGTTCGCCGCCGCCGACGCGAACCTGTTCGCCGCACTGGCCGACGGCCCGCTGGACGTGCCGCAGATCGCCGAGCGCACCGGCCTGCCCGAGCGCACCAGCCGCATCCTGGCCGACGCGATGGCCGGCCTCGGCCTGCTGGAGCGCACCGACGGACGCTACGCCAACTCGCCCGGCACCGCCACGTACCTCACCGGCGCCGAGGGCCAGATCGACCTGCGGCCGTTCCTCACCTTCCTCGACGAGATCAGCTACGGCCACTGGCTGGGCTTCGGCGACACCAGCCGCACCGCCGAGCCCCAGCAGCTCGACTTCGGCGGCGAGCGGATGACCACCTTCCTCGGCGGCGTGATGACCTACAACGCGCTGCACGCCCGCCAGCTGGCCGAGCACTACGACTTCACCGCGCACGAGCGGGTGCTGGACCTCGGCGGCCTGTCCGGCTCCTTCCTGGCCGAGGCGCTCACCGCCGCCCCCGGCCTCAAGGGCACCTTCTTCTCGGCCGGCGAGCTGGTCGGCCACGCCCGCGACGTGCTGGCGGCGGCCGGGGTCGCCGACCGGGTGGACATCGTCGAGGGCGACGCGGTCGCCGGGGACGTCCCCGGCGGCTTCGACCTGGTGCTGCTGGAGCACGTGGCGCACCGCTTCGACGCCGGGCAGAACCTCGCCATCGCCCGCCGGGCACGCGCGGCGGCCGCCGAGGGGGCCAGGCTGGTGCTGCTGGACTTCTTCCTGGACTCCGACGACAAGCAGCGCGCCATCGACGCCCTGCACGCCGGCGAGTACCTGGTGATCGACGGCACCACCGTCTACCCGGAGGACGAGGTCCGCGGCTGGCTGCGCGAGGCGGGCTGGGAGCCCGTCGAGACCCGCGCGCTGCCCGGCAGCCCGCGCATCATCATCGCGGAGGCCCGATGAGCACCGAGGAGAGCACGGGCACCGGGGGCCGGGTCGTCCTGGTCACCGGGGCGGCCAGCGGCATCGGCCGGGCGGTCGCCGAGGCCTTCGCGGCGGCCGGGGACCGGGTGGTGGTCGCCGACCTCAACCGGGCGGCGGCCGACGCCGTGGCCGGGGAGATCGGCACCCGCGCGCTGGCCGTCACCATGGACGTCACCGACCGGGCGAGCGTGAGCGCGGCGCTGGCCGAGGCCACCGAGCGGTTCGGCCCCGTCGAGGTGCTGGTCAACAACGCGGGCCTGGCGGGCGGCGGCGGTGCGCTGATCGACCTGCCGGCCGAGGTCTTCGACCTGGTCGTCTCGGTGAACCTGCGCGGCACCTTCACCGTCACCCAGGTCGTCGGCCGGCAGATGGTGGACAGCGGCCGGGGCGGGGCGATCGTCAACATCAGCTCGATCGGCGCCCGCCAGCCCACCCCGGGGCTCGGCCACTACGAGGCCACCAAGGCCGCGGTGGACGCGCTCACCCGCACCGCCGCCCTGGAGCTGGCCGGGCACGGCATCCGGGTCAACGGGGTGGCCCCCGGGCCGGTGCACACGCCGATGACGGCGCCGCTGATGGACGACGCGGCGGCGCGCGGCGCCTGGGAGGCGCGGATCCCGCTCGGCCGGATCGCCGACACCGGCGACCTGACGCCGCTGGTGCAGTTCCTCGCCTCGGCGCAGGCCCGGCACATCACCGGCGCGGTGGTGCAGGTGGACGGCGGCCAGCTGCTGGTCTGACCCCCGGGAACCCGGAAGGGGCGGGAGTCCTCGTGGACTCCCGCCCCTTCGGGCCGTACGGAAGGGCTCGGTCGGACGGCTCAGCCGGACGGCTTGGCCTGGTGCAGCGCGTCGGCGGTGGCCGCCTTGTGGGCGCAGGCCACCCGCTCGATCTCGGCCGCGTCGGCGCCCTGCTCGATCAGGTCGAGGATCTGCTCGTGCTCCACCACCGAGCGCCGGGCCCGGCCCGGCACATAGGTGAAGGTGGAGCGGCGCATGTGGTCCAGCCGGGCCCACTCCTCCTCCAGCAGGGAGCGCAGGTGCGCGTCCGGGCAGTGCTGGTAGATCGAGAAGTGGAAGGTGCGGTTGAGCGCGGTGAACGCGGCCGGGTCGAACTCGTCCAGCGCGGCCACCATCCGGGCGTTGATCTCCCGTGAGGCGGCGATCTGGTCCGGCGTCAGCAGCGGTGCGCAGACGGCCGTCGCGTACCCCTCCAGCCGGGCCAGGATCTGCAGCGAGTGCTCGACCTGGACGGCCTCGAAGACCGCCACCCGGGCACCGATGTTGCGCACCACCTCGACCAGGCCGTCCGACTGCAACCGGCGCAGCGCCTCGCGCAGCGGGATGGTGCTGACCCCGGTCTCCTGCGCGAGCTGGTTCATCACCAGGCGGTAGCCCGGGCCGTACGTGCCGTCGAGGATGCGCGAGCGGAGCAACTCGTAGCTCTGCTCGGCCTTCGACCCGCCACCGCTGGTTCGGTCCTTCGCGGAACCCAACGCCGTTCCCTCATCCTTCCTCAGCACGGCCTTCGCCCCCGTGGCGGACCGCCGGGCGGTCCGCGCGCCCCCGGCGGTCACCGGGCGAGGGCCTTCAGCACGACGCCGCGGAACTCCGCACCGGCCAAGGCCCCCAGGTGGTCGCCGGGAACGGTCACCAGCTCCGCCCCGTCAAGGGGAGCAACGATACTCTCGATGCCCCGCGTCATCACATCGTCCGCGCCGACGACCACCACCGGGGCGGTCCGTCCGGCCCAACGCCCGGGTGTGAAGGGGGTGTTGCGCAGGCCCTCGACGCAGCGGGCGAGGGCGGCGGCGCGTTCGCCGCGGGAGCGGACCAGGCCGGCGATCATGCCGGTGAGGGGGTCGGCGGGCTCCGCGCCGTCGGCCACCGCGCGGTGCAGCGCCTCGACGTCGACTCCGGCGAACGGCTCGAAGGGGCTGAGCCCGCCGAGCACCACCCGGCCCACCCGCCCGGGTGCGGCCGCCGGGAACTCCCAGGCGAGCCGGGCACCGAGGGAGTAGCCGACGAGGTCGAACTCCCCCACCCCGGCGGCGTCCAGGGCGGCCAGCAGCCGGGCGGTCAGGGCGTCCGCGCCGGCCCCGGCGGCGTCGGCCGGGTCCGGCGAGGCGCCGTGGCCGGGCAGGTCCGGCACCAGCACGGTGCGGCCGGTGGCGGCGATCGCGGCGGCGGTGCCGGGTGCGATCCAGTCGGTCTCGCCGTCGGAGGCGAAGCCGTGCAGCAGGACGACGGGCGGCTCGCCTCCGACGCCACCTCCGTCGCCCTCCTCCGGCGTGATGATCCGCACCGCCAGGTCGTCGCTCCGGTTCATGAGCACTGCACCTCTCCCCTGTTTTCGCATACGATTTTTGATAGTACTGCACGCCCACCCGCCCTGCCATCGCTTCGACCGGGTCGGTCGCGCCTGCGGATCATGTGCGAATTCACATCCGATCAACCATGGCCAGCGTCGATCACGTCCGCTATCGTGCATGATGCCGTATACGATTCTAGGAGGGCAATGTGGCACACCCCCTCGGACTGTCGCCGGGAAAGATCATCGCGGTGCACCTCAACTACCGCAGCCGAGCGGCCGAGCGCGGGCGGACCCCCGACGCCCCCTCCTACTTCCTGAAGCCCCCCTCCTCGCTCTCCTGGAGCGGCCGGCCCGTCGTCCGCCCGGCCGGGTGCGAACTGCTCGCCTTCGAGGGCGAGATCGCGGTGGTCATCGGCAAGCGGGCGCACCGGGTCACCCGCGAACAGGCCCTGGAGCACGTGGCCGGCTACGCCGCCGCCAACGACTTCGGCGTCTACGACCTCAAGCACGCCGACCTCGGCGCCAATCTGCGGGCCAAGGGCCGCGACGGCTACACCCCCGTCGGCCCGGCACTGCTGACCGGCGTCGACCCCACCCGGCTGCGGCTGCGCAGCTGGGTCAACGGCCGGCTCGTCCAGGACGCCTCCACCGAGGAACTCCTCTTCCCCGTCGACCTGTTGATCGCCGACCTGTCCCGCTCGACCACCCTGGAGCCGGGCGACGTGCTGCTGATCGGCACCCCGGCCGGCTCCACCGTGGTCCAGCCCGGCGACGTGGTCGAGGTCGAACTGGAGGAGAGCGGCCGGCTGCGCAGCGAGGTGGTGGCCGAGGAGAGCGGCGTCATCGAGTACGGCGCGCTGCCCCGGGCCACCGAGGAGGCCCGGCAGGCCGCGTACGGCTCCGTCCGGCCGCCCGCGCCCGCCACCGAGGCCGCCGAGGCCGCCCCCGCCGGGCTGGACGAGCGGACCGCCGCCCTGCTGCGCACCGTCTCCACCGCCACCCTCTCCGCCCAGCTGCGCAAGCGCGGCATCGACCACCACTTCATCGAGGGCGTCCGCCCGGCCCGCCCCGACCTGCGGATGGTCGGCACCGCACGCACCCTGCGCTACCTGCCGCTGCGCGAGGACGTCTTCGCCGAGATCGGCGGCGGGATGAACGCCCAGAAGCGCACCGTCGAGGAGCTGCTGCCCGGCGAGGTGCTGGTGATCGGCGCGCGCGGCGAGCACGGCTCCGGCACCCTCGGCGACATCCTGGCACTGCGCGCGCTGCGCCGCGGTGCGGCCGGCGTGGTCACCGACGGCGGCCTGCGCGACAGCCCCTCCTTCGCCGGCCTCGACCTGCCCTCCTACTACGCCGGGCCGCACGCCGCCGTGCTCGGCCGCCGGCACGTTCCGATGGACTCCCAGGTGCCGGTGGACTGCGGCGGGGTGCTGGTGATGCCCGGCGACGTGCTGGTCGGCGACGCCGAGGGCGTCGTGGTGATCCCGCCCGCGCTGGCCGCCGAGGTCGCCCGGGACGCCGCCGCCCAGGAGGACGAGGAGCGCTTCGTGCTGCGGCAGGTGGACGGCGGCGCCGGCATCGACGGCCTCTACCCGATGAACGCGCACTGGCGCGCCCGCTACGAGCGCGAGCGCCAGGGCGACTGACCCTCCGCCCTTCCTCCCCTCCCCCCACTCCCCCACGGAGACCCGATGAAGTTCCGAAGCGACCCGTCCGTGATCCGCGGCTCCCTCGCCCCCGTGGTCACCCCCTTCACCGACGACGGCGCCGTCGACCACGACTCGCTGCGCGCCCTGGTGCGCTGGCAGCTCGACTCCGGCTCGCACGGCATCTCGCTGGGCGGCTCCACCGGCGAGCCGAGCGCGCAGAGCGTCGCCGAGCGGATCGCCGCGATGCGCACCGCCGCCGAGGAGATCGCCGACCGGGTGCCCTTCCTGCCCGGCACCGGCTCCGCCAAGCTCGACGAGACCCTCGAACTCACCGCCGCCGCAGCCGAACTCGGCGCCGACGCGGCCCTGGTGATCACCCCCTACTACGCCCGGCCCACCCAGGAGGCGCTGTACCGCTGGTACGCCACGGTGGCCCGGGAGTTCCCGGACCTGCCGCTGGTCGTCTACAACGTGCCCTCGCGCACCGCCGTGGACATCGAGCCGGAGACCGTGCGCCGGCTGTTCACCGACTTCGACAACGTCGTCGGCGTCAAGGAGACCACCAAGGACTTCGAGCACTTCTCCCGGGTGATCCACGCCTGCGGCTCCGAACTGCTCGTCTGGTCCGGCATCGAGCTGCTCTGCCTGCCGCTGATGGCCCTCGGCGGGGCCGGCTTCATCAGCGCCGTCGCCAACCTGGCGCCCACCGCCGTGGCCCGGATGTACGAGCTGTGGGAGCAGGGCGACCACGCCGGCGCCCGTGAACTGCACTACCGCCTCCACCCGCTGGTCGACCTGCTGTTCGTGGAGACCAACCCGGCCCCCGCGAAGTGGGTGCTCGCCCGGCAGGGCCGGATCGCCTCCGACCACGTCCGACCGCCGCTCACCACGCCGACCGACGCCGGCCTGGAGCGGATCCGCGCGCTGCTCGCCGCCGGCGGCGACCTCACCCAGCAGCTGTGACCGCGGGCTCCACCGCCCCGCCCCCCACGAGAGCAGGAGACGAGATGACCACCACCACCGAGGCGGCCCCGCAGACCGCCGCCGACCCGGCCGGCGCCCCGGCCCGTCCGGCCGGGCTGCCCGGCGAGATCCCGCACTGGATCGGCGGCGAGCGCGTGCCGTCCGCCGACGGCCGCGTCCTCGACGTCGCCGACCCGGTCTCCAACACCGCCTACGCCACCCTCGCGGCGGGCGGCGCGGCGGACGTCGACCGGGCGGTGGCCGCCGCCCGGGCCGCCTTCCCCGCCTGGTCGGCGCTCGGCAACCGGGAGCGGGCCACCGTGCTCAACAGGATCGCCGACGCGGTCGAGGCCCGCGAGGAGGAGCTGGCCGCGTTCGAGTCCTTCGACACCGGCCTGCCGATCACCCAGGCCCGCGGCCAGGCCCGGCGCGCCGCCGAGAACTTCCGCTACTTCGCCGACGTCGTCGTCGCCCTCGGCGAGGAGGCGTTCCGGGTCGGCACCCAGCAGCTCAACTACGTGGTGCGCACCCCCGTCGGCGTGGCCGGGCTGATCACCCCGTGGAACACCCCGTTCATGCTGGAGAGCTGGAAGCTGGCGCCGGCCATCGCCTCCGGCTGCACCCTGGTGCTCAAGCCCGCCGAGTGGACGCCGCTCTCGGCGAGCCTGTGGCCGGCCATCCTCACCGACGCGGGCCTGCCGGCCGGCGTGGTCAACATCGTGCACGGCCTGGGCACCGAGGCCGGGCAGGCGCTGGTGGACCACCCGGAGGTGCCGATCCTCTCCTTCACCGGCTCCACCGCCACCGGGCGGCACATCGTGCGCTGCTCGGCGGACCGGCTGAAGACGGTCTCCATGGAGCTGGGCGGCAAGTCCCCGGTGGTGGTCTTCGCGGACGCCGACGTCGAGGCGGCGCTGGACTCGGTGGTGTTCGGCGTCTTCTCGCTCAACGGCGAGCGCTGCACGGCCGGCTCCCGGGTACTGGTGGAGCGGCCGCTGTACGAGGAGTTCACCCGCCGGCTGGCCGAGCGGGCCGAGCGGGTCCGGGTCGGACTGCCGGGCGACCCGGCGACCGAGGTCGGCGCGCTGGTCCACCCCGTGCACTACCGGCGGGTGCTGGACTACGTCGAGGCCGGGAAGGCCGAGGCGCGGCTGGTGGCCGGCGGCGACCGCCCGGCGCACCTGCCGGAGGGCAACTACCTGCAGCCGACCGTCTTCGCGGACGTGCCGCGCGACGCCCGGATCTTCCAGGAGGAGATCTTCGGCCCGGTGGTGGCCGTCGCGCCGTTCGACGACGAGCGGGAGGCCATTGACCTGGCCAATGCCACCGCATACGGTCTGGCCGCATACGTGTGGACGTCCGACCTCAAGCGGGGTCACCGGGTGGCCCACGCGGTGGAGTCCGGCATGGTCTGGATCAACTCGCACAACGTCCGCGACCTGCGCACGCCGTTCGGCGGGGTGAAGGCCAGCGGCCTCGGCCGCGAGGGCGGTGCGCACAGCATCGACTTCTACACCGAGTCCAAGATCGTCCACGTGATGCTCGGGGACGTCCACACGCCGCGCTTCGGCGCCGACGAGCAGCACTGAACCCGCCCATGGGAGTCACGCAGATGGAGGTCACGCCGATGCCCACCCCGCCGGACGTCGTACGGTCCGCCTACGCCCAGCTGGTCGTCACCGACCTGCCCCGGGCCCGCTGGTTCTGGGTCGACATGCTGGGCTTCCACGTCCAGTACGAGGACGAGCGCGCGCTGTACCTGCGCGGCACCGACGAGCTGACCCACCACAGCCTGGTGCTGCGGGTGGGCGACGCGCCCGCCCTGGACCACCTCGCCTACCGGGTGCGCACCCCCGAGGACGTGGACCGCGCCGAGGAGTTCTTCACCGCGCTCGGCTGCCCGGTGCGCCGGGTGCCGGCCGGCACCGGCACGCGCGGCGTCGGCGACGCGGTGCGGGTGGTGGACCCGCTCGGCTTCCCGGTCGAGTTCTTCCACGCGATCGACCGGGCCGAACGCCTCATCCAGCGCTACGACCTGCGGCGCGGCGCCGAGGTGGCGCGGATGGACCACTTCAACATCGTGGTGCCGGACATCCCGGCCGCCTACGAGCACTACCGCTCGCTCGGCTTCGGCTGCTCGGAGACCATCGAGGGCGACGAGCACGAGCTGTACGCGGCCTGGATGTTCCGCAAGCAGACCGTGCACGACGTCGCCTTCACCAGCGGCGCCGGGCCGCGGCTGCACCACGTCGGGGTGTTCGCCCCCGAGGCGCACCAGGTGCTGCGGACGGCCGACATCTTCGGCTCGCTGCGCGCCGAGCACCACATCGAGCGCGGGCCCGGGCGGCACGGCGTGTCCAACGCCTTCTACCTGTACCTGCGCGACCCGGACGGCCACCGGGTGGAGATCTACACCTCCGACTACTACACCGGGGACCCGGACCACGAGACCTACCGCTGGAACGTGCACGACGACCGGCGCCGGGACTTCTGGGGCAACGCGGTCATCGAGTCCTGGTACAAGGAGGCGGTGCCGGTGCTGGACCTCGACGGCAAGGCGCAGCCGGTGGTCTCGGCGACGCTGGACGAGTCGGCGGTGCAGGTCGGCGCGGACGGGCTGGGCATCATCCCGGCGCCCGCGCCGGTGCCCGCCGCGGAGCGCTGATCCCTCCTGACCCCCTTGCGCCGCCCCGGGCCCGCCGGCCCGGGGCGGCGTCGTCGTCCCCGGCCCCCGGCAAGGGCCCGGCAAGGGGCCCGGCAGCGGGAAGGCCCCGCCGCCCGGGTCTCGGGGTGGCGGGGCCGGTGGGCGGGTGCTCAGAGGTGGTAGCCGTACTCGCGGAACTCCCAGTCGGTGACGTGGCGGGCGAAGCGCTCCAGCTCGGCGCGCTTGAAGGCGAGGAAGGCCGAGGTGAAGCCCTTGCCCAGCGCCTCGCAGAGCGCCGTGTCCGCCTCCAGCGCGTCCAGCGCCGCGCCCAGCGAGCCGGGCAGCACCGGCGCCTTGGCGGCGTCGTAGCCGTAGCCCTCCAGCGGCGCGGGCGGCTCGACGGCCTCCTCGACGCCGAGCGCGAGGGCGGCGACCAGGCCGGCCACGGCGAGGTAGGGGTTGGCGCCGGCGTCGCCCAGGCGGACCTCCAGCCGGGTCGACCCGCCGCGCTCCGGAGGGATGCGCACCATCGCGCTGCGGTTGTCCAGGCCCCAGTCGATCAGCCAGGGCGCCAGGGTGTCCGGCCCGAACCGCTTGTAGGAGTTGACCGTGGGGTTGAGCAGCGCGGCGAGCGCCGGGGCGTGCCGCAGGACGCCGCCGATGGCGTGCCGGGCGGTGGCGGACAGACCGTCGGGCGCGCCGGGGTCGGCGAAGGTGTTGTGCCCGTCGGCGTCGAGGCAGGAGACGTGCAGGTGGAAGCCGGAGCCGCCCTCGGCGTTGAACGGCTTGGCCATGAAGGTGGCCAGCCGGCCCTCGGTGCGGGCGATCTCCTTGACCGCGGCCTTGAAGCGGAAGGCCCGGTCGGCGGCGTCGAGGGCCTCGGAGTGGGTGAGGTTGATCTCGAACTGGCCGCCGGAGAACTCGTGGTTGCCCATGGTGGTGCCGATGCCGAGCGCGGCGAGCAGGCGCAGGGTGCGCAGCAGGTGGCCGTCCGGGTCGCCGCGGCGGCCGGCCACGTAGACGTTGCCGGGCGCGCCCGCGTACGGGCGCCAGCCGCTGGGGGCGGCCGGGTCGGGCTCGCAGAGGAAGTACTCCAGCTCCGGTCCGACGACGGCGGTCAGGCCGAGTCCGGCGAGGCGCTCGGTGACGGCGTGCAGGACCTCGCGGGGGGACTCGGGGCACGGGCGGCCGGTGCTCGGGTCGGTGATGCGGGCGAGGCACCAGGCGACGCCGGGCTCCCAGGGGAGTTCGACGAGCGTGGCGAGGTCGGGGTGGACGGTGATGTCGGGCAGGCCGGCGTCGAGGCCGCCCTCGACCGGGACGACCTCGCCGAGCGGTCCGGTGTGGTAGATCGCGCGGCAGAAGGTGAGTCCGTGGCGGACGGCGGCGGGCAGCGCGTCGACCAGGACGTCGCGGCCCCGGTCGGTGCCCATGAGGTCCGGGTAGCCGACCCGGACGACGTCGATGCCGCGGGCCCTCAGCGCGGCGGCGACCGCCTCGGGGTCCTGCGTGGCGGGTGCTTGGGGGGTGGCGACCGGGTCGGTCACGACGGGCCTCCTCGTGAGGCGGGCGTGGGGGTGGGGAGTTCACCGCGGTCCGGGCGGGCGAACGGTCGGCTCCGGCCCGGGACTCTCGTTTGGGATCAAACAATAGGCCCGACCGGCACCGCGGAACAAGCCCCTCGGGCCGATCCGCGCGATCCGGCCGGACGGGGTGACAGTCCGCCCGCCAGGGCATATCGTATGGCCCCAAACGAGAGACCGCGCGGCGCCGCTCCGGACCGCCGCCCGCCGCTCTCCCCGGCCCCCGCGATCCAGGAGGTGCCGTGGCCACCGTGCACGGCTTCTTTCACCCCAGGACGGCCACCGGCCGCTCCTCGCTCGTCCCCGCCCCGCCCTGGCACTACTCGGGCGACCTGCTGACGGTCGAGTACCGCACCGACCCCGCCCGGGTCGCCGAACTGCTGCCCGCCCCACTGGAACCCGCCGAGGAGGACCCCGGCGCCGTCGCGCTGATCTGGGCCGACTGGCAGTCCTGCGCCGCCGACGGCGCCGAGCTGCTCGACCCGGTCCGCGCCCAGTACAAGGAGTGCTTCGCCGTGGTGCGCTGCTCCTACCGGGGCCGCACCTACTCGCGCTGCGTCTACATCTGGGTGGACAAGGACTTCGCGATCGCGCGCGGACTGCACCAGGGCTACCCGAAGAAGCTCGGCTCGATCCACCAGACCCGCCCGCACCCCTACGGCCCGGCGCCCCGGCTCGCCCCCGGCGCCCGGTTCGGCGCCACCCTGGCGGCGGCCGACCGCCGGCTCGCCCAGGCGGTGGTGACGCTGCGGGAGGAGTCCGCGACCAACGGCTTCGTCAACGGGCACCCGATGGCCCACCACCGGCAGCTGCCCGCCATCGACCGGCCCGGCACCCTGGCCCTGGACGAGCTGGTGGAGAGCGGCGCCGCCGCCTTCGAGGCCGGGCCGGCCTGGCGCGGCACGGCCGAGCTGGAACTGTTCGAGGCGCCCACCGAGGAGCTGGCCGCGCTGCGGATCGAGGAGCCGATCGGTGCCTACTACCGGCAGGTCGGGGTGGTCTGGAACGGCGGGCGGGTACTGGAGTCACCCACCGGCGGCTGAGCCCCCGCGCGGGCCCGGGACCGGGGTTCGGCCGCGGGCCCGCGCGCGGGCGCCGAGGAATCGTACGGGTGCAAATGGAGTGCCCGGCGCGCTAGATTCGGCCCCACGACACGACCGCGGCCCGGCCGCGGGGAGGGGACCACCGGTGACCAACCGCACCATCGAGGAGACCGAGCTCGCCGTCCAGGCCAAGCTGGGGCAGGTACCGCTGCTGCGCGCGCAGATGGCCGCCGTCGGCAACATCCACCGCGCGGCGGCGGCCGTCCGCCAGCACCTGGAGAACTCCGTCCTGCGCGGCGCCCAGCTGACCTGGACATCCTTCGTGGTGCTCTGGGTGGTCTGGATCTGGGGCGAGATGGAGACCCGCTACGTCGCCGAGGAGGCGGGCATCTCCAAGGGCACGCTGACCGGCGTCGCCCGGACCCTCGAATCGCGCGGACTCGTCGAGCGGGTCGGCCACCCCTCGGACGGCCGGATGGTGCTGCTGCGGCTCACCGCGGCCGGCGAGGAGCTGATGGCCGGGCTGTTCCCGCGGTTCAACCAGGAGGAGGCCTTCGTGGCCGGCGCGCTCTCCGACGAGGAGTGCGAGCAGCTGGCCGGTCTGCTGCGCCGGGTCGTCGGCACCCTGGAGCAGGACGGCGAGGCCCGCCGCGCCGAGCTGACCGCCGACGCTCCCCCGCCGCCGCGCCCCGGCGGCCGCCGCCGGCGCGTCGCCTGACGCTCCGGAAGGCGTGAGGGCCCCGTCCACCGGTGGACGGGGCCCTCATGTCGTGCGCTCAGCCCCGGCGGCCCTCGGCGGCCGCGGCCTCCACCAGGGCGTCGAACACCGCCTGCTGGGCCGGGTCGGTGGCCGCCGTGTCCTCCGGGTGCCACTGCACGCCGAGGAACCAGCCGGCCGGTTCGACGAGTTCGACCGCCTCCACGGTGCCGTCGGCGGCCCGCGCCGTCACCCGCAGGCCGTGACCGAGCCGGGCCACCCGCTGGTGGTGGTAGCAGGAGACCACCCGGTCCCCCGGGCCGGCCAACCGTGCCAGCAGGCTGCCGTCGAGCGGCGTCAGCGGGTGCACCACGTGCCGGTGGTCGAGCCCGGGGCCGCCCATGTCCTGCTCCAGGGTGCCCCCGAGCACGGTGTTGACGACCTGCAGGCCCCGGCAGACCGCGAGCGTCGGCAGTCCGGCGAGCAGGGCGTACTCGGCGAGCGCGAGGTCGAAGGCGTCCTGACCGGCGTGCAGGTCGTAGACGTCGGGGTGCCGGGAGTCCTCGCCGTAGTGCGCCGGATCGAGGTCCCCGCCGCCGGGCAGCAGCAGTCCGGAGCAGCGCGCGAGCCGTTCGGCGACCTCCTCGGCGCCGGCGGCCCCGGGCGCGCCCGGTCCGGCGGGCAGCATCACGAACGGCTCGCCGCCGGCCCGGTAGACGGCCTCGGCGAGCGCCTCGGCGGCCACCACGGCGGCGTACCGCAGCGCCGAGACGGAGGCCGAGAAGCGGGCGGGCAGCGCGATCAGCGGCCTGGGCGCGCTCACAGCCGGATCCAGGTGGTCTTGAGGTCGGTGTACTTGTCCAGCGCGTGCGCGGACTTGTCGCGCCCGTGCCCGGACTGCCGGACGCCGCCGAAGGGCACTTCGAGTCCGCCCTCCTCGTAGCAGTTGACCCAGACGGTACCCGCCCGCAGCGCCCGCGACATCCGGTGCGCGGTGGACAGGTCGGCCGTCCACAGGCCGGCGGCCAGCCCGTAGACGCTGTCGTTGGCGATCCGGACGGCCTCCTCGGGGGTGTCGAAGACCTGGACGGCGAGCACCGGGCCGAACACCTCCTCGTGGGCAAGCCGCATCCGCGGGCCGACCCGGTCGAAGACCGTCGGCTCCAGGTAGGACCCGCCGCTGTCGGGGAGCACCGCCCGGCCGCCGGCCCGCAGCCGGGCGCCGTCCCGGTGGGCGGCCTCGATGTGTCCGAGGACGCGCTCGCGGTGGGCGGCGGTCACCAGCGGGCCCATCTCGGTGGCCGGGTCCAGCGGGTCGCCGATCCGCAGGGTGCGGGCGCGCTCGACCACGGCGTCCACCACCCGGTCGGCGACCGACCGGTGGACCAGCAGCCGGGACGGAGCGGTGCACATCTCGCCCTGGTTGAAGAAGATGCCCCAGGCGGCGGTGGCCGCCGCCCGGTCCAGGTCGGGGGCGTCGGGCAGCACGATGTTCGGGGACTTGCCGCCGAGTTCGAGCCAGACCCGCTTGAGGTTGGAGTCGGCGGCGTAACGCAGGAAGTGCCGCCCGACCTCGGTGGAGCCGGTGAAGGCGAGCGCGTCGACGTCCGGGTGGCGCCCGAGCGCGCGCCCGGCCTCCGGGCCCTGTCCGGCCAGCACGTTGAGCACGCCGTCGGGCAGTCCGGCCTCGACGGCCAGCGCGCCCAGGCGCAGCGCGGACAACGGGGACTGCTCGGCGGGCTTGAGGACGACGGTGCAGCCGGCGGCGAGGGCGGGCGCGGCCTTCCAGGCGGCCATGGTGAGCGGGAAGTTCCAGGGCACCACGGCCGCCACGACGCCGACCGGCTCCCGGGTGACCAGTGCCAGGGCGTCGCCGGGGGTGTGCGGGGCCTCGTCGGTGAGCTTGCCGGCGAGTTCGCCGTACCAGCGGAAGGTGGCGGCGACGGCGCGCAGTTCGATGTCGCGCGCCTCGGTGACCGGCTTGCCCATCTCCAGGCTGATCAGCAGGGCGAGTTCGTCGCGGTGCCGCTCGACCAGGTCGGCGAGCCGTTGGAGCGCGCGGCCGCGTTCGACGGGGGCGAGCCGGGGCCAGGGGCCGTGGTCGAAGGCCCGCCGGGCGGCGGCGACGGCGGCGTCCGCCTCGGCCCGCCCGCCGGCGGCGACCTCGGCCAGCAGGCGGCCGTCACGCGGGGAGACCACCGGGAAGGTGGCGCCGCCGCCCGGTTCCGGGGCGCCGCCGATGAGGTGGGCGGTCGGGAGGGCGAGTGCGCGGGCGCGCCGCCGCCATCCTTCGTGGGTGTCGTCGTCGTGGGGTGCGCCCGTCACGGTGCCTCCGGTCGAACTCGCGGTGGCGCGAAGGCCACCCAGGTGTCATTTGGAGGCAAACGATAACCAAGGACCCGGCCGCTTCCAAGGGTTGACCTCCACGGATCCCGGGCCCTACGTTGTTTGGAGCCAAACGAGAATCAGGAGGGCGCGCATGTCCGTCCACCCTGCGGCCGCCGCCGACGCGCCGCCGCCCCACCTCGCGACGGTGGCCGGGGTCCCCGTGGACACCCGCCACTGGATCGGCGGACGCCGCGTCGCCTCCGCCGACACCTTCGCCGACCACTCCCCGATCGACGGCGCCGAACTGGCCCGGATCGCCCGGGGCACCGCCGCCGAGGCCGACGCCGCGGTCGCCGCCGCCACCGCCGCCTTCCCCGACTGGGCCGCCACCGCCCCCGCCGAACGCGCCCGGCTGCTGCACGCGATCGCCGACGGCGTCGAGGCCCGGCTGGAGGACCTCGCCGCCGTCGAGACCGCCGACAACGGGGCCCTGCTCCGCTCCCACCGGCGCGGCGTGATGCCCCGGGTCGCCCACAACTTCCGGTTCTTCGCCGACCGGCTGCTCGCCCTCGGCCACCCCGGACTGGACACCCGCGGCCACGCCAACCGGGTCAGCTGGGACCCGGCCGGACCGAGCGTCCTGATCACGCCCTGGAACGCCCCGCTGATGCTCGCCACCTGGAAGGTCGCCCCCGCCCTCGCGGCCGGCAACACCGTCGTCCTCAAGCCCGCCGAGTGGTCCCCGCTCACCGCCTCGCTGCTCGCCGACATCGCTGCCTCGGCCGGACTGCCCGACGGCGTCCTCAACGTCGTCCAGGGCCTGGGCGCCGAGGTCGGCGCTCCGCTCACCGCCCACCCCGGCGTACGGCGGATCAGCTTCACCGGCTCCGTCCCCACCGCCCGGCGGATCGCCGAGGCCGCCGGACGCAACCTCACCCCGGTCAGCCTGGAACTCGGCGGCAAGTCCCCGCTGCTGGTCTTCGCCGACGCCGACCTCGACCTCGCCGCGGAGCTCGCCGTCGAGCAGTTCGACAACGCCGGACAGGTCTGCCTGGCCGCCACCCGGCTGCTCGTCGAGGCCTCGGTGGCCGAGGAGTTCACCGCCCGGCTCACCGCCCGCGCCGCCGCGCTGCGCCAGGGCGACCCGCGCGCGGAGTCCACCGACCTCGGCCCCAACATCCACCCGCGCCAGCTGGAGCGGATCGACGGCTTCGTACGGCGGGCCCTGGCCACCGGCGCCCGCGCGGTGTTCGGCGGCGGGCCCAACGAGGAGCTGGGCGGCCTCCACTACCGGCCCACCCTGCTGACCGACGTCCACCAGGACTCCGAGATCGTCCAGGAGGAGGTGTTCGGCCCGGTGCTCACCCTGCAGACCTTCGACAGCGAGGAGGAGGCGGTGGCCCTGGCCAACGGCACCCGCTTCGGCCTGGCCGCCACCCTCGCCACCGGTGACCGGGAACGCGCCGACCGGGTCGCCGACCGGCTGGTGGCCGGCACCGTCTGGGTGAACTGCTTCTTCGTCCGCGACCTGCGCGCCCCGTTCGGCGGCTCGCGCGAGTCCGGGATCGGCCGCGAGGGCGGCGACTGGAGCTTCGACTTCTACGCCGACGTCCGCAACACCGTCACCGCGCCGAGGGGGTGGGCGGACCGTGGGTGAGATCGTCGGCGCCGGGCTGCTCGCCCACGTGCCCACCATCGTGCTGCCCGAGGCCACCCGGCGCGAGCTCAACGAGGGCCGGGAGTTCACCCTGGTCACCGGCCTGCGCGAGCTGCGCCGGGACGTCTTCGAGACGCTGGACTACGACACCGTCGTCGTCCTCGACTCGCACTGGGCCACCACCGTCGAGTTCGTGATCGCCGCCCAGCAGCGCCGGGCCGGGCTGTTCACCTCCGAGGAGCTGCCGCGCGGCATGCGACGGATGCTCTACGACTACCCCGGGGACCAGGAACTCGCCCACGCGGTCGCCCGGTTCGCCGATCGCCACGGCACCTGGATCACCCCGATCGACGACCCCTGCCTGCCCGTCCACTACGCCACGATCAACCTCTGGAAGTACCTCGGCGAGGGGCTGGCCGACAAGCGCTGGCTGAGCATCGGCGTCTGCCAGACCGGCGACGCCGAGGACCACCTGCGGCTCGGCCGGGCGCTCGCCGACGGCATCGCGGCCGTCGACCGCAGGGTCCTGGTGATCGCCTCGGGGGCGTTCTCGCACACCTTCTGGCCGCTGCGCCAACTGCGCGACCACGAGTCCGGCGACCCCGCGCACATCTTCACCCCCGAGGCGAGGGCCGCCGACGAGCAGCGGATCACCTGGTTCCGCGAGGGCCGGCACGACCGGGTGCTCGACACCATGGACGACTTCCAGCGGTTCAAGCCCGAGGCCCGCTTCGGCCACTACCTGATGCTGGCCGGCGCCCTCGGCGAGCAGCGCTGCACCGCGCCCGCGCGGCAGTACGGGGAGTACGAGAACTCGGTCGGCACCGGGCAGGCGCTGCTCTGGTTCGACCGCCCGACAGCGGGCTGGACCGCGCCGCCCGCCGGCGCCGCCGCCCACCGGCACGACCCGCACCACCACGTCGACCCGCACCACCACGTCGACCCGCACGAGGCCGACCCGTACGAGGAGACCGCCCATGCCTGAGTACCGCCGGATCCTCCTCGACGGCGCGGCCGTCGAGGTGCGCCGCGAGGGCGAGGAGCTGGTGGCCGGCGACGGCCGCCGCGTCGCCGCCGACGCCGCCCGGCACCTGCCGCCGGTCGTCCCGGGCAAGATCGTCGCCGTCCACCTCAACCACCGCAGCCGCGTCGAGGAGTTCGGGATCCGGCTCACCCCGGCCCCGACCTACTTCCACAAGCCGGTCTCCGCCCTCAACGCCCACGGCGGAGCGGTCGTGCGCCCCGAGGGCTGCCACTACCTCAACTACGAGGGCGAGGTGGCGATCGTGATCGGCCGCACCTGCCGCAACATCGCCCCCGCCGAGGCCGGCGCGTACATCGCCGGCTACACCGTCGCCAACGACTTCGGCCTGCACGACTTCCGGGACACCGACGCCGGCTCGATGCTCCGGGTCAAGGGCTCCGACACCCTCGGCCCGCTCGGACCGGGCCTGGTCACCGACTGGGACTTCCGCGGCAAGTACCTGCGCACCTACGTCAACGGCGTGCTCGTCCAGGACGGTTCCACGGACGAGATGGAGTGGGACATGCACTACCTGGTCGCCGACATCGCCCGCACCATCACCCTGCACCCCGGCGACGTCCTGCTCTCCGGCACCCCCGCCAACTCCCGGCCGGTCCGGCCCGGGGACATCGTCGAGGTCGAGGCCGAGGGCCTCGGCCGGCTGCGCAACCACGTGGTCACCGGCCCCACCCCGATCCGCACCGACGTCGGGGCCCAGGTGACGGCCAGTGAGGAGGTCCTCTCCACCGCCCTCGGCGGCGACTGGGAGTTCCGCGGCATCAGGCCCCCGGTGCGGACCGCCTCCTGAGCACGGACCGGCGCGGGGCGGACGGCGGCCCGCCCCGCGCCGTACGGGCCGGACCCCCGCCCCGGCCGTCGTCCTCGGCCGTCGGTCAGCGACGCATGAGCGCGAAGACGCCCCAGCCGACGTACTCGCGTTCGTAGCGCACGTAACGCGCCGGACCGGCGTGGAGCTCCGCACGCAGTTCGGCGGCGAGTTCGTCCTCGGGGTGGGCGTCGAGCCAGCGGCGGACGTTCAGCCACTGCGCGGCCCGGTAGCGGTCCCAGCTGTCCTGATCGGCGAGGACCATCTCCACGACGTCGTAGCCGAGCGCGCCGAACTGTTCGACGAGCCCGGGCAGCGGCAGCAAGTCGTCGACGCTCTCGACGTGGCAGCCGGTCACGACGGCCTGGTCAGCCGGCCGGCGCCGCCAGAACGGCTCGCCGATGAGCATGATCCCGTCCGGCTTGAGGCTCTGCCGCAGGAGCCGGACCGTGCCGGGGACGCCACCGCCGATCCAGGTGGCACCGACGCAGGCGGCGACGTCGACGGGCTCGTCGGCCACATGGCCGGAGGCGTCCCCGTGGACGAAACGCACGCGATCGGTGACACCGACTTCGGCGGCGCGGGTCCGCGCCCGGTCGATGAACGCCGTACTGATGTCCACTCCGGCCCCGGTGATCCGGTGGTCCCGGGCCCAGGTGCACAACAGCTCCCCCGACCCGCAGGCCAGGTCGAGCACGCTCGCGCCGGGCGACAGCCGGAGCGCCTGCCCGAGCATGGCCAGCTTCTCGCTGGTGAACGGGTCGTGGATGCGGTGACTGCTCTCGCGGATGACGAAACTACGTGGAAGATCCACTTCGGGGGGCCCTTCGGCTGGATGAGGTCATGGCAACTGTTCGCGGCTTCCGCCAGTCCGCCGCGCCGGTCCGAACGCTCATCCCGCAACACCCCCGCAGTCATCACCGTTGCCGATGGTCGCCAAGCTAGGCCGACGGCCTGCGACTGTCCACCGGTTTTCCGAGCGCGCGCCCCACCGGGGGCGGCGGACACCGCTTGCATTTAGGGCGCGCATGCAATTATTGTTCCAGCAGAGATTGCGGCTGCAATCACTCGCGGGTTCCGTCTGCACTCCGCCCTCCGTCCTGACCAGGAGAGTCCGACATGAGCACCAGCCTCTTCAGCCCCTTCACCCTGCGGTCGCTCACCATCCCGAACCGGATCTGGATGCCGCCGATGTGCCAGTACAGCGCCGCGCCGGACGGCGAGCTGGCGGGCGTTCCGCACGACTGGCACTTCACCCACCAGGCCGCACGCGCCGCCGGCGGCACCGGGCTGATCATCACCGAGGCCACCGCCGTCAGCCCCGAGGGCCGGATCTCGCCCTACGACCTCGGCCTGTGGAACGACACCCAGACCGAGGCCTTCCGCCGGATCACCGCCTTCCTCAAGGCGCAGGGCACCGTGCCCGCGATCCAGCTCGGCCATGCCGGGCGCAAGGCGTCCACCGAGCGGACCTGGGTCGACCGCGGCCGCGCGATCCACCCGGACGAGGCGCACGGCTGGACGCCGCTCGCCCCCAGCGCCCTCCCGTTCGACGACGCCCGGGTCACGCCGGAGGAGCTGACCGTCGAGCAGATCGCGGAGATCGTCGGCCAGTTCGCCGACGCCGCCCGGCGCGCGCTCGACGCCGGCTTCCAGGTCGTCGAGATCCACGGCGCGCACGGCTACCTCGTCCACGAGTTCCTCTCCCCGTTCAGCAACCGCCGCACCGACGCGTACGGCGGCTCCTTCGAGGGCCGGACCCGCTTCGCGCTGGAGGTCGTGGACGCCGTCCGCGCGGTGTGGCCCGAGGACCTGCCGGTCTTCTTCCGCATCTCCGCGACCGACTGGCTCACCGAGAACCCCGAGGACGGGCGCGAGGGCTGGACCTCGGCGGAGACCGTCCGCCTCGCCAAGGAACTGCTCTCGCACGGCGTCGACCTGCTCGACGTCTCCACCGGCGGCCTGGTGCCCGACGCCCGGATCGAGGCCGCCCCCGGCTTCCAGGTCCCGTTCGCCGAAGCGGTCCGCCAGGAGACCGACCTGCCGGTGGCGACCGTCGGCCTGATCACCGAGCCGGCCCAGGCCCAGCAGATCCTCACCGACGGCCGCGCCGACGCCGTCCTGATCGGCCGCGAGCTGCTGCGCAACCCGTACTGGGCCCGCCACGCGGCCACCGCGCTCGGCGGCGAGGTCGCCACCCCGTCGCCGTACCACCGGGCCTGACGAGCCCGCAGCGCCCCGGCCGCCGTCCCGCTGAACAGGGACGGCGGCCGGGGCGCTGCGGCGTTCCCGGGCGCCGCCCGCCGCCCATGCCATCCGTCCTGTCAGCGGCGGCCGGTACCTTGTGTCCGCCCGTGCGACGCGACATGAAGGAGTGCCCATGACGACGCCCGAGACGGCTCCGGCGACCGACCCCGGCGCGTGGGACGCCGCGCTGGCCAGTGCCTTCGCGATCCTGCTCGACGGAAGCCCGGCCGTCGATCCGGCCGTCGGACCCGCCACCGGGTACGGGGTCTACTACGCCTCGGACTCCCTCGACGAGTTCCTGTTCCCGAGCCCCTGGACGACTTCTGACGCGCTGTCCGGCCGGGAACCGAGGCAGCTGCCGGATCCGGACGGCGAGTACCCCTTCTCCCCCTGGACCTGGCGGTTCGACCTGGGCGGATCGCTGTTCCGCTTCGACGCCGACCTCCTGGCGGGAACGGGACCGTGGGGCGAGGACGGCCACAAGGGCCCCCGGCCGTTCGACGACGCCTTCGTCGCCGACCTGCGGACCGTCGCCGTCGTCGACGAGTTCGACGAGGCGCTGGTGCACGGCGCCGACCTGGGCCCGCTCCTGGCCCGCCACGAGGTTGATCTGACCGGCAGGAACGCCGAGAAGCTGAACACCTGGCTGACCGTGCTGCTGCGCGTCGCCACCGACGGCACGCTCACCGACGCCCTGCGGGCCGCCACGTTCACCGAGCGCGGCCCCGAACACCTGGTGTCGGTCGGCGACATGAGCCGCGCCCGCGAGGCCGCCGAGCCCTGGGAGGAGCGGCTCAGCACGCTCACCCACCCCGCGCTCCGTGACCACCTGCGGATGCTCTGCCTCTCCCCGAACGACGCGCGCAGCGAGGGCGGCTTCTACTCCGGCGCCGACGGCTGGCCGTGGAGCGACATCCTGGAGGCGGTCGGCTGCTCC
Organism: Kitasatospora sp. NPDC057965; assembly: GCF_042887135.1. Lineage (NCBI taxonomy): Bacteria > Bacillati > Actinomycetota > Actinomycetes > Kitasatosporales > Streptomycetaceae > Kitasatospora > Kitasatospora sp. NPDC057965. Next base: position 227,220 of record NZ_JBHVPZ010000005.1, read on the forward strand.
CTGGTGGCGGGCTGGGGCTTCGGCGAGTCTCAGGCCGGAACCGCCGTCGTACGACTGCCGGAGCAGCCGCCGGCGCGCTGAGCGGGTGGGCGGCCGCGCCAACGACGCGGCCGCCCGCCCGGTCAGTTGCCGGCCCCGGTGCCGAACAGGTGCAGTTCGTAGGTGTCGCCACCCCGGTCCTCGCTGTGCCACTTCCGCAGGAAGGCCGCCGTCGCGCCGCGCCGCAGCAGCGGACTGGTGACGGTGAGACCCGGTCCCGTCGCGAAGAGCTCGTCCACCCGGGGCACCATGCCGTCCAGCCAGGCCCGGACCTCCGCCGGGGTCCCAGCCGGACGGTCCGCACCCGCGCATTGCCGCAGGAACGCGATGCGGTCGACCGCCGTGGCCGTCACGGAGCAGGTCACCCTCTCCAACTCGCCGTCGAAGGACCACACGGCGGCGATCCACTCCACCACTCCGCCGTCCGCCTTCTCCCCCGCCGCATGCCAGACGGGCGGCCCCGGGAAGTCGACCTTCTCCCGTTCCTTCAGCGTGATGCCCCGGCCTGCGGCGAGACGCTTCAGGAAGGTCTCGCCGGTGTAGCCGGGCTCGATCACCCGGGCCCTGAGCGGCGGCAGCGCGGACTCCCCGGTCACCGGACGGTCCGGCCAGTCCGCCACCGTTCGGGTGTCGACCACCGGCGGCGAGAGGGCCGGCGGCGGTTCGGCCGGACCCTCGGCACCCACGGGGCCGCCCGCCCGCTCCACCCCCTCGCGTTTGAGCAGCGAGCACTCGGAGACGGAGACCAGGAGCGCCAGGGTGGCGAGCACGGTCGCCGTCCGGGTCACGGTGGCACGGGTGGCGTTCACCGGGTCTTGAACTCCTCGATGGCCTCGCGAATGGTGCGGCCCATGAGTTCGCTGCCGGCGTGGCCGGAGTCCTCGATGATGTGCAGGCGGGCTCCCGGCCAGGCCTTGGCCAGCTCCCAGGCCGTCTGCACCGGGCAGCCCATGTCGTGCCGGCCGTGCACCAGCACCGCCGGGATGCCGGCCAGCTTGGGGGCATCGCGGATGAGCTGCCCTTCCTCCAGCCACGCGCCGTGGCCGAAGACATGGGCGCAGATCCGCACGAAGGCGATCCGGGCGTCGGTCTCCTGGCGGCTGTACATGCCGGGCACGCCGTTGGGCTCGTCGGAGACGACGGCGTCCTCCCAGGCCAGCCACTGCGCGGCGGCCCGCTCGCGGACGGCCCGGTCCGGATGCTCCATCAGCCGGGCGTAGGCGGCGAGCAGGTCGCCGTCGCGCTCGTCCTCGGGGACGCCGTCGCGGAAGCGGTCCCAGGCCTCCGGGTGGAACTGCCCGGCGCCCCGGTAGAGCCAGTCGATCTCCGAGCGGCGGGCGGTGAACACGGCCGCGATCACCACCTCGGTCACCCGCTCGGGGTGTTGCTGCGCGTAGGCGACGGAGAGCGCCGAACCCCAGGAGGCGCCGTTCACCAACCACCGTTCGATGCCGAGGTGTTCGCGCAGCCGCTCGATGTCGTCGATGAGGTGCTGCGTGGTGTTCAGCCGCATGTCCGCCGCCGGGTCGCCGGCGTGCGGGGTGCTGCGGCCGCAGTTGCGCTGGTCGAAGCGGATCACCCGGTAGGCGTCCGGGTCCCACGCCCTCGTCGGACGGTCCGGGGTGCCCGCCCCCGGACCGCCGTGGATCTGCACGGCGGGCTTGCCGTCCGGGTTGCCGAGCTGTTCGTAGTAGAGGCGGTTGCCGTCTCCGGTGTCGAGGAACCCGCGGTCGTAGGGGGCGGTCGGAGGATAGAAGTCAACCATGACCTCCGATCGTACGCGGGTTCGTCAACGCACGGCCCGGGAACGGGAGATCCGCGGCGCCTCGGCCACCGCCCGGTCCACCGCCGGCTCCACCGCCGGGTCCTGACGGGGCGCCGGCACGCGCCGCTCGCGGGTGGCGACGGTCAGACAGGCCGCGATCAGCACGATGTTCTTCAGGATGTACTGCCCCTCCAGCGTCGGCACCGGCGGGACGCCGTGGGCCCACACGTCGTTCGGCAGCAGGACGAGGGTGGCGAACACCCCGGTCATGTGGACGAAGAACACGGTGAGGGTGAGTCGGCGCAGAAGTCCGGTGACCAGACCGAGCCCGATGGCGACCTCCATCAGCGCCAGCAGGAAGCGCGAGACGTCGGGCGGGACGGCGTCGAAGGTCATCAGGCTCATGCAGCGGGTGGCGAGGTCCTCGGCGGGGCTGGTACCGGGGAAGAACTTCGGCAGCCCGAACCAGAGGTACAACACCCCGACACTGACGCGCAGAACGCCGGGGGCCACGCGCCGGTAGGCGTCGGCGAACACTTCGGCGCGCTGTCTGGACGAGCGCACCACCCGTGCGGAAAACGACTCCATCCTGCCCCTCCTTCGGATCCAACAGAGTTCCCAGCACCGAACGGGGACGGGACATGTCACATCCGATGGGATCCGGGTGAGGGGCGGCCCGGGGCACCGGCCGTGGCACGGCCTGTCAGGTACTGGCTCAGAAGTCCGCAGCTTAGCGCCCTGCTGCCGCGCCGCATAGGCTCCGCGGGGTGCTTGACCACACGGGGAAGAGCGCGGTGGCGCCTTCTAGCATCTCCGTCATGACTCCACCACCCCCGGCGAGCGCCGAAGTGACGGTCCGTCCGTGTTTCGGCCACACGCCGCCCGCGCCCGGACTGCGGGCGTTCGTCGAACGGTACTGGTGGTCCGAGGGCGGCGCGGGCGCCTTGCCCCGGCTGCTGCCGGGGACCGGGGCCGAGCTGTGGGTGCACTGGGCGGGCGGGGTGGCGCTGCGCGCACCCGACACCACCGGGGCGCCGACACCGCTGCCGGGCGCGCACCTCGTCTGTCTGCGCCGCACCGCCTGGCGGTTGGACAGGCACGGCGGGACGGGCGGCTTCATGGCGGTGCGGTTCCGGGCGGGTGCGCTGCGCCACCTGGTCCCGGTCGGGCTCGACGAGCTGGCCGACCGGGTGGTGGACGCCGAGGACCTCTGGGGCGCGGCCGGCCGGCGGCTGGTCGACCGGGTCCGGACGGCCACCGGCGCGGCGGATCGGATCGCGGCCCTGGACGGGTTCCTCACCGGGCTGCTCGCCGAGCACCGCCGTCCGGAGGCCTGGCTGGACGCCGCCGTCGGGCGCGTCTACCGCCGGCCGGCCGGGCTGCGGATCGACCGGCTCGCCGAGACGGCCGGGGTCGGCGAGCGCCGGTTGCAGCGGGCGTTCCCGGCGGCGGTGGGGGCCGGGCCGAAGGAGTTCCAGCGCCTCGCGCGGTTCCAGCGCCTCGCCCGGCACCTCCTGCGGGAGGACCGACGCGACTACCTGCCCGCGGCGTTGGCGGCCGGCTACTACGACCAGAGCCACTTCGTCCGCGAGTTCCGCCGGCTCACCGGCGAGCGGCCGGGCGACGTGCTCGGACGGGGCCTGTCGCATTTCTACTATCGGCCGCTCCCGGACGGCGGACAGGCTGGCCCCCTACCGACGAGGAAGGAACTCCCATGACGATGGTGCTGGCGATCCTACGGGCGCGACCGGAGCAGGCGGACACCCTGGACGCGGCCCTGCGCGAGGTCGCCGAGTCGACCCTGCGCGAGCCGGGCGCGCTGGCGTACACGGTCGGCCGTCAGGACGGCGACCGGTTCCTGGTGGTGGAGCGGTACGCCGACCACGCGGCCCGCGAGGCCCACTTCGCCGCCCCCTACGTGGCCGGCCTGCTCGCCCGCTTCCCCGAACTCCTGGCCGAGGAACCGCTGGTGGAGTTCGCCGACGTGCTCACCGCCTTCGCGCGCTGACCGCGGCCCGCGCCCCGCGCGAGCTGGCCGAAGTACGACCCCCGGGTGCCCCGGGCCCGGGACGGTGCGGGGACGGAGCGCTACATTGGGCGCCTGTGCCGGGCAGGGGGCGGGCACCGGGTTCGTTCCCGTGCCGCGGCCGTTGGGAGGACCCGTGTCTTCGCCCCGCGCAACGGACCGGCCCCGGGGGCGCCGGGCCGCCCGGTTCGCCGTCGGAACCCTGGTCGCCGCCGCCACCGTCGTCGTCGCCCTGCCGGCCGTCCCGGCCCAGGCCGCCCCGGCGCAGACCGCCGCGGCCAAGGTCGTCTACCTCACCTTCGACGACGGCCCGAGCCCCCGCTACACCCCGCAGGTGCTCTCGCTGCTGTCCCAGTACGGCGTTCGCGCCACGTTCTTCGAGATCGGCCAGAACGTCGCCGCCAACCCGGAGGTCACCCGGCAGGTCGGCGCCCAGGGGCACAGCGTGCAGAACCACAGCTGGTCCCACCCGGACCTGCGCAAGCTCTCCAAGTCCGCCTTCCAGTACCAGGTGTCGGCCACCGACGCACGCATCCGGGCGCAGACCGGCACCACCCCGTCGTGCCTGCGCCCGCCCTACGGCGGTGTGAACGGCACCGTCCGCTCGGCCGCCGCGGGCCTGGGCAAGAGCGTCCAGCTGTGGAGCGTCGACCCCCAGGACTGGTCCCGCCCCGGCCGCGCCGCCATCGAGCGCCGCGTCCTCGACGCCGTCAAGCCCGGCTCCGTCATCCTCCTCCACGACGGCGGCGGCGACCGCGGCCAGACCGTCGCCGCCCTCCCCGCCATCCTGGGCACCCTCAAGTCCCGCGGCTACACCTTCGCCCTCCTCCCCTGCCGCTGAGCGGGCGTCGTCCCGCGTTCGCCATGACCGGAGCACGGCGTCAGGCCACCTTGACCTCACGGTGACCTGACGCCCCGTCATGCGCGGCCGAACGCAACGCCCTCGTCAGTACTCCTCGGCCTCCAGGACGTCGTCCTCGGTGATCTCGTGGGCGGTCATCAGGGCGGCCGCCTCCTCGGTGGCGCCGCGCAGGCGCAGGGCGCGGACCAGGAGCAGTGCCGGGTCCCAGGGGTGGTCCGCGGTGGCGAGGGCGGCGCGGGCGGCCTCCTCGGCGGCGGCCGGGGCGTTGAGGCGCAGGTGCTCCTCGCCCAGGTCGGTCAGGACGGCGCCGAGTTCGTCGGTGAGGTCGTCGCTCTCGGCCGGGCCGGTGGCGCGGTGGTGTTCCAGGAGGGTGCGGGCGGCGGTGAGCCGGTCGGCGGCCTCGCGGTGGCGGCCGACCGCGCGGATCTGGTCGACGTAGCCGCGCAGGATGGCCACGACCTCCCTGGTGGGCACGGCGGCGGGGGTCGGGAGGTCCTCGGTGAGGATCGCGTCGAGGGTGGTGCGGGCCTCGGTCAGGATGTCCCGCAGGGTGCCGGTCTCCGTCTCCGTTTCGCTGTAGGGGTGGCGCCACATCGCCTGGACCAGCGCGCGGAGGCCCTCGGTCCGCCGGCCGGCGGCGGCGAAGCTCCGCGCCGCGGCGAGGTAGCGGGCGGCCGAGTCGGCGCCGTAGCCGAGCAGGTCGCCGAGGTCGGCCTCCAGTTCGGGCCGGGACGGCAGCGAGGCCGGCCACACGGCGTCGTCCGTGTCGTCCAGGAGCTGGCGCAGCCGCTCGGCGGCGTCGGCGTGGTCGCCGGTCTCCTTGCCGATCCGGGCGAGCAGCCAGCGGCAGGCGGCCGCCTCCTCGGGCGTTCCGTACCGGTCGAGTTCACGCACCGCCTCCTCGGCGGCCGCGGCCGCCTCGGCGAAGCGGTCGGCGCCGAGCAGGGTCTCGGTGAGCTCGACGCGGGTGCGGGCGGCGGCGGCCCGGTCGCCGGCCGCGACGAGGGTGGCGACCCGGTCGGTGAGGCGGTGGACGCGCTCACCGCTGCGCGAGCGCGGGTCCCGGCCGGAGCCCGCCGGCGGGGCGGGCTCACCGATCGGTCCGGCGGCCATCCACTCGCGGATCCGGGTGCTCTCGACGGTGTTGCCGTTGCGCTCGTCGAACCGGGCCGCCACGCCGAGGGCGCGCTCGCGCAGTTCGGCGGCGAGCACGGTGACCGGGGTGTCCGGGCGGCGCCGGCCGTCGACGGTGGGGAAGCGCAGCAGCAGTTCGCCGTCGCCGCCCGCCTCCACCGCCGACAGCACCGCGACGGCCGCCGCGGCGAAGTCCATCTCGGCCATCGGGGTCCGCGCCCGGTCCAGCCAGGACAGATGGCGTTCGATCAGGTCGAGCCCGCGCCCCGGGTCGCCGCTCCACACGCAGAACAGCACGTTCGGGGCCAGCGTGTCGAGGTTGTGCGCGCTGTCCCGGATCCGCCGGTACGCGACGCGGTGCGCCTCGGCGGCCTGCTCGGCGCGACCGGTCCGCAGGTAGGGCAGCAGCAGTTCGGAGTTGATCCACTGCGGCTGCTCGGTGCAGCCCGAGCGGCGGGCCGGCTCGCCGATCCGGATCGCCTCCTCGTCCCGGCCGAGCGCCACCAGCGTGCGCACCTGGCTGCTCGGGACGCAGCCGGAGCAGTCCGAGAGGCCGTCGCGCCGGGTGAGCGCCATCCGTTCGTAGTGCTCCTGGGCGCCGGCGAGGTCGCCGACGGCCTCGGCCAGCAGTCCGCGGTGCTGGTGGACGGCGTGCATGCTGTGGCCGCCGCGCCGGTAGCGCCGTTCCATGTCGTCGAGCAGGTCGGCCGTCCGCCGCAGCGGGATCTCGGGGAACTCCTGGACGGTGGAGACCATCCACTTGAACTGCCAGAGCAGGTCGTGTTCGTAACCGCTCTGGAAGCGCTCCGGCTCGCGGTCGTAGGCCGCCAGGCACCAGGAGAAGGTGAGGAGGGCCTTGGCGGGCGCCCAGCTGTGCTGGAACACGTTGGTGGCCTGCATCCGTGCCTCGAAGGCGAACTCGGTGAGCCCGAGGGCGTCGGCGTGGCGGATCACCTCCTCCAGGGCGGCGAACTTCGGGGCCCCGTCGGGCATGCCGTGGGTGGTGCGGAGGAGTTCGCGCAGTTCCTGTTCGGTCCGGCTCACGCTGCGCCTCCGGCGACGGCCCGGCCGATCAGGCCGAGGAAGGACTGGTTGAGGGCCGCGGTGTCGGCGGGCCGCAGCGGGTGGTGGCCGAGCAGCAGCGCCTGGACGTAGAGGCCCTCCAGGCACATCGCGCGCAGCTCCGGCTCGGCGAGCGAGAGGACCTGCCGGGCCAGCGGGTTGCGGTGGTTGAGGACCAGCCGGGGCCGGGGTTCGCCGTGGCTCTGGAAGCTGCCGAGGATCGCCGCCCAGGTCTCGTCCACCTGCTCGCGGGCGCCGCGCACGTCCAGCTGGAAGGCGGTGTCGTCGTCGAGCAGGTAGAGGGCGGGCAGGCCGGAGGGTTCGAAGGAGCGCACCAGCAGGTCGCAGCCGAGCCGGGCGAGGACCGGGTCGGCGGCGGCGAGGAAGGGCGCGAGTGCCCGCTCGTCGGCCGGTTCCAGCCGCGCCAGGTGGGTGGTGAGGTCGGCGGCGCGCAGCTGCTCGGTCTCCAGCGAGCGGTCCACGGTGGCGAACCGGTCGATCAGTTCGGCGTCGTAGACGTAGCCGGCGTTGACGACGGCGAGTCCCTGGGCGGCCGCGACCGGCGCCAGCTGGCGGAACTCGTCCAGCAGCGGGGTGTAGCGCAGCCGTCCGTAGCGGGCGGTGAACTCGGCCAGGGTCAGCGGGCCGACGTTGGTCTCCATCGGCCAGAACTCGGTGACCAGTCCGAGCATCTCGTCGTCGTGCAGGGCGAGCGCCTTGACGCCCAGGTGGTGCACCCGCAGGAAGGAGCGCAGCCTGGCCGGCTCCTGGACGCTGAGGCGCACCAGCCAGCCGCGCAGCCGGTCGCCCAGGGCCTCCCGGGTCGCCTCCAGCAGCGAGTCCTCGTAGAGCGCCTCGCGGCTGGCGGTGGGCCGCAGTTCGGTGGTGTCCACGACGCAGCGCACGAAGAACGCCCATTCGGGCAGCAGCCGTTCGGCGCCCTCGGAGAGCAGCATCTGCTTGAGGTAGACGCGGTGCGCCGCCGGGACGGCCGGGTTGGCCGGCATCGGCAGCACGAAGGCGACGCCGCGCAGGCCGGCCTCGGCCGCGGCGATGTCGATGACGTCGAAGGGCGCGAAGCCGAACACCTCCTCGCAGTACGCCTCCAGGCGGGCGCGGCGCTCGGCGGCGTTCTCGTCCCCGGGGCGGTCCCAGGGGGCCGGTCCGCCGGTGACCGGCTCGCCGTCGACGGTGACCGGGTACGGCAGCCGGGCGCCGTAGTGGGCGACCAGTTCGGTGACGGCGCGACGGGTCAGCAGGTGCTCGCTGCCGGGGCGCGGACGCAGGGTGACGGTGGTGCCGGGCTCGGGGCGCTGCTGGTCGGCGGGGGCCGGGGCCAGCGTGTAGCCGCCGTCGGAGCGGCCGTGCCACCGGACGGTGGGGCCGTCGCCGCGGCGGGTGTCCACCTCGATGGCGTCGGAGACCATGAAGCAGGAGAGCAGTCCGATGCCGAACTGGCCCATGAACTCGTGCCGGGCGAAGCCGAGCTCGTCGCGCTTGGAGCTGCGGCCGATGGTCGCGAGCAGTTCGTGCACCTGGGCCTCGCTCAGCCCGATGCCGTTGTCGCTGATCGTCAGCGAAGCGTCGCCGGTCGCCTCGCCGGAGGAGATGGCGATCCGGGCGGTGTGCGGGGCGGCGGCCGCGTCGTGCGCGCGCACGGCGGTGACGGCGTCGACGGCGTTCTGCAGCAGTTCGCGGACGTACACCTGCGGGCTGGTGTAGAGGTGATGGCTCAGCAGATCGACTATTCCGCGCAGGTCGACGCGAAACGTTTGGCTCACGGATTCATCTCCCGGGTCGTGTTGGGAGCACCCTAGGGCCGGGCGCCGACACACGGGAGCGAATTTCGCGCGGGGGTTCGATCGGCGGAGCCGCGGTGCCGCGGCTCACGGGCCCGGTCCCGGCGCGCGGACGCCCCGGTCCGCCGCACGGGCGGGCCGGGGCGCCACCCGGACCAGGGGTCAGGGGCGGGCGGTGACGAGCGCCTCGATGGCGGGGACGACGGCCGCCGGGCTCGGCAGGGCGTCGTTCTCGGCGCGCAGCCGCTCGGCTCCCTCCCGCAGGACCGGGTCGGTGACGAGTCGGGTGAGCAGCCCGGTGTCGACGTCCGCGGAGGAGGAGCTCAGCGCGGCCCCGCTCGCGACCAGGATCTCGGCCACCGTGAAGTTGTCCGCGCCCTGGGGCAGCAGGAGTTGCGGCAGACCGGCCTGCATCCCGGTGAGGGTGCTGCCGGAGCCGCCGTGGTGGACGACCGCGTCGCACACCCGCAGCAGTTCGGCGAGCGGCACCCACGGCAGCGGGTGGACGTTGGCCGGCAGGCCGCCCAGGTCGGCGAGGTCGGCGTCGCCGACGGCGAGCAGGAACTCGGCGTCGGCCCCGGCGGCGGCCGCGACCAGCGGCGCGATGGCGTCCAGCCCGTCTATCCCGGCGATCACCGTGCCGAGGGTGACGGCGACCCGCGGCCGCACACCGCGGTGCAGCAGCGCGGCGGGGACGACGCCGCCGCCGTTGTACGGGACGTAGCGCATCCGCAGGCCGCCCGGGTCGCCGCCGAGCGAGGCCGGCACGATGTTCAGCGGGGTGGAGGCGGCGGGCCCGGCCACGCCGTGCTTCTCGTAGACGTCGGTGAAGCGGGCGGCCAGCCGGGCGGCCATGTCGAGGCCGGAGCTGAGGCCGAAGTTCTGCAGCGCCGCCGGGATGCCGAGCTTGGCCGCGACCAGCTGGGCGGAGGCCAGACAGGAGTCGTGGACGATCAGCTGGGCGTCCCAGCCGGCGGCCACGGCCAGCAGGTCGTCCACGGTGGAGCGCGACGCGAGCGCGAAGGCGGCGGCGCCGACCTCCATGATCTCCTCCTGGGTGAGGTCCGGCTGCGCGTAGTGCGCCTGGCTGCCGGCGACCTCCTCGAAGGCCTCCCGTACGGTCCGCCCGTCGCCGATCTCGACGATCGGGAACCCGGCCTGTCGGAGTTCCTCCATCGGCCGCGGACTGGCGAACAGCACCTCGTGCCCGGCGGCCCGGACGGCCTGGGCGGTCGGCACCATCGGGAAGAGGTGGCTCGGTGCGGCCGGGCCGGTGAAGAGAATGCGCACAACGGTCTCCTGGTCGTTCTCGGGTCGGTCGTCCTCGGATCGCGCGGGGAGCGATCCGCTCGCCCCCTCAACTGACGCACGATCAGTTGCTCTTCCCTGTGGGATCGATAATCGGACGTTCCGGTGCGCGGCGGTGGGAGGCCGGAGGGCTTGTGTTTCCGGGTGGCGGCGCGCGGCGCGCGGAACGCGCCGGGGCCCGCCCGTTCCGGCGGAGCACCGGAACGGGCGGGTGGGAGCGGCAGCGCGGGTCACCGGGGCGGTGCCGGGCCAGGGAGCGCGACCTGGCCTGTTCCCGCCGTTCACGGACCGCCTCGGCAGACTCGGCGGACTCGGCGGACTCGGCGCGGAACGCGCCCCCGCGTGCGCCGCCCGCGTGCGGCGCCCGCCGTCTCAGCGCCCGCCGTCTCGGCGCCGGGCGGCGGAGCGGTCCAGGAAGCGGCGCAGGCCGTCGCGCACGCCCTCGGTGGGGACGGTGGCGGCGAACCAGGCGGCCTCGACGGCCAGGCCCTCCTCGATCGGCAGGTTGATGCCCCGGGTCACCGCCCGCAGGCAGGCGGTCACCGCGGTCGGCGCGTGCCGGGTGATCCGGGCCGCCAGCCCGCGGGCCGCGTCGAGCAGCTCACCGGCCGGCACCACGGCGTTGACCAGGCCGATCTCGGCCGCGCGGGCGGCCGGGACCGGGTCGCCGGTGAGGATCAGCTCCAGCGCGCGCTTGCGCCCGACATGGCGCGGCAGCCGCTGCGAGCCGCCGAAGGGCGGCGGGAAGCCGAGGGTGATCTCCGGCTTGGCGAAGGTCGCGTGCTCGGCGGCCAGGGCCAGCGGCGCGGCCTCGGTGAGCTCGCACCCGCCGCCGTAGGCGAGGCCGTTGACGGCGGCGATGACCGGCTTGGGGAACTCCTCGACGCGCCGGGTCAGCGCGTGCCCGCGCCGCACGATCTCGCGCAGCGCCGTCTCGGGCCCGTCCGCGGAGCGGGCGATGCTGCCCGCCAGCGAGGGGATGTCCGCGCCCGCGCTGAAGGCGCGGTCGCCGGCGCCGGTGAGGATCACCGCCCGCACGGCGTCGTCGCGCTCGATCGCGTCGAGCCGCGCGAGCAGCGCGTCGATGGTCGGGTAGTCGAGCGCGTTGAGCTTGCTCTCGCGGTCGATGGTCAGGACGGCGACGTCGCCGTCGCGGGTGCTGCGCACGGTCATGCCCGTACTCCGTTTCCGCTGGCCGGGTTCGTCGCCGAGGCTAGGAGCGGGAAGGCAGGGCAATCCAGGAATTGTCCTGGATACACTTCACCGGCCGGCTCCCCCTCCCGCTCCCCCTCCCCCCTCCGTTCCAGCGACAGGTGCCCGCATGCGACCGCCCGCCTACAAGGCCATCGTCGACGAGTACGCCGCCGCGATCCGCTCCGGCGCGCTGCCGGCCGGCACCCGGCTGCCGACCCACCGCGCGCTCGCCCACCAGCGCGGCGTCGCCCCGGCCACCGCCACCCGGGTCTACGCCGAACTGTCCGCCGCCGGACTGGTGGTCGGCGAACAGGGCCGGGGCACCTTCGTCCGGGTCCGCTCCGGCTACGACGGCCTCGAACCCTCCCGCGCCCTCCCGGTGCCCAGGGTCGCCGACCTGTCGTTCAACCAGCCGCTCTCCCCCGGCCAGGACGACGACCTGCGGCAGGCCCTGCGCACGCTCGCCGCCTCCGGCGACGTCACCGCGCTGCTGCGCCAGCACCCGCCCGGCGGCCACCGGCACGACCGGGCCGCCGTGGCCACCTACCTGCTGGAGCGCGGCATCGACACCGCCCCGCGCAACGTGCTGCTCGCCGGCGGGGCGCAGCAGGCGCTGGACTGCGTGCTGCGCGCGGTCACCCGCCCCGGCGACGTCCTGGCGGTCGACGCGCTCAGCTACCCGGGGATCAGACTGCTCGCCGCCGACCGCGGTCTGGAGCTCGCCCCAGTGCCGGTCACCCCGGCCGGCCCGGACCTGGACGCGCTGGAGCGGCTGTGCCGGGCCCGCCCGGTGCGCGCCGTCTACACCATGCCCACCGTGCACAACCCGCTCGGCTGGGTCCTCGACGGCGGGCGGCGCGAGCAGCTGATCGCCCTCGCCCGCCGCCACGAGGTCCTGCTGATCGAGGACGGCACCTACGCCTTCCTGGAGACCGCGCCGCCTCCCCCGCTGCGGGCCCTCGCCCCCGAGCGCACCTGCTACGTCGCCGGGCTGTCCAAGAACGTCGCCCCCGGCCTGCGGTTCGGCTTCGCCGTCGTGCCCGACGCCTGGCTGCGGCCGGTGACGAGCGGTCTGCGCACCGCCGCCTGGGGAGCGCCCGGGCTGGTCACCGCGGTCGCCACCGGCTGGCTGGCCGACGGCACGGTGGCCCGGCTGGAGCGCGAGCGCCGGGCCGACGCCGCCGAGCGCCAGGGCGTCGCGCGCGCCGCGCTGGCCGGCCTGGACGTCCGGGCGCACCCCGCCTCCCACCTGCTGTGGCTGGGGCTCCAGCCGCACCAGCGCCCGGACCACGTCGCCGCGGTGCTCGCCGAGGAGGGCATCCTGGTGTCGACGGCGGACGCCTTCGCCACCGGCCCGTACCGCCCCGCCGCCCTGCGCCTCGCCCTGGCCACTCCCCCGCGCGCGGAACTCGCCGGCATGCTGGGCCGGCTGCGGGCCGCGATCGAGTCCGTCGCGCCCTGAGACCGTGGCGTCCCCGGTGCCGTCGAAGCGGTGTTCCGGTCGACGGCGTGCGCCCGGCGCCGCTTCCTCTATCCTCTACGTCAGGTGTCGGGCAGGGGGCCCGGGTTGTTGTCCTTGGGGGTGTGTGTGGTCACCGGTCGAGTGGTGCGGTACGACAGTGTGCGCGGGTACGGGTTCATCGCTCCGGACCACGGCGGGGAGGATGTCTTCCTGCACGTCAACGACATGCTGATGCCCGAGTCCCTGGTGCACTCGGGTCTGGTGGTGGAGTTCGAGATGGAGGAGGGCGACCGGGGGCTGAAGGCCTCCTCGGTGCGCCTGCCCAAGGGGGCGCCGGCCCGGCCGGCCGGCCCGGCGGTGCCCGCGGCCCGGGTGGCGGCGGCCGAGGGCGACGACGCGGAGTGCGACGTCCTGACCTCGGCGGAGCTCCTGCTGGAGGTGACGGAGCTGCTGCTGGAGCACGCGCCGTCGCTCACCGGCGAGCAGGTCCTGAAGGTGCGCAACGCCATGCTGCAGTGCGCGAAGGGCCACGGCTGGACCGAGGGCTGAGCCCCGGCGTCCCCGGCAGTGCCGTCGGCCGGCCCCCACCACGGGGGCCGGCCGACGCTCGTACGGGGTGACCGACGGTCACGGTCCTACGGGGTGACCGGAGGCCCTACGGGATGACCGACGATCAGAAGAGCACGTCGGTGCAGGAGTAGAACGCGTTCGCGGTGTCCGCGACGTCCCAGACCGCGACGACCACGTGGTGCCCGGTGCGGCCCGTGGGGAGGGTCGCGGTGTGCTTGGTGACGGCGTCGGGCTGGCGGCGGTTGTAGGGAACCGTCAGGAACGGCGTCAGGTCCAGGCTGGCCCGGGTGATCTTCTGGGTCGGGTCGTAGCCCTGCTTGGTCAGGAAGTAGCGGAAGTTGGTGGTCGAGTGCCGGGCCTCGATCTCCCAGGTGAAGGTCTGCTGGCCGCCGGCCGTCACCTTGGTGGTCGGCCAGTTCCCGTTGCGCGGGTTGTCCAGCGGCGCCCAGCGGGCGTCGGCGCCGGCGCAGATGGTGCCGTCGGCGGGGCCGCCGGACGGGAAGCCCTTCGGGCCCTCGACGCTCTGCGGCTCCCACTGGATGTCGCCGCAGTTCTGGACGACACCCGCGCCGCACAGGGCCGAACGGCTCGGCGGGAGGTTGATGAACCCGTGCGAGTTGGCCGGGACGGCCATCGCGAGCGGGACGGCGACCGCGGCCAGGGCGGCGCCGACGATGTGGCGTTTGCGCATGATGCTCCTCCGTGGGGGGATGGAGAGTTGTGCCCGACGCAGGAGGCGCGCGTGGGGGTGCGCCAGCCGGGTGGATCTTGGCATGCCTGCGCCAGGTGAATGCCCATACCGTAGGGAGCGCGACGCCCACCGTCAATGGTCTGGACCAGTTTGACGTCCGGTCAACCGGCGGTCACCGCTGTCGAGTTGCGCCCGTGGTCAGCGCGGTCGGCCGGGGTCGCCGGGGTGGGGTTCGAGCGCCGTCACGGTGACGGCCGTCCACGGGCGCGGCGGCCGCGTGCCGAGGACCGGCCCGGCCGCCGGTCAGTGGCGGATCGCCGGCGCCGACTCGCCGTAGACCCGCAGCAACTGGTGGGAATGCAGCCAGCGCAGCTCGGCGCCGCAGGCGCGCAGCGCCATGCCGAGGGCGTGCCGCATCGCCCCGTTGACCGCCGTCCGGGCGGTGGCGGCCCGGGCCGCCTCCGGCAGGTCGCTGTCGGCCAGGTCGGCGAGCCCGCGGGACGGGTTCCAGCCCAGGTCCGCCGCCCCGTCCCGGTCGCCCGTGCCGCCGGTCGGCACGCAGCGGGCGAGGGTGACGCCGGTGGCGCCGAGGTGCGGGGCGAGCGGCAGGCCGGCGAGGGCCGCGCTGCGGCGGACGGTGCCGACGACGCCCGCCGGAAGGCCGAGTTCGACCGGGGTCGGCCCGGCGGGCCGGGCCACCAGGACGCCGGGCGGCACCCGCAGGGCACCGTCGACCGCGGCCCGGCCGTCGACCCGCAGCTCCCGGCCGACCCGGTCCCGGCCGGTCTCCAGCCCGAAGGCCGGCAGGAACTCGGCGAGCGCGTTCTCCATGGCCGTCGCCACCAGGTCCTGGGCCGGGCCGGCCGCCTGGCCCGGTTCCGCCATGGCGGCGGCGCCGGTCAGGCGCGGGGACGGCAGCCAGTCCAGGGCGGCCACGCCCTGGCACCGGTCACGGTCGTCGACGGGGCGCGCGGGGCGGATGCGCACGCCGGGCCCCTGGTCGCCGAAGGCGACCGGCAGGCCGGCCAGCAGCACCGCGTCGGTGAGGCGGTCGGCCAGGGCGGGATCGACCCGGCCGGCGGGCGGTCCGGCGTCGGCCGGGGAGGGCGGCTGCCGGTGCGACGGGGTAGTCAACGGTGCGGGCCCTTCGGAGCGGTCCCCCGGCGACGGGGGACGGGGAGAGGACGGGGGCGCGGTCGCGCCGGCCTGTCCGGCGCGCCGTCGAACTCCCGTTCCCCGGCCCTCGCATCCTCAAACGCCGTACCCGGCGGGCAGGATGGGGCCGCCACCCGGCACGGGACCGGGCTCCGCACGGCCCGCCCACCGCCGTCAACAGGCACTATCAGCCACTCCCCGCGGCGGACACCCGCGTTCCGGCCGATCGTCCCGGTTCGGGTTGACCGCCAAATTGGTCCATGCCACTTTCTGATCGCGCGGCCCGCCACCTCCTCCCCCACCACAGCCGAGGTGAACCCGGGCTCCCCTCCGCCGGTGCCGCGCGCCCACCCCCACACCAGGAGAGGAACCCCATGACCGCACGCACCAGCCGCCGGCTCCCCCGCCTGCGCGCGACGCTCGCCACCGCCGTCGCCGCCGGGCTCGGCACCGCGCTGCTCGGCGCCCTGCCGGCGGCGGCCGCCGGCGAGCCGCTCGCCGTGCAGTACCGCAACGGCGGCAGCGGCACCGCCCAGGCCTCGCCGTGGCTGAAGGTCGTCAACACCGGCTCCGCGCCGGTCGCCCTGGACCAGGTCAAGCTGCGCTACTACTTCCGCTCCGACTCCCCCTTCGCCGCGTACCGCTTCGCGTGCGACTGGGCCGTCCGGGGCTGCGCCAACGTCACCGGCACCATCGGCGCCATCAGCGAGCCGGGCGCGGCCGCCGACCGCTACCTGGAGATCGGCTTCACCGCGGGCGCCGGCACACTGGCCCCCGGGGCCGACAGCGGAGACCTGCAGCTGCGCGTCCACCGCACCGACTGGCAGGTCATGGACCAGGGCGACGACTACTCCTTCGGCGCCGCGCAGAGCGGGTACGCGAACTGGGCCAAGGTCACCGCCACCGTCGCCGGGGTCCAGGTCTGGGGCACCGCCCCCACCAAGCCGCCCGTCCCGGCCGGCCCGGTGCTCTTCGACGACTTCGACTACACCGGCCACGACGACCCGGCGCTCGCCGCCCACGGCTGGAACGCGCGCTCCGGCGGCGGCGGGCCCGGTGTGGCCGGTGCCACCTGGGCGCCCGAGAACGTCACCTTCGCCAAGGAGGCCGGCAACTCGGTGATGACCCTGCGGACGTCCACCGCCGGGACCGCCGAGTCCACCCGGCAGAGCGAGTTCCACAGCCAGGCCATGAAGTTCCGCTACGGCACCTACGCCGCCCGGGTCCGCTTCTCCGACGCCCCGGTGAGCGGCCCCGACGGCGACCACCTGGTCCAGAGCTTCTTCGCGATCAACGACCTCAAGGCCCCCAACGCCGACGACTACTCCGAGTACGACTTCGAGTACCTCCCCAACGGCGGCTGGGGCGAGCCCTCGAACATCTTCTTCGCCACCTCGTGGGAGACCTACGGCCCCCAGGGCAACGACAACCAGTACACCGTCTCCCGGGCCTCCTTCGCCGGCTGGCACGACCTCGCCCTGACCATCGACGACAGCGGCATCGTGTACTACGTCGACGGGGTCGAGTTCGCCCGCCACGACACCCGCTACCTCCCCGAGCGGCCGATGGTGATCGCCTTCAACCAGTGGCTCACCGACCTCGCGGGCCAGACCGGCACCGCGGCCCGCAGCTACGAGGAGCAGGTGGACTACGTACTGCACGTCAAGGACCGGGTGCTGACGCCCGCCCAGGTCGGTGCCGCCGTCGCCGCCTACCGCGCCGCCGGGACGACCTTCACCGACACCGTGCCCGCGCCCTGATCCCGACCCCGTGCGGTACCCGGCCGCCCCACTGGCGGCCGGGTACCGCGGGGGCGCTCGGGGCGTGTGCGAAGCGAACCGGGGGCGCTCGGCGCTTCGTCCACGACCGCAGGACCGCGAGCAGTACGGCGGACAGGTGGCGGCCGGTGCCTGCGGGGCCCCCGGCGGAACGGGTGACGGCCGGGGAAAACCGCAGGCCGGAGGGGTCCGGCCGGAGAACCCCGCCGGCAAACCCGCGCACGGGAGCCCGGCGCTCACCACCCGCACCACGGGGCGCCCCCGTCCCACCCTTGGCCCCGGCCGCCGGGATCCGCACGATCTCCTGTGTCCGAGGCTCCGGCACCCGAGGCTCCGGTGTCCGACGCCCACCCCCCACCGCGGCAATGGGTAGTGGCCCCCATTGATCCCCGCACCGTTCCGGAGGTCCGCTGGACACCGGCCCGCCGCCGCACTCCCCCACCCGTCACAGCGAGCAAGGCCAGGTGAACGGCATGCACGACCCCCACGAACCGGTGTACCGGCCGGTCCGGCGGTCCGCGATGTACCTGCGGTGCCGCCCGTACGACCCGCACGAGGCCGACTACGTGCGCTGCGCCATGGAACAGCTGGCCCAGCGCCTCGGGCTGCCCTACCCGGACGTCTACGCCGACCACGGTCTGAGCACCCGCGGCCCGCTGCCGGCCCTGGCGAGCCTGCTGACGGCCGCCGAACGCGGCTGGCTGGACGTGGTGCTGGTACCGGGCCCGTTCGTGTTCTCGCTCGACGACCGAACGGCGGCGGACACCGTCCGGCGCCTCGCCAGGGCGGGTTGCGAGGTCGTCGAGGCACCGGGCCGGGTGGTCCGCCCGACCGGTCCGCTGCTGGACCTCCCCGGTCAGCTGCGCGACGCCCCCGGCCGCCGGCACCTCGCCACTGCGGGCGCCCCGGCGCCGCTCCCCGACACCGGTCCGGTGGCCTACGGCGCGGTCTGAGGCGGGGTCCGCGGCCCCGTGCCCCGGACCCCGCCCGACGCGGGCGGGCCGGGCGCGGGCATCATGGAGGCATGCCCGTACAGCTTCCCTCCGCTCCCGGCCGGGCCCGGTGCCGATGAACCGGCCACCGGTACCGGACGCGCCCGAGGGGCGCGCCTTCGTCGGACGGATCCGGGAGCTCGCCCGGCTGACCGAGGGGCTGGCGCACCCGCCGGCCGTGCTGCTCGTCGAGGGCGAGGCCGGCGCCGGCAAGTCACGACTGGTCGCCGAGGCGCTGCGGGCAGTGAACACGACGGCCCCCGGCAGGACGGCCCCCGGCAGGACGGCCCGCGCCAGGACGGCCCCCGGCGCGAAGGAACGCGCCGTGCTCGTCGGCCGCTGCCACCCGCTGCGCGAGCCGGAGCCCTTCGGCCCCGTCGTGGACGCCCTGCGGGACGCCGCCGGGCTGCTGCCCCCGCCCGACGCGCTGCCGCCCAGCACCGGGGCGCTGCGCCGGGTGCTGCCGGACCTCGCCGACCGGCTGCCCCCCGCGCCGCCCGAGGGCGGCGAACTGCTGTCCGCCCGGCGGCTGCTGGCCCAGGGCGTGCGGGCGCTGCTGGCGGCGCTGGACGATCCGGTGCTGGTGGTCGAGGACGTGCAGTGGGCCGACGACGCGACCCTCGACCTCCTGCTGCGGCTGGCCCGCGACCTGCCGCCCCGGCTCGCCCTGGTGGTCACCTACCGCCCCGAGGACCTGCCGCCCGGCACGCCGCCGCCCACCGCCGCCCACGGCGGCGCGCCCGCCGTCGGCCTGGTGCGGCTGGGCCCGCTGGACCTGACGGAGGTCGCGGAGCTGGCCCGCGCCGCGCTCGGCCCGGCGGCCACCGCCGAGGTCGCCCGGGTGCTGCACGAGCGCGGCCGGGGCCTGCCGCTGGCCGTCGCGGAGGACCTGCGGGCCCTGACGGACCGCCCGCTGCCCCGGCGGGCGGCCGACCTGACGGCCGCGCTGACGAACGCCGAGGTCCCGCGCGGGATGGTCGACGCCGCGGCCTGGCGCCTCGCCCGGCTCGGCGCGGACGGCGCGGCCGTCGTGGCCGCCGCCGCCGTGCTCGCGGTGCCCGCCGACGAGGACCTGCTCACCGCCGTCGCCGGGCTGGACGCCGCAACCGGTGCGCGGGGCCTGGCCGAGGCGCTGCACACGGCCGTCCTGGAGGAGACCTCACCCGACCGGTACGCCTTCCGCCACCCGGCGGTCGGCCGGGTCGCCCTGCGGCGGATCCCCGGGCCCGGGCGCCGGGTGCTGCACCGGCGGGCGGTCGCCGCGCTGGAGACCCTCGAGCCCCGGCCGCTCGCCCGGATCGCCGAGCACACCCTGGCCATGGGCGACCGCGCGGCCTGGCAGGACCTCGCGCAGGCCGCCGCCGACCAGGCCGTCGCGCTGGGCGACCCGGGCGGCGCCCGGCGGATGCTGCGCGGCCTGCTGGACGAGCCAGACCTCGACCCGCCCCGGCGCGGCCGGGCCGCCCTGGCGCTGGCCCGGCTCGCGGCCGACGACGTCGACCCGGCGGCCAGCGTGCAGGTGCTCAGCGGCATGGTCGCCGACCCCCGGCTGCCGGTCGCCGACCGCGGCGAGATCCGGCTCGCGCTCGGCTTCCTGACGGCCGTGCACAGCGGCAACCGGGCCGGCTTCGGCCGGATCCGCGAGTCGCTGGACGAGCTGGAGGAGCGCCCCGTCCGGGCGGCCCGGGCCATGGTCGCGATCGCCATGGACGAGCGCGACGGCGCGGGCCGGCACGCCTGGGAGTGGCTCGCCCGGGCGGACCGGCTGCTGGCGGACCACCCCGACGAGGACGTGGCCGCCGCGGTCCGGGCCACCTCGCTGACCTTCCAGGCCCGGGCCGGCGACCCGGCGGTCTGGGCCCGGCTGGACGACCTGCCGCGCGCCTCCGAGAGCCCCGAGGTGATGCGGCAGACCACCAGGGCGCTGTACAACACGGGCGAGATCGCCATCGAGCTCGGCTACGACACGCGGGCCGCGGACCTGCTGACGGAGAGCCGGCGGCTGGCCCGGCTGACGGGCATCCCGTACCTGGAGTGCTACAGCCGGCTGGCACTGATCCGGCTGGACATGCTGGCCGGGCGCTGGGACGGGGTGGAGCAGCGCTTCGCCGCGCTGGGGGCGGAGTTCGACGACCTGGCGATGGCCGGGGCCGAGCGCTCGCTGCTGTTCGGGCGGCTCGCGGCGGGCCGGGGCCGGCTGGCGCTGGCCCGGGAGGAGTTCGCGATCGCCGCCCGGTTCGGGCAGCGCGAGTCGCAGGTGACCGTCGCGCTGCGGGCCGCCGCCGGGCTCGGGGGCCTGCAGCTGCTTGAGGGCGACAGCGCCGGGGCCGCCGCGACGGTCGGCCCGGCGCTGGCCACCGCGCGACAGGCCGGCGCGTGGGCGCGCACCGCCGAGCTGCTGCCGGTCGCGGTGGCGGCGCTGCTGGCGACGGGCGGGCGGGACGAGGCCGAGGCCGTCACCGAGGAGGCGGCCGAGGCGCTCGCCGACCGGGGCGCGCCCGCCGTGTCGGCGGCGCTGGACCAGGCCCGGGGGCTGCTGCTGGCGGCGGCCGGCGAGCCGTGCGCGGTGGACGCGTTCACCCGGGCCCGCGACCGCTGGCAGGACATCGGGCGGCCGTACGAGGCGGCACGGGCGGACGAGCGGATCGCCGCCGCGCTGGCCGCCGTCGACCGGGCCCGGGCGGCGGAGCGGATGGCGGCCGCCGAGCGGGTCTACCTCGACCTGGGGGCGACCACCGACACCGCCAGGTGCCGCAAGCTGCGCCGGGACCTGGATCTCGGCGGGATCGGCTCGCCGGGGCGCCGGGGTTACGGCAAGCAGCTGTCGCCGCGCGAGCGGCAGGTCGCGGAGCTGCTCGCGCAGGGCACCGCCAACCAGGACATCGCCCAGGCGCTCTTCCTGTCACCGCGCACGGTGGAGCATCATGTGGCGAACGTGCTGCACAAGCTGGGCACCAGCCGGGCCGGGACGGCTCAGGCGCTGGCCCGGGCCGACGCCGAGGACGCGGCGGACGGCGGTCCCGGCTGATCCGGGCGGGTGCCCTCATCGTTCCCGCGGAGCGATAGGTAGTCACCCGCATTGATCCGGCCCGTCCGGACGGGTTCCCTGGTGGTCACCGGCGAGCGAGCGGGGCAGCCGCTCCCCGACCTGGAGGGATCCACGAGATGAGTGCACGTCACCACGCGCCCAGCGCGACCGCCGTCCCGGCGACGGACGGCCCGGACCCGGCCGGGTCCACCGTCCGGATCTCCCCGTCCCCCCGCAAGGCCGGGAACCATCCGCTGGCCCTGGTCCGGCTGGCCCGGCTGAGCCGCTCCGGTCCCGCGCACTGGGTGCACTGACGGTCCACCGCGGGCGCACCGAACGCGCCGGTCCCCGGAGCTGCCGCGTGCGGGCGGCGGCGGCCGGGGACCGGCTGATCATGGATGGACGAACGGCCCTGCCCGGGCGAGCGGGCAGGGCCGTTCGCCGTGCCGGGGCTGTCCGGGTCAGCAGCCGGACGGCACGGTGATGGTGGCGGTGGCGGGCGGCCAGCCCCACTCGGTGGTCTCCAGCGAGGCCGTGGCGCTCGACCCGCACGGCACGGTGACGGTGAGCCGGCCCACCGCGACGCCGCTGCGGTCCACCAGGACGCTGGGCGTGATGGTGCCGAGCGTGCCACCGCCGACCAGCGAGGCGGTCAGCCGGTAGGGGACCGTCCGGGCGGTCCAGCCGAGGCTGCCGGGCGAGGTCTGGCCGTAGAAGGTGACCTGGTCGCCACTGACGGTGGCGCAGATGTCGTTGACCACCACGCCCCGGTAGCCGGTGACGCAGGTGCCCGGGCCGGCCGGGGAGGAGTCGGCGGTGACGCCCTGGGCGGCGGCGCCGGTGGCCCCGGCGGCGATCAGGACGGCGCTGGTGGCGAGGGTGGCGAGGAGCCGGTTCATCGGGTGATTCCCGTTCATGGGTAGGGACGACGGCGTGAAGCCATGTGACATTTCACGCTTCACACCTCACATGCTGGCATCGATTGAGGCGGAATTCCTAATTCCACCCTGCCTTTTGAAGCCAGATACCGAATCCAGCCTTCTTATGACCGAATCCCGTCTTCGGCTGGCGCTTCATGGCACCCGGTTTCCGCGCATGAACACTTCATTGCGACCGTTGCCCGGGCGGTGCGCCGCCGCGCAGGATGAACCGGCCCGGCCGCGCGGACGAACGCGCGGCGGACGGGCGGCCGACAGGAGGCGATCGTCGTCGTGTCCGTGCAGCAACTCCATCTCGCCGTACGCCCGCCCGGCGTCGGCGGGCCCATCACACCCGCCCCGCTCGACCGGCTGGCCCGGCTGGCCCGGGCCGCCGAGCGGGGCAGGTTCGACTTCCTGCTCCTCACCGAAACCGCGCCGCCCGCGCCGCCCGGGCCCGAGGTCCTGACCGCCCTGAGCGCCCTGGCCGCCGCCACCACGCGGCTCGGACTCGCCGCCGGCCTCGGCCCGGCCGCCCATCAGCCCTACGAACTGGCCCGGCGGCTGGCCTCGCTCGACCACCTCAGCGAGGGCCGCGCGGCCTGGAGCGTGACGACCGGCCCGGACGGCGCCGCCGCCGCGGGCGGCCTCCGGCACGGCAGCCCGCCGCCGGAGGCCGACCGGGACGCCCACGCCGCCGAGTTCCTGCGCGCCGCCCGGACGCTGTGGGACAGCTGGGCGGAGGACGACGTCCCGGCCGACCAGGCCGACGGCGCCTTCGTGCGACCCGGCGCGGGCGCCTTCGCCCACCGGGGAACGCACTTCGACCTCTCCGGCCGCTTCACCACGCCGCGCGCACCGCAGGGCCACCCGGTCGTCGTCCGGACCGTCACCGCCCCGCAGGACCTGGCCTCGGCGGCCGCCGACGCCGACGTGCTGGTCGTCCCGTACACCGGCCTCGCCGAGGCCCGGGAGCTGCGCCGCGACCTCGCCGACCGGCTCGCCGCCCACGGCCGGTCCCCCCGGGACCTGAGGGTGCTCACCGCCGTCACCCCCGCACTCGCCGACGCCCCCGGCGCCGACGCCCCCGCTACGGACGTCCCCGCCGACGTCGCGGGCACACCCGACCAGGTGGCCGCCACGCTCGCCGCGTACGTCCGCGGCGGCGGCTCGGACGGCTTCCTGCTCACCCCGCGCCCGGACCCCGACACGCTGGACACGCTGGACGCGTTCGTCGACCGGGTGGTGCCGCTGCTCCAGGCGGAGGGCCTGCACCGCACCGAGTACCCGGGCCCCACCCTCCGCGACCACCTCGGGCTCGCCCAGGCCCGCCGACCGAGCCGGGAGGCCACCGCATGACCAGCCCCTCCGCACCCCGATCCGGCGGCGGTCTCCCCCCGCTGCACCTCGCCGTCGCCCTGGACGGCGCCGGCTGGCACCCGGCCGCCTGGCGCGCCGAGGGCGCCCGGCCCGGCGAGCTGTTCACCGCCGGATACTGGGCCGACCTGGTGACCGAGGCCGAGCGGGGCCTGCTCGACCTGGTCACCTTCGAGGACGCCCTCGCCGTACAGTCCGTGGGCCTGCAAGGGCCCGACAACCGCACCGACCAGGTGCGCGGCCGGCTCGACGCCGTCCTGATCGCCGGCCGGGTCGCCCCGCTGACCTCCCGGATCGGCCTGGTGCCCACCACCAACGTCACCCACACCGAGCCGCTCCACCTGGCCGCCGCCCTCGCCACCCTCGACCACGCCGCCCCCGGCCGGGCCGGCTGGCGTCCGCAGGTCTCCGCCCGCTCCGACGACGCCGCCCACTTCGGCCGCCCCGCCCCGGCCACCCTGACGCCGGCCGACCTCGCCTCGCCCGACACCATCTCCGCCCGCCTCGCCCCGATCTTCGACGACGCCGCCGAGGTCCTGGCCACCGTCCGCCGGCTCTGGGCCGAGCGCGGGCACGCCCTCCCCGTCACCGTCCTCGCCCACGCCCGCATCCCGTACGAACTGGCGGCCAAGGGCGGCGACGTCGCCTACGTCACCCCGCACTCCCCCGACGACACGGCGGCCGTCCTCGCCGCGGTCGCGGCCGCCGCCACCGCCGTCGCCCGGCCCGCCGACCGCCCGCTCAAGGTCCTCGCCGACCTGGTGGTCCTCCTCGACGACCGCCCGGGCGAGGCCGCCCGCCACAAGGACCGGCTGGACGAGCTCGACGGCGCCCCGCTCACCTCCGACGCCGAGGTCTTCGCCGGCACCCCCGCCGAACTCGCCGACCTCCTGCTCTCCTGGCGCACCGTCGAAGCCGACGGCCTGCGCCTGGACGGCTTCCGGCTGCGCCCCGCCCGCCTCCCGCACGACCTGCTGGCGATCACCCGCGGACTCGTCCCCGAACTCCAACGCCGCGGCGCCTTCCGCACCGCCTACACCACCGCCACCCTCGCCGACCACCTCGCCCTGCCTACCCCTGCCACCACCCGCACCTGACGCCGGTTCACCGAGCTCGGACCGAAGGCTCGGCCCCGGGGCGACGGAGGGCCCCGGGATCAGGTCCACGCGAGCAGCAGGACGCTGCCCAGGGCCAGGAGCACGCCGAGGTGCTGCACCGGGCAGATCCGCTCCTTGCGGACGACGCGGGCGAGGAGCACCGTGCCGACCGGGTAGCGGGAGGCCGGCAGTCCGAGGGCCCGTCCTCAGACCCCCGCCCGCCGGGTGGGGGTCTGAGGACGGGCCCTCGTCCTATGGCGGTCAGGGGGCCGTCGCGCACGGCAGCCCGGAGGGTCAGCCCCGCCCGACAGCCGTCGCAAGCCGTCCTCGGCATCCGTACGCCCGGCGGCCGTACCCACGAGGCCGGGCAAGTCGCGGACGGAGAACGGAGACCGGGCCATTGCTGGTCGGCGAGAGGGCGGGATAGCTTCGTTCCTGTACCACCCGTCATACACCTGCCCTGGCGTCACTCTGCCCTCGGGCGGGTCCTGCACCCCGGATGATGTGGAGACCCCATGGCTCGACGACGTGCCTTACTGCGGCTCGGCCCGGCCGTACCGATCGTGCTGTCGCTGACCGCCTCGCTCGGATTCCTCCCCACGGCGGCCTCGGCAGCGCCGCAGGTTCGGCCCACCGCGCAGGCCGAGGACGCGCAGCCCCTGTCCTACGTCGTCAACACCGCGACCGACCGTCGCACGATCGCAGCGGTCCAGCAGGCCGTCACCTCGGCCGGCGGCACCATCGTCGTCAGCTACGACAGGATCGGCGTCATCGTCGCCCACTCGGCGAACCCCGACTTCGGCGAGCGGCTGCGCGCGGTACGCGGAGTGCAGTCGGCGGGCGCCACCCGGACCTCGCCGCTGAGCACGGTGGGGGCGACCGGCGAGGGTCCGGTCCAGTACCTGACGGAAGCAGAGGCCGCGAAGCTCGCGAAGGCGTCCGGCGGCGGAACCGAACCCCTGGAGGCCGAGCAGTGGGCCCTGCGGACGATCGGCGCGGACAAAGCCGCGCGGATCAACCCGGGCAGCAGGGACGTCACGGTCGCCGTGATAGACACCGGCGTCGACGACACCCACCCGGACCTCTCCGCGAACTTCTCGCCCTCGCAGTCCGCGAACTGCGCCGGCGGCAAGGCCGACACCACCTACGGCTCCTGGCGGCCGGCGGACCCGGCCTACTTCCACGGCACGCACGTGGCGGGCTCGATAGCCGCGGCCCGCAACGGCATCGGCATCGCGGGCGTGGCGCCCGGGGTCAGGGTCGCCGGCATCACGGTCGCCCAGCCCACCCCGCGCCAGCTGATATACGCCGAGAGCGTCGTCTGCGCCTTCGTGTTCGCCGCCGACCACGATGTGCAGATCACCAACAACAGCTACTACGTGGACCCGTGGCAGTACAACTGCCTGGACGACCCCGACCAGAAGGCCATCGTCGACGCGGTCAACCGCGCCCAGCTCTACGCTCAGCGCAAGGGCACCCTCAACATCGCCGGGGCCGGCAACTCCAACCACGACCTGGCCTCCGACGCCATCGCCGACGGTCGCAGCCCCAACGACTCCACCCCGGCCGACCGGACGATCGACCCGCACAGGTGCTTGGACCTGCCCGCGCAACTGCCCGGCGTCGTCACGGTCAGCGCGACCAGCGCCAAGAACACGAAGTCGTACTACTCCAACTACGGCCTCGGTGTGATCGACGTCGCGGCGCCGGGCGGCGACCGGTACCAGCCCTCGGACGCGCCGTCCGGACACCCGGGCGTCCTGTCGACGCTGCCGGGCAACCAGTACGGCTACGAGCAGGGCACGTCCATGGCCACTCCGCACGCCTCAGGTGTGGCCGCACTGCTCAAGTCCGCCCACCCGCAGGCGACACCGGAGCAGTTGCAGGCACTGCTCAAGGCCCAGGCCGACAACCCCGGATGCCCGGCCGACCCGTACGACGGGAACGGCGACGGCGTCGTGGACGCCGCCTGCGCGGGCGGCAGGCGCGTCAACGGCTTCTACGGCTTCGGCATCGTCAACGCGCTGCGCGCAGTCCGGTAGCCGCACCGCACGCGCAGGTCCCACTGCGGCGGTCGCCCCGGGACAACCCCGGTCCCGACCCCTGGACGAGGCGCCCCCGGCCATCGCGGACGGGGGCGCTTCGGCATGCGGTCTCGACCTGACCGCCCAGGGCCTCACCTTCGACCCCACCCGCCCCGTCCTCGAACACCACCGCCCCGACCTCCTCGCCCGGCAGACCGTCGAGTTGCTCGCCCGGGAGACCGGGCGGGACGCCCGGACGGTGCTGGTCCGGCCGGAACTGGTCGAGGTCGCCTTCGACGGCCTCCAGCGCAGCCCTTGCTGCCCCGCCGGACCGGCCCGGCGGGGCAGCCCCCGCTACCCCGCCGGGCAGCCTCCGCTACCCCGCCGGGCCGGCCCGGCGGTTCGCCCGGGTGCTGCGCTACCGGCCGGACAAGAGCGCCGCCGAGGGCGAAACAGTGGCCTCCGCAAGGGAGTTGGCCACCGCCGAAGGCTTGTGAGGCCGTCCGCGCGGCCGGGTCCGCCGACCCCTCCGGCGAAGTACCGCGGGTTGAAACGCATTGCGCCGCAACGAGGTTCACACGCAGGGACCGAATCAGCCATTCTCGATCCGGCCACCGCACCCCTCCGTGAACGGAGCAGCGATGGCTAGGTTGACCATGACAACGAGAGGCGGCCGCCAGGCAGTCGGCGCCGCCCTGGCGAAAGGTGCCCGACATGCAGGTGAGCGTCGACCGGGACCGTTGCTGCAGCTCCGGCATGTGCGTCACGAACGCCCCCGCGGTCTTCGACCAGGACGACCGTGACAGTCTCGTGAGGCTCCGTCAGACCGTCTTGCTGCCCGAGCAGTTCGACGACGTCAGACTCGCCTCCGAGCTCTGCCCGGGCCGGGCGATCACCGTCACCGGGGACGAGCCCGCGCGGACCGGGGCCTGACGGACCCCGCCGCCGATCCCGCAGGCCGCCGGGCCCCTTCCCGGGTCCCGAACCCCCACGAGAACACCCGCGACGTGAGGAAACCCCCGCTTTGACCACCGCACCCACCACCCCCGTCCTCCCACTGCCGGCCCGGCACTCCGGCGGCTGCCCGTTCGGCCCGCCGCCCGCGTACTCCGAGGCCGCCGCCACCGGGCCGGTGACCAGGGCCGAGCTGCCCGACGGCGACCTCTGCTGGCTGGTCACCGGCTTCGCCGAGGTCCGCACCGTGCTGTCCGACCGCCGCTTCAGTGCCGACATACGCCACCCGGCCTTCCCGCTGCTGGTCGCCGGCGCTCGCGAGCTGATCACCGACAATCCGGACTTCCTGCGGCTCGACGACCCCGAGCACGCCCGCCAGCGCCGCATGCTCACCGGGGAATTCCTGGTCAAGCGGGTGGAGGCGCTGCGCCCGGAGATCCAGCGGATCGTGGACGAGGCACTGGACCGGATGACCGCGGGCCGGACCACGGCCGACCTGGTCACCGACTTCGCGCTGCCGGTGCCCTCGCTGGTGATCTGCCTGCTGCTCGGCGTGCCGTACGAGGACCACGACCGCTTCCAGAGCCTGAGCCGCACGATGCTCAACCAGGAGAGCACCGTGGAGCAGCTCCGGGAGGCCCAGGAGGAGGTCCATGGCTACCTGCGCGACCTGACGGCCCGCAAGCGCGCACAGCCGTCGGACGACGTCCTCAGCCGACTCGCGGCGCGGGACGACCTGACCCCGGACGACGCGGCCGCCATGGGCGTGCTGCTGCTGATCGCCGGGCACGAGACGACCGCGAACATGATCTCGCTGTCGACCGCGCTGCTGCTGGAGAACCCCGAGCAGATCCCCGGCCTGGCCGACCCGGCCACCCTGCCGGGCGCGGTGGAGGAGCTGTTGCGACTGCTCACCATCGTGCACACCGGCCTGCCCCGGGTGGCGCTGGAGGACGTGGAGCTGGGCGGCGTCACCGTCCGGGCCGGGGAGGGCGTGATGGCGATGCTCTCCACCGCCAACCGGGACGAGGCGGTGTTCGGCGGCGCCGGCCATCGGGCGACGGACGAGCTGGACCTGTACCGGGACGCCCGGCGGCACCTGGCGTTCGGCTTCGGCGTGCACCAGTGCCTGGGCCAGCCGCTGGCCCGCGCGGAACTCCAGATCGCCCTGGAGACGCTGTTCCGCCGGCTGCCGGGTCTGCGGCCGGCCGGCGAGCTCGGGTTCCGCACCGAGTCGTTCATCTACGGGATGCGGTCGCTGCCCGTGACCTGGTGAGCGGGGCCCAATGGAGAACTCCCACGCCTCCTCGGAACCACCGCGCGGCCCATCTCCGAGCCGGTGGCCGGGTTCGGCGGGCAGCCCGTATGGCCGGCCGGGCCCACCTGGCCGGTGGACCCGGCCACCGGGCGCCCACTGGTGTCCATCGGGCAGTTCCCGATCCCCGGTGACGACTCGGTTCTTCCGGGAGCGCACCTGATCGGCCCGGCCGGGCCGATCAGGTCGCCGGCGCGGGCGGGCCTCCAGGACGACGGTCACGTCGGCAGAAGCCACACGTGGTGGTCCTCCAGCGCCCCGCGTCGTTCCGGGAGACACGCCGCACCCGGACGCCCGACCTCGTCCCGTGCTCCCCTGCCCGTTCAGCGCCATGAGTGACGGATCCTCACGCGGCCGTACCCCACGGCCCCGGAGATCCGGATCGTCGGACCGCCCGGGCGGGGGCTCGACGGAGGCCGGTAGCGCAGGTCCTTCCACCCCGTCTGCAGAGCGTCGAGGTCGACGACCGCGTCGCGGGGCACCGTGATCCTGGCGCTGCCGGTGCCGAGTTGCAGCTCGATGTCGACCACCGGGTGCTCGATCACGGCCCGGGACAGGTCCAGGTGGACCCGTCCGAACGCGGACGCCACGGTGAGGAACCGCGGCACCCGCCACGCGCCGCGCCGCGCGATCCGTCCGCCGGCGGCGCCGATCGTGGCGGTGGTCTCCGCCGGCGGCGCCGGGAGCGAGGACAGGACGGTCGCCAGGTCGCCGCGCGTCCTGGCGGTGAGCACGTGGTGGAGGCGATCGTCCATCTCCTCGTGCGAGAGGTGCCCTTCGGCGTACGCCCCCTGCACGCGCCGTACCGCGGTGTCGCGGTCGCCCTCGCCCAGTGCCGCCGCGAGGTCCTCCGGTTGAGAAGTCACCGCTCCACCCTACCGGCGTCCCCGCGACCGGCGGCAGCCCGTGGAACGGAGGGCGGCCGTGATCACCGTGCCCGGCAAGCGGGTTGTCGCCGGCACGGGCCGTCGGGGCGTCAGCCGATCTGGATGGCGGCGACCCTCGGCGGGCGGTTGGGGAAGGTGATGTCGTGCCAGCGCTCGATCCGCACCGAGTCGCCGTTGACGTCGAAGTAGGTCAGGTCGTTGTTGCCGGTGGAGATCCGGTCGACCCACCACCCGCCGAAGTCCGTCCTTCCCCCGTTGGCGTAGCAGTCGACGCTGTCGCGGCCGTCGAGGTGCGACCAGATCTTCAGGAAGTCGTTGCGGCCCCCGTCGCACTGGACGTGGTCGATGGCGTAGGCGCTGCCGCCCGGCACGCCGAGGGTCAACGCGGCGGCCGCCGCGAACGTCACGACCGTGGACCAGACGGCCCTCGTGCTCTTCGAGATCACAGGTTCTCCTTCTCCCGGGAAGGTCGGTGCAAGGCCCGGCCACGGCACGGCACTTGGGCCGGCGACCGGGAGCCCCAAGCTAGCGACTCCGTGTCCCCCGGACGGCCGCAACACTCCGGGTCCGAACGGCGCAGGCGCAGCTTCACCCGTTCGTGGAGCCCGCCGCTGACGGAGGAGCCGACGGGCGGTGATCGGTAGGGTGGCGGGGTGACTGAACCCGGGCGGTGCGCGCTGCTGTTCCTGGACGTCGACGGGCCACTCATCCCGTTCGGCGGGCCCGGCCCGTACCCCACCTACGGGCGGGCCGACGGGAATCCGCTGCTGGCCAGGATCGATCCCGCGCACGGACCCCGGCTGGCCGCGCTGCCGTGCGAAGTCGTCTGGGCGACCACGTGGGAGAACGTATCACCCTTGCACCTTGTTCCCGACCTGCGGAAACGTCCCGAGGTGCAAGGGGCCACGACCTCGCCGTGGCACCTCACACCTCGGTGACAGCCCCCGCCTGGTTTGCCCGGCGGGCCCGTGCGGCTGCGCGGGCTGCCTCTTCTCGGCTACGTAGGGGGGTCTTCCAGGCGTCGAAGAGGATTTCCATGCGGCGGCGGGTGACGCCGTAGTACGCCATGAGGGTGGAGAGCGAGGTACCGCCCTTGTAGAGCCGGGTGGCCTCCTCGCGGTCCACGGCGGGGTCGCTGTCCACCGGGCCCTTGGTGGCTCCCCAGCTCCGCAGCCATTTGGCCATGGTGGCCTCCGACACCCCGTGGCTTTGGGCGAGCACGATCACCGGGGTTCGGGTCGCGTACGCGGTGATCAGGTCGGTGCGGGCCTTACCGGTGGGCTCGGGGATCTTGGGTGGCACGGGGGTCCGTTCGGGCGTGGAGGGCCCGCCCTCGTGCGGTGCTGTGGTCACGTACGGGGGCAGGGCCGGTCTGCGAGGTCAGGGCATCGTCGTTCGATACCGAAGAGGGATGGGCTCCCACGGCAAGGGGGCGGGGCGCAGGCCGGTCGCTTCCTCAAGCGGCCCGACGTGGTGCCCGGCCTTGAGCATCTGGTCTCGAAGCCACTTGGGGTCGCAGTCGTACACCGTCGCGATCCGTCTGACGCCGATACCGGAGTCGTACCGCTGCGCGATGGCCGGCAGTGCGGCGATCACAAGGGCTTTGATCATCGCCTGGCGGTCTGGTGGGGTGCTGGCCCACATGGCTACTCCTGGTGACGTCGAGAGGGCCCCCGTTCGGTGACAGCGGGGGGCAGTCACCGAACGGGGGCTTGCCCGCCGCTGGGGGTTGAGGGCGGCGGGGGTTCGAGATGGTCAGGGACGCGGGACCGGCCGATGCTCGGTCCGGGTGGTCTCCCCGTCGGAGTCTGTGGTGTGAAGCACGACCGGCACGTCGTCGGGGATGCTCAAGGACGTGCGCACATGTTCGGCGACGACCTCTTCGAAGTGTCTGTCCAGGTCGTCCACCGTGACGAAGGGGCAGTCCGGGACCCCTTCGATCTCCAGCTCGTAGCCTTCGGCAGGGACGACTTCGACGTTGACCTCGCGTGGCGTTGGCGGATCAGGCACCGTCGCTCTTCTCCTACCGAGGGACCGATGGCAGGGGCTTGACCGTGCGGGACGCCTGGTCACGGGCGCGAAAGCCGAAGCTGATGAGGGTGACGTTCTCTCCGGCGCTCAGGGGCGTCCGGCCGTGGGGCGTGAACACGCCGTCGAACACGACGCAGTCACCCACGGGGAGGTCACAGGCGAGGTAGCCGTCGGCGTTGATGAAGACGGTGGAGCTGGCCGTGGAGGAATCGGCGGGGCGCTCGTGTTTGAGGCAGAGGATGAGGTTGGCGTCACCGAAGCCGGTCTCGTCCAGGTGGAAGTCGAGGAACTGCCCTTCCTCCCGGTACTCGATGTAGACGGCGGTGTGGGGCTGTTCGACGTCAAGGCCGGTGGACCGCGAGACGACGGCGGCGAGGTCGACGTGTCCGGCGAAGCTGTTCGCGATGTCGCCGACGGCGGCGTTCCACTTGCCGTTGTGGACGTACCCGTCGGTGGCTACGGCCTTCTCGGCCTCCCCGGCCATGGCGGCGATCAGCTCGGCGGGGAACGACTGGTCGCGCAGGTGGCGCAGGTGTCGGGGGTGCACGCATTGGTGCGCGGTGAGTCCGGCGACGGCGTTCCGGAGGGTCGGGAAGTCCTCGGCCCATCGGCCCGGCGTTCGGGCCGTCGTGCGCGACTGGAGCCACGCGGTCCACCGACCGCTCCAGCCAGGTGGGACCGTACCGCCTGCCGCCGGTCCGTCGGCCTGGCCGGTCAGCAGCGCCACCCGGTCGAGGGCGGCCTGCGTGGACTCGATCAGTCCGGTGTCGCCCTTGGCGATCCGCAGCCGCAGGGCTTCTTGCAGGAGGGCCTGGGCGTCCGTGAGCTCGCCGCGCTCCATGAGGTGTTTGCCGGTGTGCTGGAGTGCGTAGTCGAGGAGTTCCGGGTGCCGGCTTCGCGCGGTGGTCAGGGCGCTGCGGTAGAGCGCGTCCGCGGCCTGTACGTCACCGGCGTAGCGGTGGGCGTCGCCGAGGTTGAGGCTGGTGGCGACGACGGCCCGGGTGTTGCCGGTGGAGGCGGCGAGGTCGAGCGACTGCCGGAGGAATTCGCGGGCCTCGTCGTGGTGGCCCAGGCTCATCTGGCCGATGCCGATCCATCTGGTCAGGAGTCGGGTGCGGGCGGGGTCGGCCCCTTGGGGCAGGGCCCGCAGTTCGTCGTGGAGCCGGTCGACTGCGGCGGTCAGTTCGTCGCGGTCGGTGGGGACCATGCGCAGGGTGTCGTCGTGGGTGATGAGGTGGTCGAGCACGGGAGCTTCCCTCGTTCGGTTCGTCGCGGCGTGGCGCTACAGCTGGTCGGTCTGGTGGCGCAGGTCGGCCAGCAGGTCCCGGCCGTGGTCCGAGAAGTACTCACCGCGGAGTTCGAGTTGACGCATGAGGTAGCGAACGGCGGGCAGGCCCTCGTCGTGGGCGGCCTGGAAGTTCGCCCGCTCGTCGGCGGTCAGGTCGTTGCGGGCCAGTTCGACCTCGCGGAAGCGGATCAACTGGTTGTAGACGCAGGTGGCGTGGAAGACCCGGTCGAGCTCCCAGTGCTGGTTGCGGTCCTCCCCCTGGCCGGCGCGCCACTTGATCTCGATCTTCGGGGAGGTCTGGGAGGAGTAGCCGTCGGCGAAGACCTGGTGCTGGAGGACGTGGAAGCTGACCGACTGGTGGGTGGCCTCGTGCAGGATGTTCTCCGCCAGGAAGAGGTGGGACGGCTGCTCGCTGACGGTGTTGGGCGGGATGTGGTGCCGGGCCTTCTCGGAGAAGACGATGACGTACGGCAGTGCCGGGTCGCTGGAGCTGGTCAGCGAGGAGGCGCGCACACCGGCCTTGAGACCCACCCACAGCAGCCCACGGACGAATTCCCGCACCCGGTCGAAGCCCTCGGGGTGAACCAGCGAGAGGTGGTCCAGGGCCCGGGTCAGCGCCTCACGGCGCTCGTCGGTGTGCGGGACGATCTCGTAGCCGGTCAGGTTGATCTCGTGGGCGATCTCGCCCGGCAGCTTCGCGTCGAACCAGTCGAAGCGCGCGCCGGCCACGGTCACGTCGTCGCTACGCAGGGACCGGGCGTGCTCCGCGTAGGGCGTGGCCGACCTCAGCAGTCGTTCCATCAGGACGAACGGCAGGACGCTGTCCGCGCCGACCTCGCGCAGACGGGTCAGGTCCGGGTCCTTCCGGGTGAGGTCGAAGAAGGAGCCGGCGGGGACGTGGGGGGTGATGGCGGTCTTCATGGCGGGCTCTCCTTGGGCGAGGGGGTGTGCGATGTCGAGCGGCGGGTCGGCTCGGATGGCCACCGGGCCGACCCGCCCATGCCGTCAACTAACCGGCATCAGTTCGGGACTGCGGTCAGACCGCGACGCCCACCGAGGTGAACTTGCCGTCCGGGACGGAGTGGTCCAGGCGACGGGTCAGGGACTCGACGCCCGTCGCCGGGGCGAAGTCGCCGTCCGGGACCTGGTGGTCCAGGCGGCGGGTCAGGTTGGTGACCTGCGGGTCACCGGAGTTGAGGGTGGGGGTGCTCACGTGCGTCTCCAATCGGGTTGGCCCCTGCTCGTCCGGGAGTGGGCGGGCAGTGGTGCGGGGTGGTGCGGCCCGGTCCGGCGGAGGGCCCGTTCCGACGGGCCGGGGGCTCATGGGGCGCCCGGGGGCGGTGGGTGGTCAGAAGCGGCCGGAGGCGATCAGCGCCGTCGCCAGCGCTATCAGCGAGAACAGGGCGAGCGTGTAGGCGACGGCGACCGAGAGCGGGGTGGGAGCCCCACGAGCGAAGCGTTCGGCCGCCTCCCGGTAGTCGTCCTGGCCGTCGTCCACGGGTCTACGCCGGCCGCGTCGCGAGCGCGGCCCGCAGCGCGGCGCGGCGCAGGGGCGTTCGGGCTCGGACGATGCAGTCGTGACAGATCATGTGGCACGTACTCCGGGCGTCATCGGGGGCTTGGAGGACCGTGCCCGCGCAAACCAGGGTCTCCCGCTGGCAGGCCCAACAGGTGCCGTCGCGGTAGCCGTCGGGCCGGTCCGTGACGACGTCCGCTTCAGCAACCCGGAGGGTTGGCCGGACGCTCACTCTGCGGCCTCCAAGTCCTCCAGCGGGACCAGCTCCGGGTAAGGGTCGCTGGGGCTGTTCCGGTTCACCCAGGAGCGGCTGGCGAGCTTGCTCGGCGTCTCCACGACGGTGCCCGTCCAGCCGTTGGTGCGGTGCCGAACCGGGTCGCCCTGGACCAGACTGTTCACAGGTGTGCTCTCCATCGGGTCGTGGCGCGCGGGGCGCTGCTTGAGCTGGCAACCGTCAGGCCGATCGGGCCGGCGGACTCGCGCGACGAGCCGTGCACTCCCGGCAGGAGCAGGTGGAGCGCACAGCGGCGATCTGAAGGAGCGTTCCCACGGAGGGGGCGCGACCGGCAGCGTTGGCCGCTCGGTAGTCGTCCAGCGGGTTCCAGCCAGCGGGGAGCCGGTTCAACTCGGACGTCGAGGGCTCGGTCACGACCTCTCGGATCACCCCGGGGGTGGTGCGTTTCGCCATCGCTCTGTCCTCCTTCGCCGTCTGGAATAGATGAATCCAGTGAACGACCCGGGAGTTGTACCGAACCAGAGCAGAAGGTGAGCACCTATCAGGCATAATCAAGGCACTGTCCGGCCTCACCTGGGCCTTTCGATCCGAGCGGAGGCCGTTGTGGCTCCGAGAAGGACGCGACTAGCGCAGCGCCGCAAGGCCCTGGGCTACAGTCAGGAAGCGTTCGCCGAAGCACTGGGAGTGGCGGTCTCCACAGTCACCCGCTGGGAGGCTGGCAGGAACGACCCCCAGGGGTACGTGCACCCCAAGATGGCTACGGCCCTCAAGGTCACCCCTGAGGGGCTGGCGGACCTCCTCGCACCAGAGGTGACAGCCCCTGACCTCTCGGTGGTCTACGCCGCTGCCCCGCCTCTTGGTGATACTGACGATATGAAGCGCCGCGATGTCCTGAGTCTGCTCGCCGTGACTGGTGCGCTCATTGCCCTGCCGGGCTCTGAAGAGCCCCCGACTCGGTCCGGAACGGCTGCGTCCCTGGCAGGTGCCGGGCCGGAGCTCAACTCGCACCTCTGGAAGGTGTTCGTACTCTCTGACTCCAAACAAGCCGTCTACCCAATGGTCAGGCACCAACTAGGTCTCCTGGCCAAGGGGCTGGGAGAAAGCCAGAGCGATGCCTCCCATCGGCAGCTCTGTGCGCTGGTTGGCGACCTGTATCAGCTAGCAGGCGAGATCTTTTTCGATGCCAATCGGTATACAGACGCGGCACACTGCTACACCCTGGCCGCCAGTGCCAGCCGAGAGGCCAGCGCTTTCGACCTGTGGGCTTGTGCACTGACCAGACACGCCTTTGTGGAGCTCTACGAGAAGCGCTTCACCGTCGCTGCTCCGATACTTGCAGCGGCTTCTCAAATCGCCGAACGAGGAGACAGTCAGTTGTCGACTCGGTACTGGGTAGCAGCAGTCCAGGCGGAGGTTCATGCCGGGCTCGGCGATCTCGACGCCACCAAGCGCGCCCTCGATGATGCCGAGCGAGTACACGGCTTGTCCGGACAGCTCCATAACGGCGGCTGGCTCCGATTCGACGGGTCGCGCCTCGCCGAGGAACGCGGGACCTGCTACCTCGCGCTCGGTCGTCCGGACTTGGCGGAGCAAGCACTGACAGCCGCGCTCTCACAACGGCTCTCGCTACGTCGTCGCGGGGCGGTGCTTGCGGAGCTGGCAGCCCTGAGTGCCGAGCGCCGTGATCTCGACAAGACGAGTCACTACACGCGCGCTGCCCTGGAGCTGGTGGACCAAACCGGCTCGGGCTTCATCAGCAGGAAGATGCAGGGTGTCAGGAATCGCCTTGTCCCACTCATGGCCGATGGCCGCGCTTCAGCACTGCACCAGCAGATTTCGGCGCTTGACAGTGCCCCCTTGACGAAGGAGTAACAAATGTCGTCCGATGGGCGAATCTTCCGCGATGCGTGGATCGCGGGTGTTCTGAAGCACTTCCCGGGCGAACCGAAGCCCGGCTATATCGCTCCCTGGGACGAGACCCCGGATTGGGAGCGGGAGTGCGCCGCCGCGGTCTACGGCCAGGTCCGTGACTTCATTGTCGTGAGCGGCGGCAACACATCGAAGCTCACTCGGGAACAGAAGGGCCGGTTCGTGGCGACGTGCTGGATCGCTCAGATCCACAAGCACATCGAGAACCCGAAGCCTGGATATGTCGCAGACTGGAGCGACCTCCCGCCCTGGCAGCAGGAGACTGACGCGGACATCTTCGAGACGATCGAGCACGCGAACTCCTGACGGACCCGACCCTGCCCTGCCCTGCCCACTTTCCCAAAGCCGGAGAGGGGGCGGGCAGGAGGGAGCCGCGGGGGTGGGGCCTGGTGCCAACAGCCCGATCTCGACGCCGTCGGCGAGGAGCTGCTGCAAGGCGGCGTCGACCTGGTGGCGGTAGCGGTGTCGGGAGTGGAAGTGGCCGTTCTCCCGGATCTCGTACGAGTCGTGGGCGAAGTCGGTGGTGTTGAGGGTGACGTCGAGCCGGCGGTCATGGCCGGCACCCGTCACCGTCCAGCGGCTGGCATCCACCGCGGACCACGTCAGGTGGATGTGCGCTCCGGTTCGGGCCCGCTCGGCGCGCTCACGCTTGGCCCGCGCGTCGGCCCGCCGCTGACGTGCGGCGGCCAGCTCGTCCTGGTGCTGCTGCTCGGCCTGCTCGCGACGGCGCAGGAACTCGGCCCGGCTCTGGGCGCCCTGGCGTTCCAGCGCCGCGAGGCGCTGGCAGGCGGCCTCGCGGCGTCGTGCGGCTTCCTGGCCGCCGGGGAGCGGGGGTAGGGCCTGGGGTTCATGGCGGGCGGGCCAGGGCTCCGCGAGGTCGGCTCGGTGGTGCCGCCAGATGCGAAGCATGGCCCGGCCGTCGGGGTGGCCGCCACGTCGCCGCGCTCGTCCTGCTGGAGGAACCCGGCCTTGATGACCAGCTCGACCACGCGGCGGCGTACCCCGCGGCCCTTGGCGTTGGGACGGGCGCCGGCAGGGACGAGGCGGTAGCCGGTGCCGTCCCACCAGCCCCCGGCGTCGGGGTCCTCGCCGGTGACCGCCACGACGAGGCCGTGGACGCGGGTGGTCCAGCCGGACTTCTCGTGCGCTTCGCGGGTGCGCGCGGCGGCGATGAACCGGCGGAACTCGCCCTCGTGGTCGTCGGCGTGGAGGCGGGCTGCGTGGTGGGCATCCAGAGACCGGAAGGCATGGGCATCCGGGAGCTGGGCGGTGGGGGCGTACTGGAGATAGTCACCGTGGCGTTCACCGAATGCCCGTTGGCGGTCGCCATATTACCTCTCCCCCAGAGGGGCTACTGCTGCTCCGATACCCCGATGCCGGGGGTAAAGATCAGCTTGCCATGTTCGAAGCTCTGGACTCTGGTTCCGCTCGTGATGCCCAGGGCCGCATTGCCATCCAACGAGATACGGGGCACCCCGCGCGGGTGGGGCTGACCGACGGCGACTACGCGGTGCTCGACTCCTGGCTGCGGCAGCCGTTCTGACCCACGGCGGGACACCACCCGGTCCGGACGGAAGGACGGTTTCCGGTCAGGGTCCCGCCGGGGCGGGACGGACGTCCTGGGGCGGGAGGTGCCGGTGCGGGGGCGGGCGGGGCGACCGGGGCGGGAGGCACCCGGAGGGGCGGCCTCCGGACCCCGCGCGAAGGGCCGGGCGGCGCGTGCCGCGGGCCTGTGCCGCCGCCCGGCGCGCCCCTACGATGTGAGCGCCGTCGGGCCTGACCCCCGACCCCGTCACTGCCGGCCGATGCCGGGTGGCGCCGGTCCCCTCCCTGAGGGACCGGTCGTCCCCGTCGGCCGCCGCGCGCCGGCTCACCCCGGGCACGAGCGGAACCGCAGTGCGGGCACCACCGCGCAGGCCGCCCGTGATCTCCGCACACCCGAGGAGTACACCCATGCACGCCGGCACCGCCGTACCACCGGTCAGACCCGTCCCCGCCGACCGCGCCCTGCGCGCGGTCCGCGCCCCGCTGCTCGTCCTCGCGATGCTGGCCGCCCTGCTGGGCGTCAGCCTCCCGGTGGCCGGCCCGGCGAACGCCGCCGTGCCCGACCGCTGGGGCTTCGCGTTCCTCGACACCCCGACCCCGCCGACGCCGGGCTACGTGCCCGACACCAGCCGCCAGTGGGGCAGCTGGCCCTCGCCGGCCGCCAACCCGGTGAGGGTGGACCAGCTCGGCACCGGGTCCTACGTCGTGCACTTCCCGCTGATCGCCGGCCCCGGCGGCATCGCGCACGTGACGGCCGTCGGCCGCACCGGCAGCTGGTGCCAGGTCCGGGGCTGGTCCACCGCCGGCACCGGGCAGGACGTCTCGGTGGGCTGCTACCGGCCGGGCGGCGCTCCCGAGGACACCCGGTTCACCGTGCTCTACACCACCAGCAGCGGGGTGCCCGCCCCGGCCGTCGGCGGCTACGGCTACGTCTACGCGAACACCACCGGCGCGGTGATCACCCAGTACAACTCGACCGGCGGCACCAACGCGGTCGGCTACGGCGGCACCGGCGTCTGGAAGGTCTGGCTGCCCGGCCTGGGCCAGGCCACCCCCGTCGGGAACATCGAGGTCACCGCCGTCGACCCGGTCAACGGCGCGCGCTGCAAGGTCGCCGACTGGGCGCCCTCCGCGAGCGGCCAGACCGTCGTCGTCAACTGCTACAACGCCGCCGGCGCGCCGTACGACACCCGCTGGACGCTGAGCTACGCGGAGAAGCGGGCCGTGCACGGGGCGGCGCTGCCGCCCAAGTCCTACGGCTACCTGTGGTTCAACGGCGGTGTGCCGGGCGGGACCAACTTCAACTCCTCCGGCGGGGTCAACACGCTCGCCGGCTCCGTCCCCTACACCGTCAACCTGCCGAACATCGCCGTGCCCTCGGACACCGCGCAGGTCACCGCCTTCGGCCCCGGCCCCGACTACTGCGGCCTGGCCACTCCCTGGGCCCGCAGCGCCGGCACGGTGAACCTCTACCCGCTGTGCTTCAACAGCTCGGGCGCTCCGATCGCGTCCCGCTTCCTGACCGCGTACACCTCCGCGTTCTGATCCTGCCGACCGCCACACCGCCCGTCGCCGGGCCCGGACGCTCGCGGCGTCCGGGCCCGGCCCCGGTGCCGGGAGGGGGAACGGGGGGGACGCGGGCGGGCGACGAACGGTTGGTCCGGATGCCACCGTGCGGGTGCGGCGGGCCGGTCCTGCGGTCACGTTGAGGAGATGGACATCGTCGTCGTACTGGAACCGGACACACCCACCAACATCCGGATCCTCGGGCCCGACCACACCCCCGCGGAGCCCGAGATCCCGGTGCGCCGCGCGCACACCGCCCCCACCGAGGCCTCCGGAGCCTGCGGCCCCCGCACCCTGTGCGGCCTGGACACCTCCGACATGACCCTCGCGCCGCACCGCTCCGGCGAGCTGGGCGGGGCCCGGACCCGGACCCATTGGCACACCTGCAGCACCTGCCGGAACGCCGGGGAGAGCCTCACCCCCGAAGCCCCCGAAGCCCCCGCCGCGCCCGCCGCGCCCCACGTGCCCAGCGCCTCCGACGCACCCGACGCACCCGACGCACCCGGTGCCGCCCACGCCGGGAACGCCCGCGCGGGCGACGATCCTGCTCCGTGAACCGCCGTTTCCGGGGCCGCGGCGAGCACCTTAGGCTGACCGGATGACAACTGACCGCAAGACCCTGCTCGCCCCGGTGCTCCTGGCCGGACTCCTGCTCGGGACGGCCGCCTGTTCGTCGTCCGGTGCGGCGGACGCCCCGTCGGGTGGCGGGGCGCTCTCCTTCGGCAAGGTGAAGTCGGTGGTCCAGGGGCTCGGCCCCGATGCCTCCTGCCCGTTCGGCCTGGACCTGGCCGGGGCGCTGAAGGCGGTCGGGATCGAACGCGGTGTCACCCCGGCGGCCGGTACGGGCGGGCGGCCGGTGCGGGCCGAGGTCGTCCCGGGCGAGGAGGCCCGGGCGATTCCGTCCGGCGTCACGCCCAGCCCGGCGGTGGCGTCGCTGCCGGCGCGGCCCGAGAGCGTCCAGGTGTGGTGTTCCTACACCGCCGGGACGACCCCGCTGGAGATCGCCGTGCTCGCCGCCCCGGCCGAGGGGATCGCGCTCAACCTGGCCCTGCCCTACCTCCAGCAGGCCGGCGATCTGACGGGCGACCAGCTGGTCGCCGTCTCGGGCGGCCAGCCCGCCCCCGGTCAGACCGGCACCACCCCCGGCCGCGGGTCGGTCGGGATCGCCCGGATCGCGGTCGCGGACAAGGGCGACCTGACGCTGCTGGTCAGCCAGGGCACGAAGGCGGCCACCCCGGACGCGGCGCTCACCGGCGAGCCGCTGCGCGCGCTGGCCGGCAAGCTCGCCGCGCAGCTGCACGTCTGAACCGCACCCGGACGGCCGACCCGGTCACCACCGGGCCGGCCGCCGGACCCGCCCTTGGGGACCGCTCGCCGGCCCGCTCGCGGTCAGGGCCCGGCGGTGTCCGAGCGCTGGACGGGTACGGTCGGGACCCGGTCGTGCTGCAGGGACCGCAGGTCGGCGAACATCCCCGGCTCGGCAGCCAGCCGCTCGAACGTCCCCTCCTGGATCACCCGGCCGTGGTCGAGCACCACGATGCGGTGCGCCACCCTGGTGTTCTCCAGGTTGTGGGTGACCAGCACCGTCGCGCAGTCCCTGGCGACCTCGGCGAGACCGGTGAAGATCCGGTGCTCGGCCCGCGGGTCCATCGCGCTGGTCGGCTCGTCGAGGATCAGCAGGGTGCCGGCCCGGGCGCGGTGGAAGGCGGCCGCGGTGACCACCCGCTGCCACTGCCCCTCGCTGATCTCGGCGCCGCCCCAGAACTCCTTGGCCAGCAGGGTGTCCAGGCCGCCGGAGAGCTCGGCGATCACCTCGTCCGCGCCGGTGGCGGCGGCCGCCTCCAGCACCGCGGCGTCGCCGGCCTCGTGCGGCTGACCCAGGGTGATGTTCTGCCGCGCGGTGAGCGGCCAGTGCGCGAAGTCCTGCTGCACGAGCGCCGTCTGGCGCCACAGCAGGTCCGGATCGAGGTCCCGGGTGTCGACGCCGTCCCAGGTCACCGTCCCGCCGTCGGGCAGGGTGAGGCCGCACAGCAGCTTCATCAGCGTGGACTTCGCCGCCCCGTTGACCCCGACCACGGCGACGATCTCGCCCCGGCGGACCCGGAAGTCCACACCCTTGAGGGCGACCCGGTCGGATCCCGGGTAGCCGAAGGTGACGCCCGTGGCCTCGATCACCGCCGTCCCGGCCGGCGGGGCCAGCGCTCCGCGGTCCAGGCGCTGGGCCCGGGCCATCGCGATGAACTTCTGCCAGTCCCCCACGTACAGACCGGTGCGGTGGACGGCGGCGCTGTAGTTGGCGGCGGTGTGCAGGTCCGCGGCGGCGGAGCGCAGCGCGATCACCGCGGTGCCGGCCGAGGCCAGGGTGACCCGGCCGTCCGCGAGCAGCCAGGCGAGGCCGCCCCAGACCAGGCACGCCCCCACCCCGGACGCCGCGGCTCCGTACAGGCCGAGCACGGCGGCGCGGCGGGCGGCCGTGTCGCTCGCCTCGGTGACCTTGGCGACGGCCCGCCGGTGGATCCGCAGCAGGAACGGCGCGATGGTGTTCGAGCGGACCTCCGCGGCCAGTCGGCGGTCGCAGAGGAACCAGCGCAGCACATCGGCCGCGCGGGTCGCGCCGAAGGTGGACATCATCGCCCGGTAGAAGGCGTTGGCGGCCGCCGTGCGCGCCAGGGCCTGCGGAATCACCGCGAGGACGAGCAGCGGGAGCAGCACGGGGTGGATCGTGGCGATCACGAACCCGGCCGCGACCAGGCCGGCGGTGTAGCCGATCACGTCGCGCGCCTGGGAGAGCAGGTCCCGGGTGGCGCTCGCGCCGCGGTCGCCGGCGTCCCAGGCGGCCTGGAAGCTGGGGTTGTCGTAGGCGACGAGCTCGGCGCGGGTCGCGGCGTCGATCAGCTCCAGCTCGGCGGCGCGGGCGATCTTCGGCCCGATCCGCTCGGCGGCCCACTCGCTGGTGATGCGCAGCAGGGCGGAGGTCCCGGACATGGCGGCGAGGAACGCCACCGACGGGAGGGAGCGGGTCAGGCGCTCCGCGATGGAGCCCGCGCCGCCCACCAGTTGGGTGATCATGCCGGTGGTGGCCAGCAGGCCGAAGGCCTGGGCGACGGCGGAGGCCGCCGCGCAGCCGAGGAGGACGAACAGGGCAGGCCGGTCGGCCTGCCGGCCGAGGCGCAGCGCGAGGGCGAGGAGCCGGGGCAGCGCCCGGGCGGTGGCCCGCAGGGTGGTCTTGGTGCCGTCGATGATCTCCGCGTCGCTGCCCGGGGGCTGCCACTCCATCATCACGGAGTCGTCGGCGCCGTCGGTGGCCGTCGTGGTCGTCGTGGGGGTGGTCGTCGTGGGGGTGGTGGGGCTCGGCGAGCTCACGCGGCGGCCTCCTCGCGCGGGTGGACCGGCCGGGGCGCTCGCCCTCGAACGGCTGTCCCACGAGGAGTTCCGGCGAGTGAACTCCGCCGTTTCGCAAAGGACTTGGCTGTCCTCCAGGGGGCTCTCATGGCGGAGGATCCTGCCCCGGCCACCCCGCCGCGTTCAACCTCGGCGGTTCCGGGCGAGCCTGGAGCGAACAACCCTTTTTCGATTCCGGACGGGGCCGCCCTAGAAGGGCAGGTCCTCCAGGACGGCACGGGCCGCGTTGTGGCCGGGGATGCCGCTGACGCCGCCGCCGCGGATCGCTCCCGCGCCGCAGAGCAGGACGTTCGGGTGGGCCGTCGCCACTCCCCAGCGGGCGGCGGCGCCGCGCGGTTCCTCCGTGGCGTACGGGAACGCGAGGTCGCGGTGGAAGATGTGGCCGCCGGGCAGACCGATCTCCCGCTCCAGGTCGAGCGGCGTCTTCGCCTCCACGCAGGGCCGGCCGTCGGCGTCGGTGGCCAGGCAGTCGGCGATCGGCTCGGCCAGTGCCTCGTCGAGGCGGGCCAGGCTCGCGGCCAGGGCCCGCTCCTTGGCGGCCGGGTCGGCGAACAGCCGGGCGGGCTGCTGCAGGCCGAACAGGGTGAG
Organism: Kitasatospora sp. NPDC057965; assembly: GCF_042887135.1. Classification (NCBI taxonomy): domain Bacteria; kingdom Bacillati; phylum Actinomycetota; class Actinomycetes; order Kitasatosporales; family Streptomycetaceae; genus Kitasatospora; species Kitasatospora sp. NPDC057965. The sequence goes on from NZ_JBHVPZ010000005.1 coordinate 270,756, forward strand.
GGTCTGCCGGCCCTGCCGGACGGCGTCCGGGCCCAGGATCGAGGGGTCGGTGAGGGAGTGGCAGTAGAGCTCGGACGGCGGCGCCGAGGGGATCCGGCCGGCCGCCGCCTCGTTGTACGCGGTCTCCAGCTGACGGTAGCCCTCGGCGACGTGGAAGGTGCCGGCGAACGCCTCGCGGGGGTCGGCGGCGGGGTCGCGCAGGCGCGGCAGTCGGCGCAGCACCATGTTGACCTTCAGCTGCGCGCCTTCGGGCGCGGGACCCGGGTCCTCGCCCAGCAGCCGGGCCAGGGTCGCCGGGGCGGCGTTGACCAGGATCCGGCGGCCGACCGCCGTCGCCTCGCCGTCGCGGTGGCGGTAGGTCACCTCGGCGTCGCCGGTGCCGTCGGTGGCGAGGGCGGTGACCTCGCAGCCGGTGCGCAGTTCGGCCCCGGCCGCCCGGGCGGCCGTCGCGAGGGCGTCGGTCACCGCGCCCATGCCGCCGACCGGGACGTCCCAGTCGCCGGTCCCGTTGCCGATCACGTGGTAGAGGAAGCAGCGGTTCTGCCGCAGTGACGGGTCGTGGGCGTGGGTGAAGGTGCCGATCAGCGCGTCGGTGAGGACCACGCCGCGCACCAGGTCGTCGGCGAAGGTCGCTTCGAGCGTCTCGCCGAGCGGCCGCTCGAACAGGGCCGCCCAGGCCGCGTCGTCGCCGACCCGGCGGCGCAGTTCGGCCCGGGTGGGCAGCGGTTCGGTGAGGGTCGGGAAGACCCGTTCGGCGAGGCCGGCGGTCATCGCCTGGAAGCGCCGCCAGGCCTCCCACTCGCGGTCCGCCCCGGTCAGCGCCCGGAAGGACGCCCGGGTTCGGCCGGCGTCGGCCGCGTCCACCAGCAGGCCGGTGGGCTTCCCGTCGCGGACGGCGGGGGTGTACGAGGCGATCCGGCGCCGCCGCAGGTCCAGCCGCAGGCCGAGGTCCCGCACCACCGTGCGCGGCAGCAGGCTCACCAGGTAGGAGTAGCGCGACAGCCGGACGTCCACGCCGGTGAACGCCGGGGCCGACACCGCCGCGCCGCCGACCCGCGGCAGCCGTTCGAGGAGCAGCACCCGGCGGCCGGCGCGGGCCAGGTAGGCCGCCGCCACCAGCCCGTTGTGGCCGCCGCCGACGATCACGACGTCGTGCCGGGAGGACGAGTTCGCCATGTCCGGCACGGTACGCGACCGGGGCGGCCCGGGGAACACGGCGGGCGGCGGCGGGTCAGGCCGAGCCGTGGGGGTCCCGGGAGAGGCGGACGTCGACGCTGTGCTCGGAACGGACCAGCCGCAGCATGGGGCAGCGGGCGTCCGCGGTGGCCAGCAGGTCCGCCAGGGCCTGCGGCGAGGCCGGGCCCCGCAGCTCGACCTCGGCCGTCAGGTCGTACGGCACGGCGGGCGCCTCGGTCGGAACGCCGAAGAACCGGGCGTCGTTGTTGCGGGCGTTCACCCGGACCTCCACCCGGTCCAGCGGGAGGTCCTCCAGGGCCGCGACGCACAGGATGGTGTGGGTCAGGCAGGTGCTGACCACCGCGCAGAACAGCTCCGGCGAGGTCGGGCCGAGGCCGAAGCCGCCGATGTCGGGCCCGCCGTCGCCGATGAAGGACCAGTCCCCCACCCTGACCTTGCGGACCCCGGTCGCGTCGTCGGCCACGCAGACCGCGCCGACCTCCTCGTCCCAGTCGGAGCTCTCCGGCCGCCGGCGGGCGGCGTCGCGCATGGCCGCCCCCTTGTCGCGCAGGTGCTCGGCCAGACCCGGCCCGGGGACCGCGGGTATGTGCGTCATGGTCCGTAGCGTACGGGCCGGAGTCCCCTCCCGGGGCGTCTACGGCCGCATTCACGGGGATCGCCGCGACGGGTGCGGTGGCGGCTTCAGCGGCGGGTTCGGCGGCTGACGACGGAACGGGCCGGGCGGGGAGGGGCTCTTGCGAACCCCTCCCCGCCCGGCTGTCGGGGGCGTCGCTAGCGGGTGCCCGGCTCCTCGGAGTCGGTGTCGTAGGACGAGGTCCCCTCGTCCAGCAGCGGCTCCTGGGTCTTGAGGTGCGCGGGGGCCAGCGCCCGCAGCACGTGGTAGCCGGTGATGACGACCAGGGTGCCGAGCGCGATGCCGCTGAGGCTGAAGGTGTCGGTGAACTTCAGGGTGACGTTGCCGATGCCGATGATGATGCCCGCGGCGGCCGGCACCAGGTTCAGCGGGTTGCGCAGGTCCACCTTGGACTTGATCCAGATCTGCGCGCCGAGCAGGCCGATCATGCCGTACAGGATGACGGTGATGCCGCCGAGCACCCCGCCGGGGATCGCGGCCACCACGGCGCCGAACTTGGGGCAGATGCCGAACAGCAGCGCGAAGAAGGCGGCGGCCCAGTAGGCGGCGGTGGAGTAGACGCGGGTGGCGGCCATGACGCCGATGTTCTCGGAGTAGGTGGTGTTCGGCGGGCCGCCGAGGGCGGTGGACAGCATGGAGCCGACACCGTCCGCGGAGATCGCGGTGCCGAGCTTGTCGTCCAGGTTGTCGCCGGTCATCTCCCCCACGGCCTTGACGTGGCCGGCGTTCTCGGCGACCAGCGCGATCACCACGGGCAGGGCCACCAGGATCGCGGACCACTGGAAGGAGGGTCCGTGGAAGGTGGGCAGGCCGATCCAGTCCGCCTTGCCGACGCCCGAGAGGTCCAGCCGCCAGTGGTCGGTGAGCTGCCCGCTCCCGTCCACCGAGTGGATCTTCCCGAAGACCTGGTCGAACAGCCAGGAGATGCCGTAGCCGAAGAGCAGGCCGAGGAAGATCGCCACCCGCGACCAGAAGCCGCGCAGCGCCACCACGGCCAGTCCGGTGAACAGCATCACCAGCAGCGCCGTCCACTGGTCCTGCGGCCAGTAGGTCGAGGCGGTGACGGGCGCGAGGTTGAAGCCGATCAGCATGACGACGGCGCCGGTGACGATCGGCGGCATCGCGGCGTGGATGATCCGCGCGCCGAAGCGCTGGACCGCCACGCCCACCAGGAACAGCGCCACACCCACCACGAACACGGCGCCGGTGACGGTCGCGCTGGTGCCGCCCTGGGCCCGGATCACCGCGGCGACGCCGACGAAGGAGAGCGAGCAGCCGAGGTAGCTGGGCACCCGGCCGCGGGTCGCCAGCAGGAAGATGACGGTCGAGACACCGGACATCATGATCGCCAGGTTGGGGTCGAGCCCCATCAGCACGGGCGCCACGAAGCTCGCGCCGAACATGGCCACCACGTGCTGGGCGCCGAGCCCTGCCGTCCGGGGCCAGGAGAGCCGTTCGTCGGGGCGGACGACCGCTCCCGGTGCGGGCGTACGCCCGTCACCGTGCAGCTTCCAGCGCACGCCGAGATCCATGTGGGGGTTCGCTTTCTCTGTACTTCCGGGGGTCTTTCCGCACCATTCTCCTGGTCACCCGGCCTTTCGCCCGCCACCGCCCCCCTGCTGGACCGCGCGCTCGGCGCGGTGGAGGCCGGCCGGTCAGCGGCCCGGCAGGGGGAAGGAGGCGCGGGTGCGCCACACCGTGCCGTCGTGGACGACGAGTTCGACCGAGGAGACCCGGGCGGTCACCGGGAGCAGCGCGGCGACCTCGGCCTCGGCCCGGGCCAGGACGCGCTCGTCCTCGTGGTGGGCGACGGTCAGGTGCGGGCTCCCGGTGGGGTGGCGGGCCGGCGGGCGTGGAGGAGGGCGGCGTCGAGCGGGAGGGGGGTGTGGGCGAGCAGGTCCAGGCCGGCGGCGGCGAGGAGGGCGCCGTAGTGGTCGGCGGTGCGTTCACGGCCGCCGACGTTGCAGAGCATGTGGAGGTCCCAGGCGGTGGCGAGCGACGGGGAGCCGTCGGCGGGCAGCAGGCGTTCGAGGACGAGCAGGTCGGCGTGGGCGGGCATCGCGCGGGCGCAGTGGCGCAGGATCGCGCGGCAGCGTCGGTCGTCCCAGTCGTGCAGCACCCGGGACAGGAGGTAGACGTCGCCGCCCTCGGGGACGTCGGCGAAGTCGCCGGCCCGGTACTCGCAGCGGTCGGCACAGCCGGCCTCGGCCATGGTGCGGCGGGCGGCCTCGACGGCGTGCGGGCGTTCCAGCAGGATGCCGCGCAGTCGCGGGTGGGCGGTGAGGACGCGGGCGAGGAGTTCGCCGTTGCCGCCGGCGACGTCGACGACGGTGGCGCCGGCCGGCAACCGGGCGGCGGCGGTGAGGGCCGGGTGGGCGGGGACGGGGTCGAACATCCGGGCGCTCGCCGCCATGGAGCGGTCGAAGAGTTCGGCGAGTTCGGGGTCGCGGGCGAAGTGGTCGAAGTGGTTCTCGCCGTAGAGGTGGTCGAAGGCGGGCTCGCCGGTGCGCACGGCGTGGTCGAGGGCGCCGAAGGAGCGATAGAAGGGGCCGCCGTACATCAGGGCCAGCGGGCGCATCGAGCCCGGGGCGTCCTCGCGCAGCAGCGCGCCGACGGCGGTGAGGCGGTGGCCGTCGTCCTCGGGGGTGACGACGCCGAGCATGGTGAGGTAGCGCAGCAGGGTGGCCAGGGCGCGGGGGTGGGTGCCGGTGCGGTGGGCGAGGGTCGCCGGGTCGACGGGGGCGGCCGGGTGCGGGGCCTCGTCCGGATGAAGGGCCTCGGCCGGTTCCAGGGCCTCGGGCAGGCGCAGGCGGGCGGCGACGGCGAGCGCCTGGGTGGTCCACGCGCCGGTCAGCAGGCGCAGCAGGGTCTCGGCGGGCGGCCGGGGGGCCGGGGCGGCCAGGTGGGCGGCGAGGGCGGCGCGGTGGTCGCCCGGTGCGTACAGCTCCAGGCGGCGGTAGCCGGCCCGGGAGTCGGCGGGGGCCGTGAAGTAGAGGACGGTGCCGTTCTCGTGGGGGTTGTGGCCGCCGCCGTCGGGGGTGGCGCCGTGGTCGGCGAGCAGGGCGCGGAGACCGCGCAGCAGGACCGGCTCGGGGTCCGGCAGCTCGAAGGCGAGGTGGGCCTCGTGCTGGTGGGTCCGCTCGTGGTCGGCGAGCGGCCGGAGTCCGGAGCCCGGCGGCACCGGCAGTGCGAACACCTCGACGGTGCGCGGCGTCGGGCCAGTACCGGGCACGGGGACGCGCCGGATGGTGACGTCGAGCGCGGCCACCGGGCGGTGGTGGCGCTCGGCCAGCCGCTCGCGGACGACGGTACTGGGGCCCGGCGGCACGTCGGCGGGCAGGCCGCAGGCGGCCAGGTCCGCGTACAGCGCCGCCGGGTCGGGCGGGAAGACCAGCAGGGCGGCGTGCGCGAAGCGCAGGTGGCGGGTGAGGGAGCGCAGTGCGGTGGTGTCGAGGCCGGGCAGCAGCAGCGGCAGGAGGGTGGCGGTGTCGTGACGGCGGACGAAGTCGGCGGTCGCGCGCAGGCGGGAGGTGTCGTCCTCGGTGGTCATGGCGGTACGTCCTCGGTGCGTTGATCAGTGGTGTCCGCGGATCAGCGTGCGCGGATCAGTGGTGTCGGAGGCGGTCAGAGGCCGACGTAGTTCTCGGCGAACCAGTCCTGCTGGGCGCGCGAGGTGCGCAGGGCCGACAGGCGGGCGCGGCGCAGTCCCTCGTCGAAGGAGGACGGGCCGCCGTGCGGGGAGGGCACGGCGTGCAGCAGCCGGACCATCCAGTGCGAGAACTCCTGGGCGCGCCAGATGTGCTCCAGGCAGCGGGCCGAGTAGCCGGCCAGCGCGCGGCCGTCGCCGTGGGCGAGTTCGTCGACCAGGGCGGCGGCCAGCAGTTCCGCCTCCAGGACGGCGAGGTTGGCGCCCTTGGCGGCCGAGGGGGTGATCAGGCTCGCGGCGTCGCCCGCGAGCACCAGCGCGCCGTGGCGCAGCGGTTCGACGACGTCGCACTCCAGGTCGACGACGCTGCGCTGGACGATGCTCCCCCGGTGCAGCGGGCCGTGCTCGGCCGAGCGCATCCGTTCGTCGAGTTCGTGCCAGATGTGGTCCTCGGACCAGGCGTCGGGCGGGGTGCCGCGCTCGCACTGCAGGTAGTAGCGGGTGATCCGCGCGGTGCGGGCCATGTGGCCGGCGAAGCCGCGTTCGTGCACGGCGTAGCCGACGGCGTCCAGGCTGGGGGGTGCCTCGGCGAGCAGACCGAGCCAGGACAGGCCGTGGTCGTGGTGGTGGACGACGGCGCCGGGCGGCAGTGAGCGGCGGGCGGCGCCGTGGCGGCCGTCGCAGCCGGCGACGTAGCGGGCCCGCCAGCGTACGGGGCGCCCGTCCGGGCCGCTCGCCTCGACCACCGGGCGTTCGCCGTCGGTGTCCAGCACCCGGTGGGCCTCGGTGGCGAGGTGCAGCCGGCCGCCGGCGTCCAGGTAGGAGGTGAGGAGGTCGGCGACGAGGTGCTGTTGCGGGTAGACGGTGTGGCACTCGCCGCGGCCCAGGTGCGCGTAGTCGAGCCGGAAGCGGCCGTCGGCGGTGCGGAACTCGCAGGTGGCGTGGGGTTGGCCGCGGCGGTGCAGACCGTCGGCGAGGCCGTGGCGGTCCAGGACGCGGACGGTGTGCGCGGCGAGGAAGCCGGCCCGGGCCCGGGTGTGCAGGTGGGCGCGGTCGGCGCGTTCCAGGACGACGCAGTCGATGCCGGCCCGGTGCAGGAGGTTGCCGAGCACGAGGCCGGCCGGGCCGGCGCCGAGGATCACCACGTCAGCCGACTCTTCGACCATGTCCGCTCCCCCGTTTGCGTTCTGACGGCTGGTCACACAGCCTCAATGGTAACGACCGGTGGATACGGAAACCGGCACAGATCACTCTCAGGAGTGAGCGGAACGGCCGTCGGCGAAACGGAACCGGCCGGTGCCCGGCCCCGGAGGGCCCGGCACCGGCCGGCGCTGCGCGGGATCGTCAGAGGTTGTAGACGATGCAGCCCGCGGCCATGGCCGCCGCCTTCTGCTGCCAGGTGTAGCCGTAGTTGCGGGACGCCCAGGCTCCCCGCCCGCAGAGGATCACGAAGGGCCTGACCCATGTCCAGGCCCGGCGCACCCAGCCCCACCCCCACTGGCCGTCGAGGTCGAAGTGGGTGTTCGGGTCCTGGAGCACGTAGTCGTAGGCGGTGGCGTTGCCGCCCGGGACCGGGTCGGTGGTCAGGAACCGGCCGAGCGTCGGGTCGTACAGCCGCACGCCCATGAGCACGGCCCCGGTGGGCGTCTCGGCCGAGCGCTGCTGGGAGCCGAGCCAGCCGTACCGCAGCGGGGCGGTGCCGGGCGCGCGGTTGCCGTACTCGTCGTAGGTCACCGCGATCGGCGCCCGGCCCTGGTCGAGCGGCAGGACGACGACGATGTCGCCGTGCAGGTTGGCGAGTTGGAGCTGCACCCCGCCGGTCTTCGCGGTGGTGGCGCCGAGCCCTCCGGCGGGCGTGGCGACCTGGCGGGTGAGCTCGCCGGTGGCGGTGTCCTCGACGGTCCAGCTGGGACTGTCGCAGGCACACCCGTAGTGGTTGATCCGGCTGCGCGAGGGGGTCCAGCCGCTGCCGGGGTTGACCTCGGCGGTCCAGGCCCGCAGGCGCAGCGCCGGGTCCAGCGTCCAGGTCTGCCGGTCGGTGGCGGTGCTCTGCTGGCGGACGAGGTCGTTGGCGTAGTAGGAGGTGGTGGCGCCGGGCTGGGCCGTGGTCCGGCCGAAGGCGTCGTAGACGTAGCCGGGGTCGGTCAGGCGGTCGGCGGTGTCGTAGCCGTGCTGCTCCGGGGTGCCGCCGGAGGTGGCGCAGTCGGCGCCGGGCGGCGCGTTGACGGAGCTGCGGGCGGTGCGGTTGGTGTTGCGGTCGAAGGTGTAGGTCCGGGTGGTGCAGACGCCGTCGGCGGCCGAGGTGGTGCGGGTGAGGCGTCCGACGGTGTCGTAGCCGAAGACCTGCTGGGAGGCCGAGGCGAAGGTGGCGGTGTGGGTGGCCCACTGGCCGTGCACGGTGGTGCTGATGCCGTCGCCGAGGACGGTCGTGCCGTCGCTGTCGCGGGTGTAGGTGCGGCTGACCGGGGTGCCGGTCGGGCTGGTGGTCTGGCGCATGGTGTAGCCGCCGGGGAGTCCGGTGCCGACCACGGTGCCGTCCGCGTCGTAGCGGGCGGTGAAGATGCCGGCCACCGAGTCGCCGACCGCGGTGGGCAGGCCGCGCGGTTCCACGGCGGTGTCGTAGGTGTAGGTGAGGGTGGAGGGCGCGGAGTCGGAGACGAGGACCGGCCGGTCGAGCTTGTCGTAGCGGGTCGTGGTGGTGGCGCCGTCGGCGTCGGTGTAGGCGATGGTGCGCCCGAGGCGGTCGTAGGCGGTGGTGACGGTGCCGGCGCCGGCGGCGGACGTGGTGGTCTGGCGGCCGGTGGCGGCGTCGTAGCCGGTGGTCACGACCGGGACCGGCTGGCCCGGGCCGGTGACGGTGGAGCTGGTGCGGCGGCCGGCGGCGTCGTAGCCGGTGGTCGTGGTCCGCTGGGCGCCGTTGGCGGTCTCGACGGTGCTCGTGGTCTGGCCCCAGCGGTCGTACTCGACGGTGCGGCGGGGCAGTTGGGCGGGGTTGGCGCCGCCGCCGGTGATGTCGCCGGCGGGTCCGACGGAGCAGACCTGGTCCGCCCACTCGGGCCGGGCGGCGCAGGGGCCGCTGCCGTCGGCGGTGTAGTAGGAGGTGGTCGTGGTGCCCGCGTCGGTGCCGGTGGAGGCGGGCAGGCCGGTGCTGGTCACCCGGCCCTGGGCGTCGTAGCCGGTGGTGGTGGTGAGCCGGGCCCCGTCGGGGTCCTGGACGCTCGTGGTGGGCCGGCCCTTGGCCCAGTCGTAGCCGGTGGCCGTGGCGCGGGCGTCGGCGAGCAGGGCGGTGTCGATGCGGGGCTGTCCGCCGACGGTCTCCTTGGTGACCTGGTCGCGCACGGTGGCGCTGCCGTCGGTGGGCCGGCCGCCGTCGTACTCCTTCACCGTCCGCTGCCGAAGGGGCAGTTGGGTTCCGGCTTCGGCGACGACGGTCGTCCCGGCGGTCAGTTTCCGTTCCAGCGTGGCGTAGTGGAGGGGGCCGAGGACCTCCAGCTCGCGGTTGCCGTCGGCGCTGTAGGCCGTCGTGGTGGAGAGCAGGTCGGCCCGTTCGGCGCTGCCGAGGGCGGCGATCCCGAGGGTGGCCAGGGTCGCGCGGTCCTGGTCGGTGGCGCCCAGGGCCAGTGCGCGGTTGGCGGCGGTCAGTTGGCGGACGGTGTTGCCGGCCGCGTCGTGGTCGGTGGCGGTGACGGCCCCGCCGGGCCGGACGGTGTCGGTCTCCAGGCCGGAGGCGTCCAGGTAGTGCACGTCGGCGCGGCCGTAGCCGTTCGCGGGGAGCTGCGTCCCGGTGCCGGCGGCGGGTGTCTGGTCGGGCGGGAAGACGGCGGTCGCGTCGGTGGGGGTCTCCCGCTGGCCCCAGGAGGCGGTGGCGGCGCGGCCCAGGTCGTAGGGGGCGCCGGCGCCGGTGACCGGCACGTCGTAGACCAGGGTCGTGGTGGCGGTGCCGTCGACCTGGTCGGCGGAGCCGGGGGCCAGGGTCGGGCGGGAGGCGGTGAGCAGCATGCCGTCACCGGCGGCCGGCGAGTTGCCGGCCCGCCCGTAGGCGAAGGTCCAGGGGAGCTCGCCGGGCGGGGTGAGGCCGGTGACGCGGCCCGCCGTGTCGTAGGTGTACGCGGTCTTCAGCGCGGGGGTGATCCTCGGGTCCCAGGTCTCCCGGAGCCGGCCGTTCGTGTCGTAGGCGTAGCGGCTGACGTCGACGGCGGTGGCGGCGCTCGCGCCGGGTTCGGTGGACCACAGGCGGATCGCGCTGACCTGGCCGGCGACGTCCCCGAGGGCGGCGGCGGTCGCGGTGGTGGCGCCGGCGTAGACGAACTCCAGGACGCGGCAGCCGCGGACGGCCGGGTCGGCCGCGCAGACGGAGGAGGCGACCGCACTGGTCGGGGCGACCACCCGCTGCGGTCGGGTGAGGACCGGTCCGTCGGGGCCGGTGACGTTCTGGGAGACGATCGTGCTGGTGCTGTTGTCGAGCCCCCGGGTGGCCGAACGGGTGAGCGTCCAGGCGGTGGCGGCGGGGTCGGTGCGGGTGAACTCGGCGGTGTCGCCGTTGCTGTCCGTCAGGGTGAAGCCGGCGGCGAAGGAGCCGGTCAGGGTGAGGTTGGCGGCGCCGGGTTCGGGGACCCAGCCGGTGGCCGTCCCGTCGGCGGTGAAGCGCAGCGCCGTGCCGTCGGTGCGCCGGACGTCCAGCGAGGTGTCCGAGGTGCGGCCGATCGCGGTGTAGCCGGAGTCCTTGCGGCCGGTGGCGGTGCCGGAGAGCCACTCCTTGCCGAAGATCGCGGCCTGGCCCGCCTGGGCCGCGCCCTCCTGGGGGGCGCGGGAGGAGGCGGTGCGGGTGACGGCCGTGCCGAAGAAGGAGGCGTCGGTGCGGCTGAGGGCGTAGCCGCCGGTCAGCAGGTTGACGGTGCCGGGGCCGACGGCCGCGGTGGCGGCGTTGTCGGCGGTGCGGTCGACGATCGCCTTGAGCGGGTCGCTGGAGCCGGTGGCGCCGCCCGGGCCGGTGAAGTCGGCCTTCAGCTGCACCGCGCCGTCGGGGCTGACGGTGGTGGCGGCGTCCCAGGCGAGTTCCGGGCTGCGGCCGGCGGTGAGCGCGAGCGGCCAGCCGGTGAGCGGGGTGCCGGCGGCGCTGACGTGGCCGGGCGGGACGGGTGCCCAGGCGTCGGCGTCCGAGCGCCGCCAGGAGAAGGTCACGGCGTCGAAGCGCGTGGCGTCGGCCTCGGCCTGGAGCGGCAGCCGGGCGGCGGTGCGCCGGCTGTCGGAGGGCCTGGCGATGCCGCCGGCGCCGGCGTGGAACTCGTAGGCCAGGGCCTCGGAGCGGTTGTCGGCCCGGTCCACGCTGCGCACCCGGAGGGTGTTGGTGCCGCCGTGGGTCGGCGTGGCCAGCAGGCTGACGGGCGCGTTGGTGCCGCCGGTGGCGATGCGGTTCCAGGTGCTGCCGTCCAGGGTCCACTCCAGCCAGCGGTGGTCCGCCGACGGGGGTGTGACCACGAAGGTGCCGCTCTGGCCGACGCCCTTGACCCAGGCGGCCGAGGGGTAGTCGGTGGAGGTCACGGCGGTCGGCGCGGAGGGCGCGGCGGTGTCCACCGTGAAGGTGCGCCAGGGCGACCAGGCGAGGTTGTAGTGGGTGCCGTCGTAGGGGTTGGTGCGGAAGCGGTAGGTGCGGCCGTCCTGGAGCAGGCCCGCCGGGACGGTCGCGGACACCGGTTCCCCGCTGGCGCCCCACGGGGAGACCAGGTAGCCGCCGACCGGCTGGTCGGTGGCCGCGTCGACGATCTGGAAGGTGCCGTTGATCCGGTCGTTGTTGGAGTCGGCGAAGGTGTCGCGCAGGACGGGGGTCAGGGTGTTGACGGTGTAGACGCCGTCGTCCGCGAAGAAGGGTGGGCCGGCCTGCTGGTCGGTGCCGGTGCGGGGGCGGTAGTTGAAGGTGACCGACAGCTTGGGGATCTGGCTCGCGGCGGCGTTCCCGGAGTAGAACTTCTTCCACCCGGCGGTGTCGGCCTCGTTGGCGGCGCGCAGGCCCAGGCCCTGACGGCCCACCGTGGACTGGCCCGCCCAGTACTGGAGCAGCGAGGTGACGTCGGCGTTGACGTAGGCGCCGTTGGCGCAGTTCTGGCCGCGGGTCTCGGTGGACGTCGCGAACTTCTGCAGCCAGGCCGGCTGGTTGGTCCAGCGGCTGGCGGTCGTCGCGTTGTTGGTGTCCCAGACCTCCCAGGCGGCGGGCTTGGTGCAGTCCCAGGAGTGGAAGTTGTAGAGCGACAGGGTGGCCTTGGAGACCAGGGCGTCCTTGATGGGCGCCATGTCCCAGCTGATGAAGGAGCGGGCGATGCGGGGTTTGGTCTTCGGGACGTCCGCCCAGTCGCCCGGCCAGCCGATCTTCAGGTCGGTGGCGCTGGACGCGTCGGTCGTCTCGCCCTGCTGGACCCAGGTGTCGAAGACGTCGGACAGCCCGGTGTCCGAGGGGTCGACCGTCACGGGGTAGCGGGTCGCCGGGTCGGCGAGGAACGCGGCGTCGGGGCTGAGGCGCAGTTCGACGGTGTCGCCGGAGCGGGTGACCTTCAGGCCCACCGCTGCCCGGCGGGTGTGCTCACCGGACTTCGGGTCGACGGTGGCGTCCCACATGACCGGGGCGGGCATCGTGGAGAGTTCGCGCCCGGTGGCGGACTCGACGAACGTCACGCCGCCGTCCTCGTTCTGGCGCGCGTCGATCCCCGGGGCCTTGATCGGCAGGGTGTAGTCGGCGGGACCGGTGGGGCGCCGCTTGAGGATCACGGACTGCTCGTAGCCGGTGCGGGTGGCGTCGATGACGAGGTCCGCGTCGGGCAGGACGTCCTGGTAGGTGGCCCGGGCGCCGTCCAGACGGGGTTCGGGCAGGCCGCCCCGCCACTGCACCGCGACGCCCCGGCCGCCGGCGCTGAGGGTGAGCAGGTCCTCGGCCGGGGCGGCGGCGGCCTCGGCGAAGGAGGCGGCCCGCCGGGCGCTCGGCGCCCCGGCCAGGGCGAGCCCGCGCGGGTGGGCCCTGGAGGCGACGGAGCCGTCGGGGCGCTTGGCGAAGCTGACGTCGACGTCGGCCCAGTCGCCGTCCGGGCGGCGCATCCGCACCGGGCCGGCCGCGACCTCCAGGGTGAGGGTGCCGTCGGGGTTGGCCCAGGTCGTCGCCGTCTCGGTGCGTTCGGTGGGCACCTCCACCGGCTTGCCAGTGAGCCGGGCCGCGAGCCGGGCGGAGGCCCGGTCGCGGGCCGGCTGCTGGGCCGCCGCGGGCTTGCGGTCGGCGGACGACGGCTCGGGCTCCGGCCGGGCCGAGGCGGGCTGCACTCCCAGAAGCAGTCCGCCCAGCAGGGCGGCGGAGAGGGTGGCCGCCGTCCAGCGGCCGCGCGGTGCGCGGGTACGGGCACGGGTGCGGGAGCCGGGCGGGCCTCCCGCGGCGGGTGGGAACCATGACACAGGCACACTCCAGGGGCGATCGCCGGAACGGGACACTGTCCTTGGGTACGCACGTGCTCTCGGGCGGCGGCCCGCGCCGCGGATCCGCGCTCGGCGGATGCGGTGGCCCGGTACGGTGACGTGGCACTGTGACGTGGTGCGGAGGCCTGGAGCGGGGTGGACGCGGGGCCGCGCTGCTACGGCCGCCCGGGTCGGACGGCAATGTACATGACTACTTCATTCGCGGGCGCAGCACCGGCCGTGGCCGCGTCCACGGCCGATTCCCGCCCACGAACGGCCGGTTCCGCCCTCCCCGGGCAGCGGGCTGCGGGCGGCTACCAGGCGGGGTGGTCCAGGACCTCGACGACGGCCGCCGCCAGCGAGATGCCGGCGCCGTTGCCGAGGAGCAGGACGTGGTCGCCCGGGCCGACCGCGCCGGTGTCCACCAGGTGGGCCAGCGACAGGAACTGGTCGCAGGCGCCCAGGTGGCCGAGCGTGCGCCCGAGGTCGAGCATGCCGCGTCCGGGGTCGATGCCCAGCGGGCGCAGCAGGCCCTCCAGGTAGCGGGGGTGGCCGGTGAAGACATGGCCGACCCGGGTGATGTCCGCCGCGGTGACGCCCGCCTCCTCGATCGCCCGGCGGGCGAGGTCGGTACGGGCCTGCGTGAGCTCGCGGGCCATGCTCAGACGCAGGTCACGGTCGGTCACCCGGTCCGCGTAGGCGCCCATCCGCAGGCCCATGGGGATCCTGGTGCCGCCCGCCGGGCTCGGCGGGAAGAGGTCCTCCGTCCCCCGGTAGACCCGCTCCCAGGAGGAGAGCGAGGACTGGGCGACGGAGCGGATCCGCAGCGGTCCGGCGGTGGCGGACAGCAGCACCGCGCAGCCCGCGTCGCCGAGGATCGAGCCGCGGCCGGCGCCGAAGCCGTGGGCGTAGGTGAACCGGTCGATGCCCGGGGCGCCGAAGTTGTCGGCCGCCGTGACCAGGACGGCGGACCGGCGCGGGGCGTGGACCAGGTGGCCGTGGGCCAGCCGGACGCCGTCCAGCATCGCGGTGCATCCCTGGTCCAGGCCGATCGCCGGCGCCGTGCCGCCGAGCACGTGCTGCTGCAGGTAGTGGGCGGCGTACCAGCCGTCCGGGCCCTGGTGGTAGGTGCCGGCGTGCAGCAACAGCCGGACGTCCTCGGCCCGCAGGCCGGAGCGCTTGAGGGCGAGCCGGCCTGCCTCGGCGGCGAGTTCCGGCGCCGGGGTGTCGTCGGCGACCGACACGCTCGTCCAGCCGTCGGCCAGGGCCTGTTCGGCGCCGGGCCGGCCGGCGGCGGCCTCGTCGGCGAGCGGCCGGAGCCGGGGCAGGTGCGCGGCCAGGCCGGCGATGTACAGGTGGTCCGTCCTCATGAGGTGCCCCCCAGGCCGGTCAGCAGTTGGCAGACGAACACGGCCGGCAGGTAGCCGGCCACCGCCGCGACGGGCCAGCGCGCCGCCCCGGTACGGGTGAAGCGGCGCGTGGCGAGCACGACGAGCACCGGCGGCAACAGCGCCGACCAGCCCCAGCCGGCCGCTGCGCCCGACCAGGGGCGCAGCACCGCCAGGGACACGGCGGCGGACCCGGCGGCGGCGGCGAGCGCCAGCGCGACGGTGGTCCGCAGGCCGAACACCCGGACGTAGCTGCGCTCGTGCGGGCCCGGCGTGCGCACGATCTTGCGGGCCAGTTCGTGGTGGGTGGCCGCCAGCATGATCACCGCGAGCAGCGGGAGCACATGGCGGGCCTCCCGCCCGAGGGTGCCGGGGTCCGCGCCGGTGTCGTGCAGGAACACGGCGTAGAGGTAGAGGTTGAGCAGGATCTGCACCGGGGAGCTCAGCAGCACGCCGGTGACCACCGCGTCGCCGCGCGGCCACCCGAGCCGCAGCTCGGCCCCCACCAGCAGGGCGGTGTAGCCGAACTGGGCGGCGAGCAGCAGCAGGGCGGGGCGGTCGCCGGCGTTGAGCAGGAGCAGCAGCGCGGCTCCGACGGCGGCGAGCACGTACAGGTCCCGGGGCAGGACCGCGCCGCGGGCCAGCGGGCGGGACGGGTTGTGGCGCCGGTCGTAGGGCAGGTCGCGCAGGTCGTCGGCGGCGCGCAGCAGGAGCAGGTCGACCAGGACGGTGAGGGCGGCCGTCACCGTGCCCCAGCCGGGCCGCCAGTGCGTGACGCGCTCGTCGGCGGCGGCGAACAGACCGGTGGCGCCCAGCGCCCAGGCGGCGGCGAACACCAGGGAGAGCGGCAGCGGGAAGCTGCCGCGGACGAACGCGGCGAGCCGGGCGGCGAGCGGGGCCGGTGCGGCGGTCGCGACGGGTGAAGCGGAGGGGGCCGGGAGGGTGGGCCGGTGCGTCATGCCGGCCGCCTCGTGACCGGTGCGGCGGCGCTCCAGCGGACCGGAAGCCGTCGGACGCCGTTGATGAACATCGTCCGACGCCACTCCAACTCCTCCTCCGGGACGGCGAGTTCCAGTTCGTCGAAGCGGCGCAGCAACGCGCCGACACCGATCCGCAGTTCGGCGCGGGCGAGTTCGGCCCCGAGGCAGAGGTGGCGGCCGTACCCGAAGGCGAGGTGGGCGGCGACGTCCGGGCGGTCGGGGTCGAAGGCGTCCGGGTCGGCGAAGACCGCCGGGTCGCGGTTGGCGGCGTCGGTGAGTGGGACGACGATCCGCCCGGCCGCCACCGGGCAGCCGCCCAGCTCGGTGTCCTCGGTCACCAGGTGGGGCGCGCCGCCCGTGTTGTTGAGGGAGGTGAAGCGGAGCATCTCCTCGACCGCGGCCGGGATCCGCTCGGGCCGCTCGCGCAGGGTCCTGAGCAGCGCGGGGTGGCGCAGGAGCAGCAGGACGCACATGCCGAAGGAGTTGCCGGTGGTCTCGTAGCCGGCCATCAGCATCCCGGAGCCGAGGGCCACCACCTCGCGGTCGGACAGCCGTTGGCCGGGGTCGTCGTCGGGGCGCAGGGCGAGCCTGGTGAGCAGGTCGTCCGCCGGGGTGCCGGCCGCGGCGGCGCGCCGCTTGTCCGCGACGAGGGCGGTGAAGTAGTCGTCCATCCGGGCCTGGGTGGCGGCCACTTCCTCGCGGGTGTGGCCGGAGGTGGACATCAGGACGTCGACCTCCGCGCGCAGCGTCGCGCCGTCGTCGATCGGGACGCCGAGCACCTCGCAGATGACCCGCATCGGGAAGGGCACCGTGAAGCCGCCGACCAGGTCGGCCTCGCCGGAGGGGGCGCCGCCGGTCAGTTCGTCGAGCAGCTGCTCGGCGAGGGCCTCCAGACGGGGGCGCAGCAGCCGGACCCGGCGCGCGGTGAAGGCGGGCAGGATCGCCCGGCGGCGGCGGGTGTGGTCGGGCGCGTCGGCGGTGGCCAGCAGCACGGACTCGGTCTTGCGGGCGAACAGCGGGCGGGCCAGCTCGGTGTAGCCGGCGCGGCTGAAGCGGTCGTCGCCGAGGACGGCGGTGACGTCCTGGTGACGGGTGACCAGCAGGGCGGGCTGCCCGCTGGACAGCTGGACGGGGTGCGGGGTACCGGTGCGCCGCAGGCCGTGGTAGGCGTCGGGCGGGCGGACGTCGCCGGCGGGCGGGAACGGGAAGCGGGCCGGTTCGGTCATGGCGTCTCGCCCTTCTCGGTGCTGAGGGTGGGGCCGGGCGGCTGCTCGGCGGACTGCTCCGCGGGCTGTTCGGCGGGCTGTTCGGCCGGTGGGAGCAGGCGCACGGTCCCGGCGGTTCCGTCGATCTCGATCCAGGCGCCGTCCGGGATCGCGGTGGTGGCCTGCGGGACGGCGACCACGGTGGGCACGCCCAGCAGCCGGCCGGTGATCGCGGTGTGCGACAGCAGGGTGCCGCGCTCGACGACCATGCCGGCGGCGGACATCATCAGGAACAGCCAGCCCGGGTCGGTCTCCCGGGCGACCAGGATGCGCCCGGTGGCGAGGTCGGGGTCGGTGGACGGGTCGAGCACCACCGCCGCCCGGCCCCGGACCACACCGCCGCTGGAGCCGATCCCGCGCAGCAGGCCGTCGCCGACGGCCCCGGCCGCGTCCACCGCCACGGCGTGCGGCAGGGCCCGGGCGAGCGGCAGGCCGGCCGGGGTGCCCAGCAGGGCGGGCCGCTGCGGGTTGCCGGCCCACTCCTCGCGCTGGGCGCGCCGCAGCGCCACCAGGGCGCGCAGGTCGCGGACGGTCCCGGTGCCGTCGAAGGCGCCGATGACCTCCTCGACGGTCAGATCGGCGACGTCGAGCCGGTCGTCCAGGACGCCGGTGCGGGCGAGTTCGGCACCGAGCCGCCACATCACCTCCCGGGAGAGGCCGAACAGCTGGGTGCGGCAGAACCGGGTGTCCTCGCGGATCCGGGCGAGGTCCCGGGCGAGGGAGGTGAGGCCGAGCAGGACGGCGCGCTGCGCCGGGTTGGGGCACACCTCGCGCAGCCGCTCGCGGGCGCGCCGGGCGGCGGCCTGCTCGTCGGCCCGGTTGGCGGCGACGGTCGCCCCCTGGCGCACCAGCGGGCGGATCAGGGCGAGCACGGTCCACGGGCGCTGGCGGGGGGTGGGCTCCTCCAGCTTGAGGTCGTGCAGCGCGCGGTCGCCGTAGCGGGCGAGGTAGCCCCGGGCGGCGTCGGCGACGGCCACGCCGTGGCGGCCGGAGACGATCTGCTGCCAGAGCTGCTCGGGGTCGGCCGCGTCGTCGAGCACGGCGGCTCGCAACTCGGGCACCCCGCCGACCAGTTCGGCCAGACCCATGGCCGCGCGGACCGCCTCCAGCGAGCGGTTCTCGCGCCCGCCGCCCATCAGTCCGACCAGGACCTGCGGGCCCTCGCCGGTCCAGCGGCGCAGCAGGGTGCCACCCGCGCCGAGCACCACGAGGGCGAGGAAGGCGTTGACCAGGGTGACGCCCCAGCGCTCGCCGGCGCGTTCCCACAGCCGGCGGTAGAAGGCGATCAGCTCCTCGGGCGAGTCGCCCACGGCCTCCGCCTCCGCCATCTGCCGGTCCCACCAGCGCAGGAAGCCCTTCACCTGCCAGGGGTGCGCGAGGCTGCGCCAGGCGAGGCGGGGCAGCGCGCGGGCGACCGCCGGGGCGGCCCAGCGGCGCTCGGCGCGGGCCGGGCCGGCGATGCCCATCGCCTGTTCCCAGCCCCTGCGCACCAGTTCGAACATCGGCATCTGCCCGTGCAGGGCCTGCCAGTCGTCCAGCCGGTAATAGACCTGGCCCTCCAGATAGCCGACCATCCGGGCGAGGCGGTGCGCGTTGTCCCGCACCCAGGACTCGGGCACGCCCATCCGCCGGTAGAGGTCGGCGAAGGAGCGGCGGTAGAACTCGCGGGACTGGGAGTAGGTGAGGGCGCCCGAGACGCCGGGGAAGCTCTCGGTGATGTTGTGGTTGCCCCAGTAGACCCGGGCGGGCTCCTCGGCCGGGGCGGCGGGCTCCTCGGCCGGGGCGGCGGCGGGCGCGGTGACCATCGGGCGGGCCTGGAGCAGGTGGACGGTGCCGTCCTCGGTGAGGGCGCCCTCGATGTCCTGCGGGACGCCGAACAGCTCCTCCACCCGCGCGGCCAACTCCCCCACCGCGCGCACCTGGTCGTCGTCGAGGACCGGCACGTCCGCCAGCTCCCCGGCGACCGGCAGCAGGACCGGCGTACCGGAGGCGGCGCCCTCGGGCAGGCCCATCGACCACTGCTTGTGCACGGTCCGGGCGTTCACCGCGCCGGTGGCCGGGTCCTGGAAGAAGTGGTCGATGTCCGCCTTCTCCTGGACGACGCCCTCGCCGATGCCGTACGCGGCCGCGACCACCCGGCGCGCCGAGCCGTCCCGGGGGTCGCGGGTGAACGCGACGAACGACCGGGTGCCGAGCACCATCCGCTGCACGCCGACCGCGACCCGGGCCCGGCGCGGGTCGAGTCCGCGCAGGATGCGGTAGCGGACCGCCTGGGCGTTGAAGGCCGAGGCCCAGCAGCGCACCACGGCGTCGGCCAGGCCGTCCTCGTCGACGTAGAGGAAGCTGTCGCTCATGCCCGCGAAGGGGTCGACGGCGCTGTCCTCCCCCATCACCTCGTCCGGGCGGCCGGCCGACGAGGCGGCGGCCGGCGGATCGGCGTGCGGCGAAGTGGCGTCCGGCGAGGTGGCGTCCGGCGAGGTGGCGGGCACGACACAGGCCCGGACCGCGACCAGGCCTTCCGGCCCGGCGATCGCGGCGAACTCCTTGCGGACCCGCTCGGCGAGCGCCGGAGGCAGGTCCGAGGAGGCCAGCGCTTCGCGGGCCGCCGCGCACCAGGCCTCGACGGCGTCCCGCGCGGCGCCGTCGGCCGGCAGCGGCGGCAGTGCGGGGCGCAGCGCGTCCAGGGCCCGGTCGAAGGCGGCGGCGGGCAGGCAGAAGAAGTCCGGCACCCGGAACCCGGCCTGCCGCAGCAGCTCCTGACGGGCGAACTTGTGCCCCACCCGCGCGGCGTCGGCCAGCGCGGCGCCGTCGGCCGACGCGGTCACCACGAGCTCAGTCATCCGACCCACCGCCCCATTCCGCGCCGCCCCAGCCGTCCAGGTGCAGCACACTGTCGACGGACCGGCGCGGCGCCGGTCCGAATCCGTCCCCCACCACGTGCGCGGTGGGGATCAGCGCCCCCTGGCGCACGCCGTCCGGCAGTCCGAGGATGTCGGCGACCTCCCGCTCCGCGTCCAGGTGCACCGTGGTCCACGTCGTGCCGAGGCCGCGGGCGCGCGCGGCGAGCATGTAGCTCCAGGCGGCCGGCAGCAGCGAGCCCCACACGCCCGCCTGGTTGCCCTCGGGCAGCGGCCGGCCGCCGAGGTCCAGGCAGGGGATCACCAGGACCGGCATCTCGTGCAGGTGCTCGGCCAGGTGCCGGCCACCGGTCAGCATCCGGTCGGTCACCCCGACGCCGGACGTCCCGGCGGAGGCGGACGGCGGGTAGCGGACCTCGAAGACCCGTCGGTAGACCTCCGCGATGCGCTTGCGCAGGTCGTCGTCGGTCACCACCAGCCAGTGCCAGCGCTGGGTGTTGCCGCCGTTGGGCGCCTGCAGCGCGATCTCCACGCACGCGCGCACCTGGTCGAGGTCCACCGGGCGCGTCGGGTCCAGGCGCAGGCGCACCGAGCGGGTGGTCGTCAGCAGTTCGTCCGGGGTCTCCGGCAGGCGGACCCGCGCCGGGCGGGCGGGCGCGCTCACCACAGCCCCGGCACGAGGCGGGCGTGGCCGTCCGCGTAGGCGCGGTAGCCGGGGATGTGCACCAGCATCCGCTCCTCGGTGCGGATCCGGAAGGTGATCGCCGCGCAGAGCGCGACCAGCAGGACGGCGCTCAGCGGGTTCAGGAAGAACGCGACGAACCCGAGGTGCGCCGACAGCATCCCGGCGTAGGCGGGGTGGCGGATGAAGCGGTAGACGCCCCAGGTGACCACCTGGTGGTCGCTCTGGCGGGTGACGTGGTGGGAGTAGAACCGTCCCAGGGTGTGGATCGCGACCTGGCGCAGCACGACCCCGCCGACGAACACCGCCGCCGGGACCAGCAGCAGCGGCGACCAGCCGTGCCAGGGCAGCGGGCCGAGCACGGCCGCGGAGACCGTCGCGATCCGGGCCGCCGCGTAGAGCAGCAGGGTCGCCGACTCGCGCGGCGCGGCGCCGGAGCTGCGGAAGGTCACCGGGATCTCGACCGCCAGCCAGCCCAGGTAGCAGGCGGCCAGCACGGCCGCGACCAGGTCCACCGGCTCGCCCGCGTGCCGCAGGTGGACCACCAGACCTGTGCCGACCGCGAGGACCGCGAGGACGAACAGGAGTCGCGGCGCGCGCACCGCCCAGGGCGATCCCGCGCCGCCCGCCATCGGTTCCACCGTACTCATCGGGCCGCCCTCCGCTTCAGATAACCGGCACGGCTGAGGGTCTGGACGCCGATCTCCAGGCGTCCGTGCCGTTCGCCGCTCTCCACGTCCACCACCGCGAACCGGAACACCGACCGCAGGCCGCGCGCCGGTGCGAACTCCCACCACAGCTCCAGCAGCACCGTCGTCGGCAGGCCGGTCGGCAGGTCCGCCTCCAGCGACAGCCAGAGCATCTGCGCGTCCGCGTCCCGGCCGTGGGCCGTGTGGCCCAGCAGTGTCGCCAGCTGCCGGGCCGACTCGATCAGCGCGGCCGGGGTGTGCGCCCCGGTGCCCGCCAGCCGGTGTCCCGGCGGGGGCACCAGCACGGCCGCCCGCTCGACCCGCGCCGGGCCGCCCACCAGGACGTTCTCCGGCAGGTGGCGGTGGACCAGGGCCTGGTCCGCGGGCGCGCCGCCCTCCCGGCCGGGGCCTGCGAGCAGGGCCCGGACGGCCTCGGCCGGTACGACCGGCCCGCCGCCGTCGAGCGCGACCGAGGCCCGGCAGACGGTCGTCCCGTCCTGCACAGCCAGCAGTCGCCATGCCGGTCCGTCGTCGGCCGGGGCGGGCTCGCTGTGCAGCCACACCGGCCGGCCCAGCTCACACATCCGGTCGAAGGTCAGCGACAGCCGCATCCGCCCGTCGGCCGCGCCCGCCCGCCGCGGTGCCAGCGCCCGGACCTCGTCCAGGATCGCGGCCACCAGCACCATCCCGGGCACATGGTCGAGCGGATGGTCGAAGAAGCACCGGTCCCGCTCGTCCACCGCGACCGGGACGGCCTCCTCCGGGCTCGCCCCGGGGCCGATCGAATTTCCTGACGCTTCGTCAGAGATCGATCTCGAACCCTTGTGTTGCCTGCTTCTTGACGGTCCGTCTGTTTCCGACGTGACGTCAGTTCTGAATGATTTGCCTGATACCAACGATGTCACGAGGACAGAGGTAACCATCGATCACCGAACCGGACAACCCGGACCTCACAACACCGGCAAGTCCCGACCCGACCGGCCGGAAACACACCCCTCGGTGGCCGGAAACCCATCGCGCCGCCCCCCGGGAGGCGCCCGGGAAGCGGCGCAGAGCGACCGGCACCACCCGGGTGCGGGCTGCGGTCAGGCGGTGGCCTCCGCCGCGGCGCGGCCGGCCGCCCGGCCGGAGAACAGGCAGCCACCGAGGAAGGTGCCCTCCAGGGCGTTGTAGCCGTGGACGCCGCCGCCGCCGAACCCGGCCGCCTCACCGGCCGCGTAGAGCCCCGGCACCGGCGTGCCGTCGGCGCCGAGCGCGCGGGAGCCGAGGTCGGTCTGGATGCCGCCGAGGGTCTTGCGCGTGAGCACGTGCAGCTTGACGCCGATCAGCGGGCCCGCGGCCGGGTCGAGCAGCCGGTGCGGGGCGGCGGTGCGGCCGAGGCGGTCGCCGAGGTAGCGGCGGGAGTTGTGGATGCCCTGGATCTGGGCGTCCTTGCTGAAGGGATTGGCCAACTGCCGGTCACGGGCCTGGATCTGACGGCGCATCATCGTCGCGTCCAGCAGCGGGCTCTCGGTCAGCGCGTTCATCCTCGCGACCAGGTCCTCCAGCGTCGCGGCGGTGACGAAGTCCTCGCCGTGCCGCTTGAACGCCTCGACCGGGGCGGGCGCACCCTTGCTCAGCAGGCGCTCGCGCACGAAGGCCGTGCGGTCGCCGGCGGTGATGTCCGGGTTCTGTTCGGAGCCGGAGAGGGCGAACTCCTTCTCGATGATCTTCTGGGTCAGCACGAACCAGGAGTGGTCGTGGCCCGCCAGTTCGGGATCGGTGCGCAGGTGGCGCAGGGTGCCCAGGGTGTCGTAGCCGGGCAGGCAGGGCTCGGGCAGGCGGCGGCCGAGCGCGTCGAACCACATCGAGGAGGGGCCGGGCAGGATCCGGATGCCGTGGCCGGGCCAGATGGGGTTCCAGTTGTGCAGGCCCTCGGTGTAGTGCCACATCCGGTCGCTGTTGACCAGCCGGGCCCCGGCCTCGGCGGTGATCGCGAGCATCCGGCCGTCCACGTAGGCGGGGACGCCGGTGACCATGCGCCGGGGCGGGGTGCCCAGGCGGGCGGGCCAGTGGGCGCGGACCAGGTCGTGGTTGGCCCCGATGCCACCGGCGGCCACCACGACGGCCTGGGCGGTGAGTTCGAAGTCGCCCGTCTCCTCACGGTTGGAGGCCGCGCCGCGCACCGAGTCGTCGGCCGCCAGCACACGGCCGCGCACACCGGTCACCGCGCCGTCGGTGACGACGAGCTCGTCCACCCGGTGGCGGTGGCGGAAGGTCAGCAGCCCGTCGGCGGCGGCCTGCCGGGCGTAGCGGGCGAAGGGCTCGACCACGCCGGTGCCGGTACCCCACGCGACGTGGAAGCGGGGCACCGAGTTGCCGTGCCCGTCGGCGCGCAGGTCGCCGCGCTCGGCCCAGCCGACCGTGGGCAGGAAGCGCAGCCCGTGCCCGGCCAGCCAGGAGCGCTTCTCCCCGGCCGCGAACTCGACGTAGGCGCGGGCCCAGCGCACCGCCCAGCTGTCCTCGTCCTCCTGGCGGTCGAACTGCGCGCTGCCCCGCCAGTCGCTCCAGGCGAGCTCGAAGGAGTCCTTGACGCGCATCCGGCGCTGTTCGGGCGAGTCGACCAGGAAGAGTCCGCCGAAGGACCACCAGGCCTGGCCGCCGAGGTTGGCGGCGTTCTCCTGGTCGACCAGGATCACCCGGCGCCCCCGGGAGGTGAGTTCGTGGGCGGCGGTGAGTCCGGCCAGGCCGGCTCCGACGATGATGACGTCCGTGTCCATGGGTGTCCTCGGGGAAGTGCCGCCACGGGCCCGCTCGGGGGGCGGGGCAGTGGGCCCGGGCGGTGCGGGAGGGTGGCGAGGGAGGGTGGCGAGGGGAAGGCGCACTGCCGACGGGGGTCTGTTGCGGCCTGCGGTCAGCCGGCCGGGCGGTCGCGCTCCCCCGGGGAGTTCAGCAGCACGTCGGCGAGCCGGCGGATGTCGTCGGCCATGTCGATCCGGGGGTCGAGCAGCCACTGGAGTTGCAGGCCGTCCGTCGCGGCGATCAGGATCCGGGCCGCCCAGGCGGCTTCGGCGGCGCGGTCCGCGTCCACGGCGCCCGCCCGCGCGTCGGGCACCGGCCCGTCCGAAACCGGCCCGTCCGGGACCGGCCCGGCGGAGGCCTGCTCGACGAGCTGCTCGGCGAACCGCCGGCGGTAGCGGTCGTAGCGCTCGCCGAAGTAGTCGTGGGCCGGGTGGTCCGGCTCGGCGGCGGCCGCGGCGAGGTCCACGAAGAGCTTGACGAGTCCTGGGGTCGACGCGTTGGCCGCCAGGATCTGCAGGAAGTCGTCCGCGCTGCGGGCCTCGAACGCTCCGAAGCGCTCCTCCGCGGCGGCGTCGCGGGCGGCGAGCACCGCGGTGAGCAGGGCCTCCCGGCCGCCGAAGTGGTGCAGGACCCCGGCGTCGGTCATCCCGACCCGCTGGGCGATGTCGCGCACCGACACCTTGCGGCTGCCCGCCTCGGCGTAGGCGGCGAGCGCGGCCTCGATGATCTGCTGCCGCTTCGAGGAGGTCTTGGCGTAGGGGCCTCTCGGCTTGGTCATGAGCGGAGTCTACGAGGCACCCGGAGCGCCGGGAAGCCCAAAACCTTGAGTTTCTAAGTTTTTGTGGGCCGACCCGGGCGCAGCCCTGCCCGGCCCTGCCCGGAAGAACCCGGCAGGGCCAACCCCCGTACGCCGAAAGGCGAACACGCGGGGCGGTGCCTCCCTAGGCTGAGACGACTCCACACGTGGCGTCGATTCCTGATTCCTCGTAGGCCCCAACGTTAAGGAACCGCACCATGCGCATCACTCCCCTCCTCCGGATCTCCGCGGTGGCTCTGGCCGCGATGGCCTCGACCGTCGCCGTGACACCCGCCCGGGCCGCCGCTCCCCCACTGAGCACGCCCACGGCGATCGCCCACCTCGACCTCGCCCGGGGCCAGCAGCCGGAGAACATCACCGTGCTGCCGAACGGCAACACCGTGGTGACCTTCGCCTTTTCCCGCGAGCTGGCCGAGATCGACCGCCACGGCGCCGTCCGCGTCCTCGCCACCCTGCCCGCCCCCGCGCCGGGTTCGGCCACCCCGGCCCTGACGGCCCCGTTCCTCGGCGGCGTCGTGCGCGCGGACAACGGCGTCCTCTACTTCATCTACGCGACCGGGACCGCCGACCTCACCGGCATCTGGCGGCTCGCCCCCGGCGGCGCCCCCGAGCGCGTCACCGCCCTGCCCGCCGACGCCCTGCCCAACGGCCTCGCCCGGGACGAGCGCACCGGTTTCCTGTACGCCGCGGACTCCGTCCTCGGCACCGTCTGGCGGATCCCCGCCGCCGGGGGCACCGCCGTCCGGTGGGCCACCGACACCGCCCTGCAGCCGAACGGCTTCCTCGGCGCCAACGGCATCAAGATCCACGACCACGCCGCCTGGGTGTCCAACCTGGACAACGGCACCCTGCTGCGCATCCCGATCCGGGGCGACGGCACCGCCGGCCCGGCCCGGGTCGTCGCCACCGGCCTGCCCAGCATCGACGACTTCGCCTTCACCGGCCGCGGCGACCAGATCCTGGCCGCCCTCAACGGCAGCAGCGAGATCGCGCTGATCACCGGCAACGGCAGCCACACCATCGTGCTCGACCACGCGGACGGCCTGCAGAACCCCACCTCCCTCGCCGTCCGCGGCGACCGCGTCTGGATCGCGGACGCCGCGTACGTCACCCGGCAGGACCCGAACCTCCTGACGGCCCGCCTGGGCCGGACCACCTCGCACTGACCCGACGCCGGTGCGGCCGGCCCCGGAGCACGGCCGACGACCCGTCCACCCGAAACCCTTCACGAAACAATCCCCGAAGAACCCCCGTGAGGTCCTTGACCGGCGGGGGTCGTTAGTATGTGTCCGCACGCAAGGCCCGGCGGAGCTCTGCCGACCTCCCGTGGCACCGCCCGTGACCCTCGACGCCGGGCGCACCACGAGGTTCACCGAATCCGGGCCTTCGAGCAGCGAGGTGACGGCACACCGACCGGAGCGGGTGCGGCCGCGGCCCGGGTGCCCGGGCCCGCCGACCGGTGGACCACTCCCCTTCAACCCGGCTTCCCCGGGGGTTCGAGTCCTTCGTGTACCCCTGGACCCGGGAGGCCCGCGCCGCCCCTTCCCCGGCGCGGTCCGTTCCCGTCCGCATCCGCCAACGAACGTCAGCTCAGGTACCTCCATGCACCCCCATACCGCCCCCATCGACGGTTTCCACTACGGCTGGATCAACCCGGTCCTGTCCTACCTGGTCGCCTGCCTCGGAGCCGCACTCGGCCTCCGCTGCACCGTCCGCGCCCTGGACCTGCCGCCGCGCCGGCGGCTCGGCTGGCTGCTGCTCGGCGCCGCCGAGATCGGCTGCGGCATCTGGACGATGCACTTCATCGCGATGCTCGGGTTCACCGTCACCGGCTCGACCATCCTCTACAACGTGCCGCTGACGCTGTGCAGCCTGCTGCTGGCGATCGCGGTCTGCGGCCTCGGCATCCTCTACGTCGGCTACCGGCCGCGCCGCCTGTCCACCCTGCTGGTCGGCGGCACGGTGATGGGCCTGGGCGTCGCGGCGATGCACTACCTCGGCATGGCCGCGATGCACGTCCAGGGGCAGGTCTCCTACAACACGGCCACGGTGGCCGCCTCGGTCGCGATCGCGGTGGCCGCGTCCACCGTCGCGTTGTGGATGACGCTGAACATCACCGGTCTGCTCGCCTCGCTGGCCTCGGCGCTGATCGCCGGAGTCGCCGTGGTCGCCATGCACTACACCGGCATGGCGGCGGTCTCGGTCGTGCTGGACGGCCGCACTCCGGCCGGCGGCCTGCCGGCCTCGCAGTTCATCACCCCGCTCGCGGTGGCGATCCTGGTGCTGCTCGCCCTCGGCGGGATCGCGCTGATGCTGTCGCCGCAGGACACCTCGCTGTCGGGCCGGGGCGACGCCGCCAAGCCGGAACCGGTGCGGGTGCCGCTGTTCGACCGGCGCGGGTGATCCGTCGCCGGACGGACCGGACGGCCTCGACTCCGTACGACGGCTCATCGGCAGAACCACGTGAACCGCCGACGCCACGCCCTGCGAGCCGGGAAGCGCTCGCAGGACGTGGCGTGGGCCGGGGCTCCGTAGGAGCGCCGTGGCCGGCTACGCGCTGGTGCTGGTGGTGTCGTTGCGGCCCTCCAGGACGACGGCCGGCTCCAGCGGGGAGGCGATCTCCTGGCCCTTGCTGTGCGAGGCCCAGTCGCGGATGCCGACGAGGACCATGATGAAGAAGATCCCGTAGACGATGCCGGAGAAGTACAGCTCGGAGTGGATGGCGAGCGGCACGCCGACCAGGTCGACGGCCAGCCAGACGAACCAGAACTCCACGTACCGGCGGGCCTGGGTGTACATCGCCAGGATCGAGCCGACGAAGATCCAGGCGTCGGCGAGGACCATCCACCAGGGGGCGCCCGGGTAGAAGGAGGCGTCGGTCGCCTTGAGCAGCGCGGCGAACCCGAAGGTGCCGACGGCCATGACGCCGATCAGGGCCGAGCGCTCCTGCCAGGAGGCCCAGCGGACGTTGATCGTGCCCTCCTGCTGGCGGCTGCGCCGCCAGGTGGCCCAGCCCCAGGACGCCGAGGCGATGATGACGACCTGTCGGGCGGCGTTGCCGCCGAGGTGGACGTTGAGGCTGGCGATCAGCAGCAGGACCGATCCGAGGATCTGCACCGGCCAGGCGACGAGCGAGCGGCGCAGGGCGAGCCAGACGGTCGCGAGCGCCAGGATGTTGCCGAAGAAGTCGGACCAGTAGACGGGGATGCCGAAGAAGCTGAACTGCTCGTTCAGCCACTGGAGTGCGCTCATGACCAAACACCTTTGTTTGCTGGGGGAACAAGCCTGGGTGTGAGCTGCGGCCCGGGACGGGGCCGGTGACGAGGCGTGGAGCGACGGTGGTGGGGGGGAAGGACCGTGCGCGGGTGCCTCAGGGAGCGGTGCCGCAGTGTGCGGCGAGCGCGTCCTCGCGGACGCTCTGCCCGTGCGCCGAGGCGAGGAGGGCCTCGGAGCGCCGGACGTCCTCCCGCACGGCCCGTACCAGGGCGGCGGGAGAGGGGAACTTGACGGTGTCGCGGATCCGTCCGGCGAACCAGACGGTGACCCGCTCGCCGTAGACGTCCTCGTCGAGGTCGTGGCAGTACGCCTCGACGTGGACGTCGGCGGTGTCGCAGAAGGTGGGGTTGGAGCCGACGCTGATCGTCGCGGGGTGGACGGCGCCGGTGCGGTGGCGGACCACCCAGCCGCTGTACACCGCGGCCGGCGGGACCGGGGAGTCCGGGCCGGCGGCGATGTTGGCGGTGGGGAACCCGAGCCCGTGGCCCCGGCCGGCGCCGTGCACCACCGTGCCGGTGAGGTGCGGGCGGGCGGCCGGGGTCACGGGCACGGGGGTCTCACGCATGGGGCAGGAGCTCGCGGAACTGGCTGGTGTGGAAGACGAGCGGCTCCACGCCGGCGAAGAGTTCGGCGCTCAGCAGTTCCAGGAGCACGATCTCGTGGTCGCCGCCGTCGTACGTCGCGCCGACCCTGGCGGTCAGCCACAGCGCGGCGTCCTCGATGAGCACGGCGCCCTCGGGCGTCGCCGTCCACCCGACGCCGTCGAAGCGCTTGCCCTCGCGGGAGGCCAGGCGCCGGCACAGCGCGCCCTGGCCGTGGCTGAGCACGCTCAGCCCCACGACCGGTGCCGACGCCAGCCGCGGCCAGGTGGTGGAGGTGCGGGCGACGCTGACGGCGACCATCGGCGGCTCCAGCGAGATCGAGACGAAGGAGCTCGCCGCGAACCCGACCGGCTCGTCCCCGCGCAGCGCGCTGATCGCGACCACGCCGGTGGGGTAGGCCCCGAAGGCCTGTCGCAGGGTCGCGGCGTCCAGTTCCGCCGGCGTGGACGTGCCGGCCGGATCGTGGGCAAGGGTGGCCATGGTCATCGACATCCTCTCGTCATCGTCTCGTCGCGGGTGCGGTTCTCAGTGCCGGTAGCGGGCGGCCGGGTGGCTGGCCGGCAGCGCCCGGTCGTCCGCGCCGGTGAGCCGCTCGCGCAGGCTCTCCCCGGCCGTGTACTCGCCGCGGAAGACGCCGCGCTTGCGCAGGATCGGCAGCACCGACTCGACGAACTCGACCGTCGAGGCCGGCTGGACGGCCGGGGAGAGCAGGAACCCGTCGAGGTCGGCGCCCTCGGCGAGCGCGCAGATCTCGTCGGCGATCTCCTCGGCCGTGCCGACGACCGGACGGGCGCCGACGCCGTGGGTGTGCCAGTCGGCGAGGACGTCGCCGACCGTCTTGCCGGCGAAGCGGGCCACCTGGGTCTGCGACATCTCGGTGGACAGCTCGGTCATGGGCGTGTCGGGCGCGTAGGAGGAGAGGTCGAGCCCGGTGAACATGGCGTAGCTGGCGACGGTGACCTCGGGCCGCTGGGCGTCCAGGATCCGCTGGTAGCGGCGCTCGGCGTCGGAGGTGCTGGCGCCGACGACGCAGGAGAACGCCGACATCACCTTCACCTGGTCGGCCCGGCGGCCGGCCTTGACCGCCTCCTCGCGGATGGAGGCGGTGTGCCCGGCGAGCTGCTCGACGGAGCCGCTGCCGACGAACATGCACTCACCGTGCCGGCCGCCGACCCGGCGGCCGGCGGGCGAGGCGCCGGCCTGGAAGAGGACCGGGGTGCCCTGCGGGGAGCGCGCGGTGTTGCCGTAGCCCTGCGAGCGGAAGAACGGTCCCTCGTGGCTGACCAGGTGGACCTTGGCGGGGTCGGCGAAGCGGCCGTCCTTGTCCTTCTCCAGCGCGTCCGGCTCCCAGGCGCCCTCCCAGTACTTGTAGACGAGCTCCAGGAAGTCCTCGGCCATCCGGTAGCGGTCGTCGTGCGCCACCATCTCCATGCCGAAGGCCTTGACGGCGGTGTCGGCGGTGCCGGTGGTCACCACGTTCCAGCCGATCCGGCCGCCGGAGAGCTGGTCCAGGGTGGCCATCCGGCGGGCGAAGGCGTACGGCGGCTCGACCAGGACGGAGCCGGTCATCACCAGGCCGAGGTTGGTGGTCGTGGACAGCAGTGCGGAGGCCACCACCACCGGGTCGAGCCGCGGCAGGTCGAGGGTCTCCTCGGTGGCGATCGGCGGGCGGGTGCCGTCGATCTCCGACCAGCCCCAGGCGTCGGCCAGGAACAGGAAGTCCAGCTTGGCGTCCTCACAGAGGGTGGCGAGCTCGCGCCAGTAACCGAGGGTGTCGAAGAGGTGCCGCCGGCTGTCGGGGTGGCGCCAGGTGGCGGTGCCGCTGGCGTTGGTCTGGGCGTTCTCGAACAGGCCGATCTTGAGGTTCTTCATGGGGTGGTTCTCCGTAGTGCTGGTGAGGGACCCGTGGGGGGAGTTGTCAGGAAGCAGAAGGGAGGGCGGGGGCGTCGAGCTGGGCCGCGTAGGGCATGGAGGACTGCGCCCCGAGGCCGGTGACGGCGTGCGAGGCCGCGCGCACGGCGCGCCGGACGGCGGCCGGCAGGGTGGCGCCGCGGCCGAGGGAATCGGCGAGGGCGCCGCAGAAGGTGTCGCCGGCGCCCACCGTGTCGACCGCGTGCACCCGCGGCGCGGGCACGTGGGTGACGCCGGCGCCGCGGCCCTCCCTGAGCAGGGCGCCGTCCGCCCCGAGCGTCACCACGACGGCCCGGGACGGGAGCGCGGCGTGCTCCAGCAGCTCCCGTGCTTCGGACAGACCGGCGGGCCGGGCGGTCCCGAGCAGGGAGGCGAGTTCGCCGAGGTTGGGCACCAGGACGTCGACCGCCGCGAGCACCCCCGGGTCGACCGGGCGGGCCGGCGCGGGGTTGAACACGACGGTCCCGCCCTGCTCACGGGCGCGCAGGACCGCCAGGTCGACCACCTCGGGGACGATCTCGTTCTGCACCAGGACGACCTCGCCCGGCGAGCGGACCAGCCGCGCGGGCAGGTCCTCGACGCCGAGCGCGGCGTTGGCGCCCGGGTTCACGACGATGGTGTTCTCGCCCGCGCCGTCGACGACCACCGCGGCGAGCCCGGTCGGGTGCTTCTCGTCGGAGCGCACCTCGGTGACGTCGATGCCCTCGGCGGCGAGCGCCGCCAGGATGGCGGCCGCGTCGGTACCGACCCGGGCTACCAGCCGCACCCGCGATCCGAGCCGGGCGGCGGCGACCGCCTGGTTGGCGCCCTTGCCGCCGGCGCCCTCGGCGAAGTGCCGTGCGAGCACGGTCTCGCCGGGGTGCGGCAGGCCCTCGACGCTCAGCACGAGGTCGCGGTTCACCGAACCGACGACGGTGATGGACGGCATTGGCGCTCCTTTGGGAGATCGATTTCCGACATGCTGTACCAGCACCCCCCGGCCGTCAAGTAGCCTCCTCATGAAAAGACCGCCCCGATGTCGTGGCCCCCACCGTCCCCCCATCCCGAAGGACACTCCACGTGACTGCGCCCCGACTCCTCGACGTGGCCGAGGCCGCCGGCGTCTCCCGCGCGACGGCATCACGGGTCCTCGCCGGCACGCCGCGCAACGTCGACCCCGAGCTCGCCCGCCGCGTCGAGGAAGCCGCCCACCGGCTCGGCTACCAGGCCAACCACTCCGCGCGGGCCCTGCGCACCGGTACCACCGGCACCGTCGGCGTCGTCGTCCCCACGCTCGCCAACCCGTACTTCGTGCAGCTCGCCGACGCCATCGCCCAGCACGTCCGGGCCGCCGGCGGCACGCTGATGGTCTCCGACGCGGCGAACGACCCCGCGATCGAGGCCGAGCAGATCGACACCCTGCTCGCCGGCCGGGTCGACGGCCTGTTCGTCGTCCCGGTGTCGGCCACCGAGTCCGGTCCCGCGATCCGCAAGGCCGCCGCCCGCCGCCCGGTGGTGCTGTTCGACCGGTGGGCCACCGGCTCCGGCACCGTCGCCGTCACCCTCGACAACGCGGCCGCCGTCCGACTGCTCGTCGACCACCTGGAACGGACGGGCCGTCACCGGATCGCGCTGGTCGCCGCGGGGCAGGCCTCCTCCTCCGGCGCCGAGCGGCTCGCGGCCTTCACCGAGCTGCAGGGCGACGGCGCCACCACCGTCCTGCTGCCCAACTTCACCACCGACGCCGGGCGGACGGCGGGGCGGCGGATCGTCGAGCAGCGCGACCGGATCGACGCGGTGGTCTGCGGCGCGGACGTGCTCGCCGTCGGCCTGGTGAGCACGCTGCACCGCTGCTCGGTCGCGGTGCCCGGGAAGATCGCCGTCACCGGCTTCGACGACACCGAGATACTCGAACTCTTCGACCCGCCCATCACGTCCATCCGCCACCCGCTGTCCGCCATGGCCGAACGGGCGCTGACGCTGCTTCAGGCACCCAGCCGCGAACGGACCGAGCGGGTGGAGCGCTTCCAGCCCCAGCTCGTCGTCCGCGCCTCGACGGACGTCACCGCCTCCTGACCCCGGCCGCGCTGACCTCGCGTCACCCGGCAGGGGCCGCCGGACGGGCGTGGGCCGCACGGGCGCGGTCCGGGCGGGCGCGGGCCGCACGGGCCAGCAGCTTGCCCAGCTCCCACAGCAGGAGCAGCGCGACGGCGGCCAGCAGCGCCCAGCCGAACTGCCGGGCGTCGAGGTCGGTGGTCCCGAGGATGCGGTGGAACGCGTCCATCTGGGTGACCAGTACGGCCAGGACGAACTCCACCAGGGCCGCGATGTTCATCTGCCGGCTGTCGAAGGTGCTGACCGTCAGCACCGACCCGCGCTCGCTGCGGCACTCGTAGGCGGCCACGATCAGGCAGAGCGCGAAGGCGGTGAACGCGATCGAGTTGCCGACCGGCAGGCTGTCGTAGTGCGACTCGCCCAGCTTGATCAGCCCGAGCAGGGCGATCGAGATCGCCAGCCCGGCGAGCCCCACCGTGAGCACGACGGGCCCGGTCAGCACCGACTCGCCGCGCGGACGCGGGACGCGCCGCATCAGGCCGGGGCTCTCCCGGTCGAAGCCCAGGGCGAAGCCGAACGGGGCGTTGACCACGAAGTGGATCCACAGCACCTGCGCCGGGGTGAACGGCTCCCCCGCCGCGAGGTTGAACACCGTGGCGCCGAGGAAGGTCAGCACGAAGGTCACCAGGAGCACCAGCACGAAGCGGATGTACTTGGTGAGGTTGTCGTAGAGCTTCCGGCCCTCCGCCACGGCGTGCACGATGGTGGCGAAGTTGTCGTCGGCGAGCACCATGCGGCCCGCGTTCTTCGCGACGTCGGTACCGCTGCCCATGGCGATGCCGATGTCGGCGGCCTTGATGGCCGGGGCGTCGTTCACCCCGTCGCCGGTCATCGCGACGACGTCACCCTTGCGCTTGAGCGTGTCCGCGAGCAGGACCTTGTGCTCCGGCGCGACCCGGCCGACCACGCCGATGGCGTCGATCCGCGCCAGCCGTTCGCTCTCGGGCAGGGCCGCGAAGTCCGCGCCCAGCATCGCCTCGCCGTCGATGCCGAGTTGGCGGGCGATGGCCGCGCCGGTGGTGACGTCGTCCCCCGTCACCATGCGGACCCGGATGTGCGCGGCCTGCGCGCTGGCGACCGCGGCCCTGGACTCCTCGCGCGGCGGGTCGACCATGCCGACCAGGCTGGTCATCCGCAGGTCGGTGACGAGCGCCAGCAGGTCGCCGGCCGGGTCGAAGCCGGCCGGGTCGAGGTCGCGCACGGCCCCGGCCATCACCCGCAGGCCCTCGCCGCCCATCCGCTCGGTCTGCGCCCGGGCGCGGGCCTCCAGGTCCCCGTCCCAGGGGACGCCCGCCCCGGCCGCGAGCGCGGTGGTGGCGCGGGCCGTCACCGCCGGGGCGGCGCCCTTCACGAAGCACCGCACCACCGGCCGGCCGTCCGCGTCCTTCGCCGCGTTGAAGGTGGCCATCAGCTTGTAGCCCGGGTCGAAGGGCAGCGTGGCGAGCCGGGGGAAGCGCTCCCGGGTGGCCTCGATGTCCAGGCCGGCCTTGTGGCCGAGGACGAGCAGGGCCCCCTCGGTCGGGTCTCCGACGACCTGGCCCTCCACCAGCTTGGCGTCGTTGGCGATCAGGTAGGGCAGGACGGCGTCCTCGATGCCCGCCGAGGTGCCCACCGCGTGGTGGACCTTGCCGTCGAGGCGGTAGCCGGTACCGGAGACGGTGTAGCGGTCGGTGGGGCTGAGGACCTCGACGACGGTCATCTGGTTCATCGTCAGGGTGCCGGTCTTGTCGGAGTTGATGGCCGAGGTGAATCCCAGGGTCTCGACGGACGGCAGTTCCTTGACGATCGCGTGGCGCCTGGCCAGGTTGAGGCTGCCGACCGAGAGGATCACCTGGCTGACCGTCGGCAGCGCCTCCGGGATGGCGGCGACGGCCAGCGAGACCGCGCTGACGAACAGGGCGTCCCAGGCCTGGTCGCGGCTGCGGCCGAGGGCGAACATCACGACCATGGTCAGGCCCGCCGCCGCCGCGATCCACAGCGTCAGGGTGTTGAGCTCCCGGGTGAGCGGCGACTGCTCCTTCTCGGTGGCCGAGAGCATCCCGGAGATCTTCCCCAGCTCGGTGCCGGAGCCCGTCGCGGTGACGACGAGCAGCCCGCTGCCGTGCGTGACCGGGGTGTTCATGAACGCCATGTTGGTCTGGTCGCCGGGCCCCAGCCGCGCGGCGGTGAGCGTGCCCGCGTCCTTCACCGCCGGGACGCTCTCGCCGGTCAGCGCCGACTCGTCGATCTGCAGGGCGCTGGCGGCGACGATCCGCCCGTCCGCCGGGACCTCGTCGCCGGCCGAGAGGAGCACGGCGTCGCCGACGACCAGCCGCTCCGCCGGGATCTCGGTCTCGGTACCGTCGCGCCGGACCCGGGCGGTCGCCTCCATCATCGACTTCAGCGCGTTCATCGCGCTCTCCGCCTTGCCCTCCTGGCGCAGGCCCACCACCGCGTTGAACAGCGTCAGCACCAGGAGCAGGACGGCGGTGGTCCACTCCCCGATCGCCAGCGAGACCACCGCCGACGCCACCAGGATGATCTGCATGTAGCTGCGGTACTGGTCGAGGAAGCGCAGCCAGCCGGGCCTCGGCTTCTCCTCGGGGAGCGCGTTCGGCCCGTTGGCGGCGAGCAGTTCGGCCGCCCGGGCGGCCGTGAGCCCCACCGCCGGGTCGACCCCGAGCCGGTCGGCGACCTCCTGCGGGGACCGCGCGTACCACGGGCCCGGCGCTCCGCGCCCCGAGGGACCGGCCTGCTCCGCCATCGCTGCTCCTCAAGATCCGCGGTCGGTCCGCCGGCGCCCCCGGCCGGCTCCGCCCGCACCGGTGCTGCTGCGTCCGGCGCTCCTCCCGCGGGCCGCCGCGCCGCCCGGCCCGCGGGAGGGCTTCCTGCCACGCTGCGCCCACCGGGTGCCCCCGGCAATCCGGCGGCGTCCTTCCGGTGGCGCCGGTCGCTCGTCCGGTGCCCGTGTGTGGCGGCGCCCGGGGTCCGGGCCGACGATGGGGGCTGTCCCGCGTCCCCCCTACGGCCGGAGGCCCTGATGGCGACCCTGACGGTATGGCGCTTCCCCACCGCGGCGGGAGCCGACGAAGCCCTCGACACGCTGAAGCGGCTGCAGCGCCAGGAGCTGATCACGCTCCAGGACGGAGCCGTGGTCAGCTGGCCGGGGGACGCCCGCAAGCCCAGGACGCGCCACCTGGGCGACATGACCGGCATGGGCGCCCTGGGCGGGGCCTTCTGGGGCTTCCTGCTCGGGATGATCTTCTTTGTCCCCGTACTCGGCGCCGCGGTGGGCGCGGCCGGCGGCGCCCTGGGCGGCCACCTCGCCCATGTCGGCATCGACGACGACTTCATCCGGCAGGTGCGGCGCAAGGTCACGCCCGGCAGCTCCGCGCTGTTCGTCCTCAGCTCGGACGCCGTGCTCGACCCGGTCAGGGCCGCGCTCGGAGGGCTGCACGCCGAGCTCATCGAGACCGACCTGTCGGCGGACGAGGAGGCCCGGCTGCGCGAGGCGTTCACCGAGGGCGGGTGACCCCCCACCCCCGATGTGACGCGGGACACAGGCCGGGACCTGTCACACTCCGCGGGGCCGTCCCGTCAGACAGGTGAATCCGTTCCACGACGAGGAGCACACCATGGATGCCCGTCTCGACTACTTCGGCAACGCCGTCGGGGCCAAGGTCCTGCGGCACATCAACTCGGCCGGCCGGGCGCTGTCCGACTCGGGGCTGCCGCACGCGACGCAGGAGCTGGTGAAGATCCGCGCGAGCCAGATCAACGGCTGCGGCTTCTGCACCGACATGCACACCAAGGACGCCGCGCACGCGGGCGAGAGCTCGCTGCGGCTGAACCTGGTGGCGACCTGGCGGGAGGCCACCGTCTTCACCGAGGCCGAGCGCGCCGCGCTGGAGCTGACGGAGGAGGGCACCCGGATCGCGGACGCCGCGGGCGGCGTCTCCGACGAGGTCTGGGCGAAGGCCGCCGAGCACTACGACGAGGACCAGCTGGCCGCGCTGATCTCGCTGATCGCCGTGATCAACGCCTACAACCGGATCAACGTGATCAACCGGCAGCCCGCCGGGGACTACCGGCCCGGCCAGTTCGGCTGAGCCGGCTCCGACCGGGCGGACCGGCCGGCCGCGGTCCCCGCGCTTCCCGCGGGGCCGCGGCCGGCGCGTGTCAGGGCAGGTGGTCGGTCACCAGGGCGAGGTGGCCGGTGGGGTCCACGCCGCCGGGGCTCGCGAGCCGGGCGGCGAGGTCGTTGATCAGCAGGGTGCCCAGGAGGTAGTGGCCGAGCGCGAGTTCGGCGGGGGTGGAGTTCCCGCCCCGCAGGTCGGGCTTGGGCTTGCGGTCGGAGAGGCGGCACGGCGCCTCCGCCAGGACGTGCAGGTCGTGGGTCAGCAGCAGCCGCTCCCACCAGCCCGGATCGTCGCGGAACAGCGCGCGCAGGCCCTCGTGGGCGGCCAACCGGGGCAGGAAGTCGTGGATCGCCGCGCGGTAGCCCGGGTACACCGGCTGCCGGAAGCCCACCTGGTAGCGGTGGTCCGGCCCGCGGCGGACCGAAAAGCCGGTGCGCAGCGCGGGATCCCAGACGGTGAGGCTGAAGAGCGTCTTCGCCAGGTCGTAGACCGGGTCCCAGGGTTCGACGGAGCCGCGCGGGTCGATGAGGCGGAAGTCCTCGGGCGCCGCGCCGGGGCGGGTGGACAGCAGGACGTTGCGGGTGTTGGCGTCGCCGTGGGCGGGGGCCATCAGGCGGGCGGGGGCCAGCCGTGCCAGCCGTCCGCTCAGCCGTTCCAGCACCAGGTGCGGGGCCCGGCACCGCACGCCGTTGACGGTGATCCGCTCGGCGGCCGTCAGCTCCCCCGGCAGGGCGCGGGCCAGCAGCGGCAGCCGCCGCAGGAACCGGCCCACGACGACCTCCGCGAGGTGGGCGGCCGGGGCGGGGTGGGAGCGCGCGGCGTAGCCGTCCAGGACCAGGGCCTGGAGCAGGGCCGGGTAGCGGCGGAAGAACTCCCGGGTGCCCTGCGGCGACTCCCGCAGCGGGGCCGCCAGGTCCGCGGACGGGTAGAACGGCGTGGTGCAGGCCGCCCAGCCGTCGCCGTCGAGGACGTGCGGGACCGGCAGGTAGTGCGCCGCCAGCCGTGGGGCCACGGTGCGCAGCAGGTCGATCTGGCGCAGCTTGTGGCGGAAGGAGACCAGGTCGTGGCCGTCCACGGCGCCGGGTGCCGGCACCAGGACCTTGACCACCAGTTCCTCCCCGCCGGAGGTGGTGGCCCGGTGGACCCGGGCCGGTGAGCCGCCGTCCAGGATCTCCGGCCCGACCGTGAGGCCGAGGGTGTCGGCGACGGCGGCCAGGGCCGCCGCGTCGGTCCATCCGCCGGGCGGGCGGGGGCGGGTGACGTGCCGGTGGTCGGTCATCGCGGCGGCCTCCTCGGTGTCCGCTACCAGCGGATCGAGTCGATCAGCGCCGCGTGCAGCTGGGGGGTGCAGGCGGCGATGCAGGAGCGCTGGTTCAGCGGGCCGATGTCCAGCAGCAGGGTGTCCCGCAGCGGTTTGCCGTAGGCGTCGGTGATGGTGACCCCGGCGCGTTCCGCCAGGTACACCGAGGCCGCGATGTCGTACGGGAACAGGTGCAGGATGCTCCCGTGGCCGACCCGGCGGAAGTCCGCCTCGGTGGCGGGGCGGTCGCGCAGCAGCCGGTTGCCGATGTCGACGTAGGCGTCCGTCTGGCCGGTGATGATGCGGGAGATGGAGAAGGAGGCGCTGTTGAACACGTACACGCCGCCGGTGTTGGCCGAGGCGTCGATGAGGTGGCCGTAGGCGTCGGTCATCAGTGCCGCCGGGTGGCCGTTGAACTCCAGCGACCAGAACATCCGCTCGGGCTCGGTGACGGCGGACAGCCGGGGCACCGGCGCGGGGAAGCCGCCGGACTCGATGCCGGTGCCGTCGGCGTCGGCGTACAGCCAGTGGCCGGTCTTGATCTCCTGGAGCATCGCGTACCGGATGTCGCCGATGGTGGGCGCCTCGGTGAAGGGGGCCGCGGCGATGGAGACGCAGGCCATCTCCAGGTCGGCGGCGGCGCCGCGGGTGCCGTCGACGGGGTCGATGACCAGCACGTGCCCGGGCGCCCGGCCGATGGTGCGCAGCCCTTCGCTCTCGGTGTAGACGGCCACCGGCTCGCCGCGCTCGCGCAGGAAGTCCCAGGCGGCCCGTTCGGCGAGCACGTCGACCGGGAACTCGGCGTCCCCGCCCTTCGCCGTGCCCGCCACGTAGCGGCTGCCGACCTCGTGCAGACCCTCGCGCACGGCCGTCCGGATGCGCCCGGACAGCTCCTGGACGAGGCCCCTCATGATGCGGCCTCCAGGAAGAGCCGTTCCAGCAGATCGCACATCTCGTCCGCCTCCTGACGGGTCATGATCAGCGCCGGGCGGACCTTGAGCACATTGCCGTGCCCGTAGAGGGAGGTCCGCAGCAGCAGTCCGTGGTCCAGGCCGCGTTCGGCGAGGTGGTTGGTGAGCGCGGGGTCGGGGCGGCCGTCGCGGTCCACGATGTCGATGCCGATCATCAGCCCGACGCCGCGGACCTCCTGGACGAACGGCACCCTGGTGGCGAGGGCGCGCAGCCGCTCCAGGACGTGGCCGCCGACGTCGCGCACGTTCTCCAGGAAGCCGGGGCGGCCGATGATCTCGACGGTCTTCAGGGCGGCCGCGGCGGCCAGTACGTTGCCGCCGAAGGTCGAGTTGATGTGGTGTCCCTCCACCCCGGTCAGCCGCTCCTCGGTCAGGATGCCGGCGATGGGCATGCCCGCGCCGCCGAGGCCCTTGCCGAAGGTCATCAGGTGCGGGGCGACGCCGAAGTGGTCGGCGGCGAACATCCGGCCGGTGCGCCCGAACCCGGTCTGGATCTCGTCGAAGACCAGCAGGATGCCGCGCTCCTCGCAGAGGTCCTTGAGCGCCTGCAGATAGCCGTCCGGCGGAACGACGTTGCCGCCGTTGCCGCTGATCGGCTCCAGCACCACGCAGGCCACCCGGCCGGTGCTCGCGTAGTCGATGAAGTCGTTGATCCGCTCGACGCACAGCAGGCCGCAGGTGGCCCGCTCCTGCCGGTAGAAGCAGCGCAGGCAGTGCGGGTCGGGGACGTGCACGACGCCGGGCAGGTGGGAGGGGAAGGGGGCGCGCCGGAAGGCCGCGCCGGAGGCGCCGATCATGCCGAGGGTCTGGCCGAGGTGGCCGCGGAAGAGCGTGACCACGTCGGACTTGCCGGTGTGCACCTGGGCGATCTTGACGGCGCTCTCGTTGGCGTCGGAGCCGCTCGCCGACTTCAGGTGCACCCGGGTGAGGTTCGCCGGCGAGACCTCGGCCAGCTTCGCCACCAGGGCGTTCAGCGGCTCGGTCTGGAACTTGGAGGTGACGTGGATCAGCCGGCCGGCCTGTTCGCGGACCACCTCCACGATCTCGGGGTGCGCGTAACCCAGGCTCAGGTTGAACGTCCCCGAGGAGCAGTCGAGATAGCGCCGGCCGTCGTCGGCCCGGAGGTACACGCCCTCGCCGCCGACCACCCGGAGGTCGTCCGGCCGGTAGTAGTAGTGCCGCAGCGCCGATCCGGCCTCCCCGTCGGGCGGAGCCTTCGGTGCGGCGGTGCGTGCTGCGGTGCGTGCCGCGGTCCTCGTCTGTCGCATCGGTCTTCCTCCGATCGCTCCGACAATTCCTGGCAGATCGACCTGCTCGAACGATTCGAACCGCAGATCCGCCTCCTGGAGATCGAGCGCGGCGGTCATCGCGTTCGGTATCGCGACGCACCTGATTCCGGCCCTTTTCGCGGCGCGTACGCCGCTGGGGGAATCCTCGAACGCCACCGCCCGCTCGGCGGGAATTCCCAGCGAGGCCAGCGCCGCGACATAGAGATCCGGTTCCGGTTTCGCGCCGGCGCGGTTCCCGTCGGCGCACTGGACGGTGCTCCAACCCTCGGCCACACCGCACTGCCGCGCATATTCGGCGACCCATTCCCGGGTGGAGTTGCTGACGATCCCCCGGGAGATCCCCAGGGCGTCGACCGCACCGAGGATCCGGTGCACGCCGGGCCTGCCGCACAGCCCGCCGAGCAGTTCGCGCTGCCGCCGGTGGACCCGTTCCTGCAGCTCACGGCGGTCCGCCGTGCATCCGGTGGCCCGTTCGAGCCGCGTCCACAGCTCGGACCCGATGGTGCCGACGAGCGACGACCACACCTCGACCGGGAGCCGGTGGCCGAATTCCAGGAAAACCTCCGCGTGCGCGCGGAATATCTCGGACTCCGGATCCCACAGCGTCCCGTCGAAATCGAAGAGAAACGCATCCACGTCCTTCATCCACGGACACCTCCGTCGAGCGGCGGACGGCCGCGCGGCCAGGGGTCGGTGCACGGAGCCGAGGCACCGAGCGTCCATCATCGCCGAGCCGCTCCGCTCCCGCCATTCATGGTTCGTCGACGCACCCACGATCGGCGGACAAAACGGTGCGGGGGCGCGCGGATGGTGCTCGGCTTGGAGTGGCGCCGGCGACGGGCCGTCGCGAGAGTCGAGGAACGATGGACGAGGACACCCGCTCCGCCGGTTCGGCGGCTCCCCCGACCGGTACGGCGGCTCCCCCGGGCAGCGGGCCACGGGTCGCCGTGGTGGGGCACGTCGAATGGACCACGATCGCCGGTCTCGACGAGGTCCCCGCCGCCGGCGAGGTGACCCACGCCGACCGGCTCTGGCAGGGCCCGGCCGGCGGAGGCGCGGTGGCGGCCGTCCGGCTCGCCGAACTGGCCGGCACCTGCACCTTCTTCACCGCCCTCGGCGACGACCACGCCGGGCGGCGGTCGCGCGCCGAACTCGAACGCCGCGGCGTCCAGGTCCTGGCCGCCACCAGGCCCGGCCCCACCCGGACGGCGGTGAGCATGGTCGACCGCTCCGGGGAGCGCACCACCGTCACCCTCGGCGAACGCCTGCAGCCGGCCGCGGCCGATCCCGTCGACTGGGAGCAACTGGCCCACTACGACGCGGTGTTCTTCACCGCAGGGGACCCCGCCCTGCTGCGCCGGGCACGCCGGGCCTCGGTCCTCGTGGTGACCGCGCGGGAGTTCGGCACCGTACGGGAGTCCGGCGTCAGGGTCGACGCGCTGATCGGCAGCGGCGCCGACCCGGCCGAGCGCTGCGACCCGGCGCTGCTGCGCAGCCTGCCGGACCTGGTGGTCCGCACCGAGGGCCGGCGCGGCGGCGTCTTCACCCGCAACGACCAGCCGCCCCGGCGCTACCGGCCCGCCCGCGCACCGGGCCCCCTGGTGGACACCTACGGGGTCGGGGACAACTTCGCGGCCGTCCTCACCTACGCGCTCGCCACCGGCGCGACCACGGCCGAGGCCCTCGACCTCGCCGCCCGGCACGGCGCGGCCTGCACCACGCAGCGCGGCCCGTTCGCGGCCCGGCCCGCCCCTCGGCGACGGGCGGTCGGGGTATGAGGACGGGCGCGCGCGCCGTGCCCACGGGCAAGCGGATCCTGCTGCTGTGGGACATCGACGGCACACTGATCGACGGCGCCCACGTCGTCGGGTCGATCTACCCGCTCGCCTTCGAACGGCTCACCGGCCGGCCGGCCCGCCACCGCGTCGCCATCGCCGGGCGGACCGAACTCGACATCATGGACGAGCTGTTCGCCCGGCACGGCGTCGACCCACCCGCACCGGAACGGGTCGGCGCCGAGCTCTCCGCCCAGCTGCGCCGGCGGGCCGCCGAGCTGCGGACCGTCGGACGGACCCTGCCCGGCGCCGCCGAGGCCCTGCGGGCCCTGGGCGCCCGGCCCGAGGTGGCCCAGTCCGTGCTGACCGGGAACCTGCGGGACAACGCCGCGCTCAAACTGGGACTGTTCGGACTGGCGGGGTTCGTGGATCCCGCCGTCGGCGCGTACGGCAACGACGGCCGCGAGCGGGCCGCGCTGCTCCCGGTCGCCCGGCGGCGCGCGACGGCCGCCCACGGAACCGACTTCGCCGC
This sequence comes from Kitasatospora sp. NPDC057965, assembly GCF_042887135.1. Classification (NCBI taxonomy): domain Bacteria; kingdom Bacillati; phylum Actinomycetota; class Actinomycetes; order Kitasatosporales; family Streptomycetaceae; genus Kitasatospora; species Kitasatospora sp. NPDC057965. Next base: position 312,992 of record NZ_JBHVPZ010000005.1, read on the forward strand.
CGACGCCACCGTCCTGATCGGCGACACCCCTCGGGACGTGCACACGGGGCGCAGCGGTGGGGCGCGGGTGATCGCCGTCGCCTCCGGCGCGAGCAGCGCCGAGGTGCTGCGGCAGGCGGGGGCGGACGTGGTGCTGGCGGACCTCCGCGACACCGCCGCGGTGGTCCGGGCCGTCCGGGCGCCGGGGCCGGCCGTGCGGAGCCCGCGATGAACGGCGGCCCCCGCCCGGTCGGCCTGGTCTCGGTCGTCATGCCCGCGCGCAACGCCGAGACGACGCTGGCCGCGCAGCTGGAGGCACTGTGCGCGCAGACCTATCCGGATCCGTGGGAGGTGGTCGTCGTCGAGAACGGATCCGGCGACGGCACCCGCGCGCTGCTGCGGCGCTGGCAGCGGCGGATGCCGCGGCTGCGGGTGACCGTCACCGACGAGCCCGGCGTCAACCGCGCCCGCAACCTCGGCTGCCGGCGGGCCGACGGCGAGTTCGTGCTGCTCTGCGACGCGGACGACATCGCGGCCCCCGGCTGGGTGGCCGGGATGGTCGACGCCCTGCGTTCCAGCCCGGCCGTCGGCGGCGCGCTGGAACGCCGGCTGCTCAACGGGCCGGTGGCCCTCGCCGCGCGGCCGGCGAAGAAGTCCCCCGCACTGCTCGACACCTTCGGCTTCCTGCCCTACCCGGCGGGCGCCAACTGCGGGTTCCACAAGGAGCTGTGGAGCCGGCTGGGCGGCTTCGACGAGAGCTACCGGGGCGGCGGCGACGACACCGAGTTCTTCTGGCGCGCCCAACTGGCCGGGTACCGGCTGGCCTTCGCCCCGCACGCCGTCGTGCACTACCGGCACCGCGGCGACACCCGGTCCATCGTCCGCCAGTCCTACGGCTACGGGCGCTCGCACCCCAAGCTGTACCGCGACTTCGCCGCCCACGGCATGCCCTGCTCGCGGCCGGGCGACGCGGCCGGCGCCTGGTGGGCACTGCTGCGCCGCTCCGTCGACCTGCTCGGCCCCGCCGACCGGCGCGCCGCCCTGCTGGCCCAGCTCGCCCTGCGCGCGGGCCGCGCCGTCGGCAGCGCCAGACACCGGCGGTGCTACCTGTGACCCGCCCCCGGTCGGCTGAACAGGTGCCGGTCGGCCGGCCTTCCGTCGACGACGGCACCGTGCGACGACAGCGTGTGGAGGAACCATGACAGCCACGACCCCCGGCCCCGCGAGCGGCCCGATCGTCCTCGGTGTGGACCCGGAGCCCGGGCCGATGGCCACCGCCTGGGCCGCCGACGAGGCCGAGCGCCGTGGGCTCCCGCTGCGGCTGGTGCACGCCGTCCCGTCGCCGGCCCGGGAGTTCCGTCCCTCCGACGAGGGCTCCTACCACAAGGCGCTGCGCGCCCGCGCCGACGAGGCGCTCGACCGGGCGGCGGCCGAGGCCCGGGCGCGTCATCCCGGGCTGGCGGTGACCACGGTGGTCGAGGAGGACGTCCCGGCGCCGGCGCTCTGCCGGGAGTCGGCGCGCGCCTCGCTGGTGGTGCTCGGCACCCGGCGGCTGAGCCGGGTCGCGGAGGTGCTCAGCCTGGCCTCGGTGACCGTCCCGGTGAGCGCGCAGGCCCGCTGTCCGGTGGTGGTCGTGCTCGGACCGGAGCACTCCACCCAGGAGCCGCCCGTCGTGGTGGCCGGTGTGGACGGCAGCCCCGCCTCGGTGACCGCCCTGCGGTTCGCGCTGGACCTCGCCGCGCGGCGCGGGGCCGCGCTGCGCGCCGTCCGGGTCCGGCCGCGCGCCGCCTTCGACCGGACCGATCCGTTCACCGCCGAGGGGGAACTGCGGCGGGCGCTGATCGCCACCACGGAGGAACCGCACGCGCGGCACCCCGAGGTCGATCTCACCCACGAGGTGCTGCACGGCCACCCGGTGGAGGAACTCGCGCGGGTGTCCGAGCACGCGCTCGCCGTCGTGGTCGGCCGGCGCGGCGACGGCGGGTTCACCGGCATGCGGATGGGCTCCGTCCCGCACGGGCTGCTGCGGCGGGCCCGCTGCCCCGTGATCACCGTCCCGGAACCGCCGGAGGGCGGACGCTGACCGGTCCGGCCGACCGGTGCGGCGCCCGCCCTCCGGCGGTGGCGAACCCTCAGATCGCCAGGTCGCGGCGGTCCAGCAGGGCGAAGGCGGCGACCAGCCCGGTCACGCCCACGCCGCAGAGGACGGCGAGCGAGGACCAGGGGACGGTGCCGTGGGCCAGCGCGTCGCCGGGCGTGTAGTAGTGGAAGGGGCTGAGGTAGCGCAGCGGCGCGGCCGGCTCCCAGGCGAGGGCCACGAAGTTGAGCGCGAAGCCGACCGCGCCGAACGCGACGGCGGCCCCGATCACGTGCGCCCGGCGCCGGCTCACCGCCGAGACGGCCAGCACCGGCCCGGTCAGGCAGAGCGTGAAGCCGCACCCGAGCAGTCCCGCGGCGAACACCCCGCCGATCGGGACGGCGGCCCGCAGGTCGGCCGAGAGCGCGACCCCGAGCGCCACCGTGGCGGTGGCCGCCGCGTTCAGCAGGACGGAGGCGGCGGCGAGCGCGGCGGTGCGCTCGGCCAGCAGCCGGCGGCGGGAGACCGGGCGGGTCATCAGCAGCTCGATGGTGCCGGACTCGACGTCGGCGGCGACGGCGGCCGCGCCCAGCGCTCCGATCGCGGTCAGCTGGAGCGCGATCCAGAACGGGTGGGTGAGTCCGGCGCCGAGCAGGCCGGCGTAACTGGCGATGGAGACGTCCCCGTTGGAGCCGCTGAACGCCTTGAAGGCGTCCGGCGGGTTCTTCCCGCCGCCGAACAGGTCGGTGGGCGGCACGGTCCCGGTGATCACGACGATCAGGGCCTCGAAGACGACCATGCCGAACACCAGCGAGAGCAGCATCCGGCGGCGGCGGTGCAGGGCGAGCCAGACCAGGGGAAGCCGTCGGCTGACGGTGGCCCGGCTCATGACCGCTGCTCCGGGTCGGTGCCGGTGTCGCGGTGGGCGTCGGTGCCGGGCACCGCGGGTGGTCCGGACGGACCGGGCGGCGCGGGCGGGTCCTCCGGCTCCTCGCGGGTGCGGTAGAGGTCGAGGAAGGCCTCGTCCAGACCGGCCTCCTCGACGGTGAGGTCGCCGACCGGCAGGGCCGCGAGCAGTTCGCGGACCGCCCGTACGACGTCGTCCGGCGGCACCAGGAGCTCCACCCGCGAGCCGTCCCAGCGCGGGGACCAGCGCTCGGCCGCGCCCAGCGGCCGCTCGCCCCGCCCGTCGGTCAGCACCAGCCGGATCCGCCGGGCCCGGGCCTGCCGCAGGGCGGCCACCGACTGGACGGCGACCAGCCGCCCGCCGCGGATGATCGCCACCCGGCCGCAGGCCCGCTGCACCTCGGGCAGGACGTGGCTGGAGAGCAGCACCGTACGGCCGGCCGCGGTCTCCTCGGCGAGGAGTTCGAAGAAGACCTCCTGGACCAGCGGGTCCAGCCCCTCGGTGGGCTCGTCGAGCACGGTGAGGGCCGGCCGGTGCTGCAGCGCCTGGACGAGGCCCAGCTTCTGCTTCATGCCCCGCGAGTACGCCCCCACCGTCTTGTCCAGGTCGGCCCGGCTCAGCTTCAGCCGGGCGCAGAGCTCGGCCTGCCGCGGCGCGCTCGCGCCCTGGAGGTTCGCCAGCAGGTCCAGCGTCTGGCGGCCGGTGAGTTCGGGGTAGAGCCGCAGCTCGCCCGGGAGGTAGCCGATGGACGGCGACACCCGGCGGTGGTCGGCCACCGGGTCCAGGCCCAGCACCCGGACCGCGCCGGCACTCGGCTTCAGCAGCCCGACCAGGCAGCGCAGCGTGGTGGTCTTCCCCGCGCCGTTGGGCCCGAGCAGGCCGAACACCTCGCCCGCGCCGATGTCGAGGTCCAGGCCGTCGACGCCGACGCTGCGCCCGTAGCGCTTGGTCAGCGATCTGAGCTCGATCACCGCCGTACCCTCAGCGGACATGCTCCACCTCCCGTGATGAGCGCGGCTCCATGGTTCCCGCGCCGGGCCGCCGCGAACCGGACTGCCGCTCCCCCACCCTGCCCCGCGCCCGGCCCGCGCGCACGGGCCGAACGGCCCAGCCCGCCGGGCCGGTGGTACCGGGTGGCGGGCCGGTGGTACCGGGTGGCGGCGCGTCCGGTGGTGGGACGGCGGGGCGCCGTCGGGCGCGGGACGGCCGGTGTCCGGGGCGGCCCGGTTAGCCTGTGGCCCGCCGACGAAGCCTCATGCGGTTCATTCGGTGAATGCAATCGCCTTGAACAGTAATGCTTTTAATAAGTCTTTAGGCTCACCTGCCTTCCTCGGCGGCGGCAGAAGCACCAGGCTTTCGCACTGTTTCCGCCGGAAGGCGCGACCGCGCCGCCGGCTCCGCACGGAGAGGACTTCACGTGCCCAAGAGGCGACGTAGCAAGCTTCTGCTGAGCGCCGTCACACTGACGGCCCTGGGGCTGACCACCACCCAGGCGCTCGCCGCGCCGCCCGACACGCCCGGACAGCGTCCGCACCAGGCCCGGCACCAGGCCGAGATCGGGCAGAAGCACGCGCAGAAGGTCCGGGGCGCCGGCGCCACCGGCCCGTCGCTCACCGCCGGGTCCGCGGCGCCCGGCGAGGACGAGGGCGACGAGGCGGAGAACTCCGCCGAGGGCACCGCGCAGTACACCGAGGCCCGCACCGCGCCCGGCGTGGTCGCGCCCGGCGCCTACGGCGCGGCCTGGGCCCAGCTCCAGTCGCTGCCGCACACCGGCGGCACCTGGGACCACGTCACCGACAAGCCCTACAACTCCGACGACCCGCGCTACCGCGACGTCAACTCCAACTCCAGCGGCGGCTCCGGCTACGTGACCGGCCGGATCACCGGGATCGCCGCCGACGCCGACGGCCACGTCTACGCGGGCGGCGCCAACGGCGGGGTGTTCCGCTCCCGCACCGGCGGCGGCCAGTGGCAGTCCATCTCGGACCGCCTCCCCTCGCTCTCCACCGGCACCCTGGACCTGGACGCCGGCGGACGCCTCTGGTACGCCACCGGCGAGTCCAACACCGGCGCCACCTCGTACGTCGGCACCGGCGTCTACGTGCTCGCCGACCCCGCGCACGGCGAGTTCCAGCCCGGCGACCGGGTCGGCGGCGCCGAACTGGAGTCGACCGTCATCCACGCGCTGCGGTTCGGCGGCGCCAAGGTGTGGGCGGCCACCAGCCGGGGCGTCTGGAGCCACTCGACGACCGACCTGTCCGGCCCGTGGACCCTGGAGTTCGCCCCCAACCCCGACTACCTGCCCGGCGGTTCGAAGGCCTCCGACCCGTCCGCGCCGTACCGGAACATCGCCAACGACATCGCCGTCGACCCCAAGGACCCGTCCAAGGTCGTCCTCGCCGTCGGCTGGCGCGGCGGCGACACCTACAACGGCTTCTACGGCAAGGCCGCCGACGGCAGCTGGCAGCGGATCGGCTCGCTCGGCGAGCTGCCCACCGACGCCGCGAACGTCGGCAACGTGACCTTCGCCGCCTCCGCGGACGGCTCCCGCTACTACGCCATCGACCAGTCCCCGGCGGTCGCGGCGAGCGACCCGGACACCGGCCTCAAGGGCGTCTACGTCTCCCGGTCCGGCTCCCCGTTCGGGCCGTGGACCCTGATCGCGGACAAGGACAAGCTCAAGAACTCCGGCTCCGCGCTCCAGGGCGAGGGCTACCAGCCCGGCATCCAGGCCTGGTACAACCAGTTCCTGCAGGTCGACCCGGCCGACCCGGAGCACGTCTACGCGGGCCTGGAGGAGGTCTTCGAGAGCAGGAACGGCGGCTCCTCCTGGACCGTCCCGGGCCCGTACTGGAACTTCGGCTTCCCCTGCTGGAGCATCGACCCGGCCAAGCAGACCGGCGACTGCTCGCCGACCACCCACTCCGACCAGCACGCCGTCGCCATCGGCACGGACAAGGGCAGGCCCACCGTGTACGTCGGCAACGACGGCGGCGTCTACAGCCGCCCGGTCGACGGCGCTGCCGACGCCTCCGGCCACGCCACAGACTGGAAGTCCCTGGCCGACGGCACCATCGACACCCTTCAGTACTACTCGGTCGGCGTCGGCAAGGACCCGGCGGACCGCTCGGGCCGGGGCGTGATCGTCAGCGGCGGCCTGCAGGACAACGGGGAGTCCGTCCTGCGCGCCCGCGACAAGGTGATGGGTTCCAACTTCGGCGGTGACGGCGCCGACACCCTCGTCGACCCGGAGAACGGCTGCAACATCGCCGAGGAGTACGTCTACCTCGACGTCTGGGTCACCCAGAACTGCGCCGTCAACAACGGCGCCTGGACCACCGACCCGGCCAAGGCCACCTCCTACGAGGTCGCCCCGCCGGACAAGGAGAGCAACGCCGCGCGCTTCATCGCGCCGCTCACCAGCGACCCGAAGGACGTCAAGACCTGGATCGCGGGCGGCCGGCACGTCTGGGTGCAGCACAACGGCTACGCGATCCGCAGCGGCGAGGAGTGGACCAGCGCCTACGACCTGGGCGAGGGCCACGTCGCCACCGCCGTGGCGACCGTCCGCGGGACCGTGTACGCGGGCTGGTGCGGCCCCTGCAACAACCAGGGCTTCAGCCGCGGCATCGCGGTCGGGCGCACCGACGGCACCGGCTGGCACCAGCTGAACCTGCCGGTCGAGGGCACGCTGCCGAACCGCTACATCTCCTCCTTCGCCGTCGACGAGAGCAACGCCCAGCACGTCTTCGTCGCCTTCAACGGCTTCTCCCGGACCTGGACCGAGGGCCCCGGCGCGGGCGTCGGCCACGTCTTCGAGACCCGTGACGGCGGCGCCACCTGGACCGACGTGTCGGCCAACCTGCCCGACGTCCCCGCCACCTCGGTGCGGATCCTGCCCAACGGCGGCCTGGCCCTCGGCACCGACCTCGCCGCCTTCTACCGCGCCCCCGGCACCGCCGACTGGCGCGTCCTGGGCCGCAACCTGCCCACCACCGCGGTGCAGCAGCTCAGGACCGGCCCCGACGGCAAGCTCTACGCCGCCACCTTCGGGCGCGGCATCCGGTCCTTCGACCTGCGCCGCCTCGGCCACGGCCGCTACGACGAGACGGAGGACTGACCGCTCCTCCGCTTCCCCGGTCCGGCCCGCGGGGCGTTCGAACGCTCCGCGGGCCGGGCCGCCGTGCTGCCCTGCACGGGTGCGACAGCGACCGTACGCATCGGGGCAAATCCCGCTCCGCACCCGCCCATAGCCTCGTGGGCCGAGTACCCGAGCAGCACCGAGAGCAGGGAGCGAGACCATGGCGGCAGTGGCGACGGAGGAGACCCCGGTGCGGGGACCGGAACCGGAGGTGGCCGGGGCGGCGGCGCGCACGGACGCGCCGGAGGCCGGCGGCGGCTCCGCGCCCGACCTGCACGCGATGACACGGATCACCCTGCGGCCCATCGCCTCACCGATGCCGCTGGGCTTCTTCACGGTGGCCATCTCCTCCGCCGTGGCCAGCAGCCTTCAGCTCGGCCTGATCGACGGGGCGTACCGGCAGGCCGTGGGGCTCACCCTCTTCGCCGCCTTCGTGCTCCAACTGCTGGTCAGCATCCTCGCGTTCGGCGCCCGGGACGTCATCGCCGCGACGCTGATGGCTGGCTTCGCCGGTGCCTGGCTGTCCAACGGCCTGGTGATGGCGAGCAACGCCCACGGCGGGACGCACGTGCTGGGGGTGATGAACCTGGCGTTCACGGTCTTCGCCGCGCTGATGGCCTCGGTGGCGCGGCCCAAGCGGGTGCTGTGGGTGCTCCTGATGATCGCCGTACCGCGCTACTTCGTCGCCGGCCTCCACGGGGTCACGGGCGTGCACTGGCTGGGCCAGGCCGCCGGGGCGTTCGGCATGCTGCTCGCGGCGGTCGCGATGTACGCCGCCCACGCCCTGCTGCTGGAGGAGCTCCGGGGCAAGGAGGTGCTGTGGATCGGGCGCAGCGGTCCCGTGCAGGAGGCCATGCACGCGGCGCTGCCCGGCCAGCTGCGGCGGCTGGAGACGCAGGCGGGGGTGCGCCGGACCCTGTAGCGGTCGGCGCGGGGCGGGGCCCCGGTCGGCCCGGAGCGGGGGTGCCGCTCCGGGCCGTCAGGTGGCGCGGGGGCCGGTCACTCAGGGCGCGGCCAGGCGGTCGGTCATCACCTTGATGACCGCGGCCTGGTGGTCGGCCAGGTAGAAGTGGCCGCCGGGGAAGACCCGCAGGTCGAAGCGGTCCTCGGTGTGGTCGGCCCAGGCGGCGGCCTCGTCGACGGTGACCTTGGGGTCGTCGTCGCCGACCAGGGCGACCAGCGGGCAGCGCAGGGCCTCGCCGGGCTCGTAGACGTAGGTCTCGGCGGCCCGGTAGTCGGCGCGGGTGGCGGGCAGGATCATGCGCAGGATCTCCTCGTCGCCCAGCAGCCGGGCATCGGTGCCGCTGAGACCGCGCATATCGGCGATCAGGCCGTCGTCGTCGCGCAGGTGCACCGTCTCGGTGCGATGGGTGGAGGGGGCGCGGCGGCCGGAGGCGAAGAGCGCGGCCGCGACCAGCCCCTTGTCCCGTTCCAGGCGGCGGGCGACCTCGAACGCCAGGGTGGCGCCCAGGCTGTGGCCGAAGAACGCCAACGGCCGGTCGATCCACGGCAGGAGCGCGGCGGCGATCCGGTCGGCGAGCTCGGGGACGGTGTCGAGCAGCGGTTCGGTGCGGCGGTCCTGGCGTCCGGGGTACTGGACGCACAGGACGTCCACGGACTGCGGCATCGCCCGGGCGACCGGGAGGAAGAAGCTCGCGGAGCCGCCGGCGTGCGGCAGGCAGACCAGGCGGACCTCGGCGTCCGGGCGCGGGTCGAACCTGCGGATCCACCGGTCGGCGTCAACGGGAGGGTTCACGGGAGGTGTTGTTCCTTCGGTCGTGGGTGGCAGGGGGGTGCGGGCGGAGGGCGCGCGGCCGGTGGTGGTCACTCGCCCACCGGGCCGATCCCGTCCAGCCACGCGTCGACCGCCGCGGCGGCCTCGTCGGCATGACGCTCCATCAGGGTGTAGTGGTTGCCGGAGACTTCGGTCACGGTCTGGGCGTGCTCGGGGGCGGCGGGGCGGTCGTCGGTGTCCGCGTCGTCCCGGGCCATCCACTCCGCGGCCCGGACCACCAGCGTCGGGGCCGCGGCCCGCGGGGCGTCCCAGTCCTCGAAGATCCGCAGGTAGCCGCCCATCGCGGTGAGCTGGGTGCTCGGCGCGGAGACGAAGCCGAAGCGCTCCGACTGCCCCTCCACCACCGCCGACTGGAAGCGCTCGCCCATCCGCTCGCGCCGGGTGAAGCTGTCCAGCATGACGATTCCGGCCACCGGACGGCCGAGCCGCTCCAGGTGGCAGGCGACCGCGTGCGCGACCCAGCCGCCGGAGGAGTAGCCGAGCAGCACCACCGGCCCGCGGCTCACGGAACGTTCGATGGCCGTGGTGTGCACCTCGACCAGCGCGGCGACGTCCTCGGGCAGCGCCTCGCCCGGGACGAAGCCCGGCTCGGGCAGCGCCCAGATGCCGCGCCGGCCGCCGAACGCGGCGGCGAAGCGGGCGTACTGGTGGACCCCCGACGGCGCCATGTACGGCCCCAGGCAGACGAGTTGCGGTCCGTCCTGGCCCTGCGCGAAGCGCACCGGCGTGGGCAGGTGGTCGGCGGCCGACGCGGCGGTGAAGACCGGGCGCAGCCGGGCGGCGGCGGTGACCAACTCGATCCCCTCGGCCATCCGGCCGAGTTCGCCGGCCCGGCGGTAGAGCGAGACGAGCAGGTCCTGCGACTCCGGCGACTCCGACTCCCGGGGCGCCCGGGGGTCCACGGGCTCCTGGGTCCGGGGCTGCGGCGACTCCGGCCCGCCGCGCTCCGCCAGGAGCGACAGCAGCCGCCGTCCGACCTCGGCCGGGGTGCGGTGGTCGAAGGCCAGCGTGCTCGGCAGCCGCAGGCCGCTGGCCCGGCTGAGCCGCTTGCCGAACTCGACCGCGGTGAGCGAGTCGAAGCCCAGCTCCAGGAAGACGTGCTGGGCCTGGACCGCCTCCTTCGAGGGGTGGCCGAGCACGGCGGCGGCCTCGCCACGGACGAACTCCACGATCTCCGAGGCGTGTTCGGTGGCGTCCAGCCCGGCCAGCCGGCGCAGCAGCGGCGGCTCGGCACCGTCCTCGGCGGTGTCCCCGCCCTCCCGGGCGGCGAGCATCCGGGCCACCTCGGGCAGTTCGCCGATCAGCGGGCTGGGCCGGGCCGCGGTGAAGCCCGGGACGAAGCGCTCCCAGTCCACGGCGGCCACCACCAGCGTGGTGTCCTCGTTCTCCACCGCGCGGCGCAGCGCCAGCACCGCCGGCTCGGGGCTCATCGGCTCCAGACCGCGCAGCCGCAGGCGCTCCCCGGCGGCCGCGTCGACCATGCCGCCGCCGCCCCAGGCGCCCCAGGCGATGGAGGTGGCGGCCAGCCCGCGGGCGCGGCGGTCCTCGGCCAGCGCGTCCACGAAGGCGTTGGCGGCCGCGTAGCCGGCCTGGGCGCCGCTGCCCCAGGCGGCGGCGCCGGAGGAGAACAGCACGAACGCGTCCAGCGGGCGCTCGCCCAGCAGCTCGTCCAGGTGAGCGGCGCCCAGCGCCTTCGCGCCCAGCACGGCGGCCAGGTCCGCCTCGGTGGTGTCCGCGAGCAGTGCGGGCGCGCCGCCCACTCCGGCGGCGTGCACCACGGCGCTGAGCGGCGCCAGGTCGTCCAGCGAGGCCACCAGCTCGGCCACCGCCGCCCGGTCGGCCAGGTCGCACGCGGTGATCGTCACCTTGGCGCCGAGCGCCTCCAGTTCGGCGCGCAGCCGCTCGGCGCCCGCCGCGTCGGCCCCGCCGCGACTGGCCAGCACCAGGTGCTCGGCGCCGTCGGCCGCGAGCCCGCGGGCCACCTGGCCGCCGATGAAGCCGGTGCCGCCGGTCACCAGCACGGTGCCGCGCACCCGCCAGGGCCTGACGGGGGCGCCGGCCGGGCGCGGGGCCCGCACCATCCGCCGGGCGTACGTCCCCTCGGCCCGCACCGCGACCTGGTCCTCGGCCGTGGTTCCGGCGAGCACGGCGGCCAGGCGGCGGGCGATCCGGCCGTCCGTGGCCGCGGCGCCGGCGGGCAGGTCGACCAGGCCGCCCCAGCGGGCGGGCAGCTCCAGGGCGGCGACCCGCCCCAGGGCCCAGACCTGCGCCTGGGCGGTGCCGCGCGACGGAGCGAGGGCGCCGGTGTCGAGCGCGGTGGTGTCGTGGGCGGTGGTGTCGAGCGCGGTGGTGTCGTGGGCGCCGGTGGAGACCGCCGCGCGGGTGGCGCACCACAGCGGGGCCGGGACGCCGGCGTCGCCGAGCGCCTGCACCACCGTCAGGGTGCCGCCCAGGCCCCGGGACAGGCCCGGGTGGTCGGGGTGGGGCCGCTGGTCGAGCGCGAGCAGCGACAGCACGCCGCCGGGGCCGCGCTCGCCGAGGCCGTCGGCGGCTTCGTGCAGCCGCCCGGCCAGCGCCGCCCGGTCCTCGCCGTCGGCCACCGTCAACCGGACGACCTCGGCGCCGTGCCCGGCCAGGGCGTTCAACACCAGCTCGACGGCGGGATCGGCCGCCGGCTCCTGCGGCAGCAGCACCAGCCAGGTCCCGGCCGACGCGGGCGGCGCCGGCTCCGGGAGCACCTGCCAGTCGATCCGGTACCGCCAGCCGTCCGCCGCGGACTCCTCGCGGCGGCGCCGGTGCCAGGAGGAGAGCGCGGGCAGGGCCGAGCGCAGCGTGGCGTCCTCCGCCAGCCCGAGGTCCCCGGCCAGCGCCGCCAGGTCCTCGCGCTCGACGGTCGCCCAGAACTCGGCGTCCACCGCCGGGCCCGCCGCCGGCTCGGCGGGCCGGCCGGCCGCCGCCTCCAGCCAGTAGCGCCGACGCTGGAAGGGGTAGGTCGGCAGGTCCACCTGCCGGGCGTCCCAGCCGGCGAAGACCGCGGACCAGTCGGGCCGCACGCCGTTGGCCTGCGCCTCGCCCAGCGAGGTCAGGAAGCGCCGGGGGCCGCCGTCGCGGCGCCGCAGGGTGGGCACCACGACCGGTGGCAGGCCGCGCCGCGCGCCGGCGGTCCGCGCCCGGTCCTCCTCCTGGGTGACGGCGTCGATGGTCTCCTGGAGGCCGAAGGCCAGCACCGGGTGCGGGCTGACCTCGACGAAGACCTGGTGACCGTCGTCCAGCAGCCGCCGGGTGGCCTGCTCGAACCGCACGGTGCGGCGCAGGTTGCGGTACCAGTACTCGGCGTCCAGTACCGCGCCCTCGATCAGCTCGCCGGTGACGGTGGAGTGGAAGGGCACGACCGGCGCCTTCGGGGTGATCCCGGCGAGCATGCCGGCGAGTTCCTCGCGCAGGACCTCGACCTGGGGGCAGTGCGAGGGGCAGTCGACCCGGACGCGCTTGGCCGCCACCCCCTCGGCCTCGCAGGCGGCCAGCAGCTCGTCCACGGCGTCGAGGTCGCCGGCGACCACCACGCTGCGCGGGCCGTTGACCGCGGCGATGCTCAGCCGCCCCTGCCACCGCTCCAGGCGCCCGGCGGTCTCCGCCTCCGGCAGCGGCACCGAGACCATGCCGCCCGGCAGCCTGGCGAGCAGCCGGCTGCGCAGCGCCACGATCCGCGCGCCGTCCTCCAGCGACAGCGCGCCCGCGCAGCAGGCGGCCGCGATCTCGCCCTGCGAGTGCCCCACCACGGCGGCGGGCCGCACCCCGCACGAGCGCCACAGCTCGGCGAGCGACACCATGACGGCCCAGAGCACCGGCTGGACCACGTCGATCCGGTCGAACCCGGGCGCGCCGGGTGCCTCGCGCAGCACGTCCTCCACCCGCCAGTCGACGAACGGGGCCAGCGCCCGGGAGCAGGCGGCGACGCTGTCCCGGAACACCGGGGAGCCGCCGAGCAGCTCGACGGCCATGCCGGACCACTGGGAGCCCTGGCCGGGGAAGACGAACACCGCCTTCGGCTCGCCGCCGGCGGTGCCGCGCGCGACCAGGCGATCGGAGCCGCCGCTCGCCAGCGCCTCCAGCCCGGCGGTCAGCTCCGCCCGGTCGGCGCCCACCACGACCGCCCGCTGCTCGAAGGCCGAGCGCGTGGTGGCCAGCGAGTGGCCGAGGTCCTGGACGCGCAGCTCGGGCCGGGCGCGCAGCAGCGAGGCGAGCGAGGCCGCCTGCTCCTCCAGCGCACCGACCGTCCGGGCGGCCAGCGGCAGGGCCACCGCCACCGGCTCCAGCGGCACCTGGCGCGCGACGGCCTCGGCCGCCGGTACGGGTGCGGGGGTGTCGGCCGGCGGGGCCGGGCGCGCGGCGGGAGGCTCCTCGATGATCACATGGGCGTTGGTGCCGCTCATCCCGAAGGAGGAGACGCCGGCCCGGCGGGGCCGGTCCCGCTCCGGCCAGTCGACGGCCTCGGTCAGCAGCCGCACCGCCCCGGCCGACCAGTCGACGTGCGGGGTGGGCTCGTCGACGTGCAGGGTCTTCGGCAGCAGCCCGTGCCGCAGGGCCTGGACCATCTTGATGATGCCGCCGACCCCGGCCGCCGCCTGGGTGTGTCCGATGTTGGACTTCAACGAGCCCAGCCACAGCGGACGTTCCCCGGACCGGTCCTGGCCGTAGGTCGCCAGCAGCGCCTGCGCCTCGATCGGGTCGCCCAGCGTGGTGCCCGTGCCGTGCGCCTCCACCACGTCGACCTGGTCCGCGCTCAGGCCGGCGCCGGCCAGCGCCCGGCGGATCACCCGCTGCTGGGCGGGACCGTTCGGGGCGGTCAGGCCGTTGGACGCGCCGTCCTGGTTGATCGCGCTGCCGCGCACCACCGCCAGCACGCGGTGACCGTTGCGCTCGGCGTCCGAGAGCCGCTCCACGAGCAGCAGGCCGACGCCCTCACCCCAGCCGGTGCCGTCCGCCGCCGCCGCGAAGGCCTTGCAGCGGCCGTCGGCGGCGAGCGCGCGCTGGCGGCCGAACTCCACGAACGCGCCGGAGTTGGACATCACCGTGACGCCGCCGGCCAGCGCCATCGTGCACTCGCCCTGGCGCAGCGACTGGACGGCCATGTGCAGGGCCACCAGCGAGGAGGAGCAGGCGGTGTCCACCGTGACGGCCGGGCCCTCCAGGCCGAAGGTGTAGGAGATCCGCCCCGACACCACGCTGGCCGCGTTGCCGGTGCCCAGGTAGCCCACCACGTCCTCCGAGACCTCCAGGCCGCGCTGGAGGTAGTCCTGGTAGCCGGTGCCGACGAACACGCCGGTGGAACTGCCGCGTACCGTCGTCGGGTCGATCCCCGCCCGCTCGAACAGTTCCCAGGAGGTCTCCAGCAGCAGGCGCTGCTGCGGGTCCATCGCCACCGCCTCGCGCGGCGAGATGCCGAAGAAGGCGGCGTCGAAGTCGGGCATGTCGTGGAGGAAGCCGCCGGAGCGCGCGTAGGTGGTGCCCGGGTGGTCGGGGTCCGGGTGGTAGAGCGCGTCCAGGTCCCAGCCGCGGTTGGCGGGGAACGCCGACATCGCGTCGGTCTCCGCCGCCACCAGCTGCCACAGGTCCTCGGGGCTGCGCACGCCCCCGGGGTAGCGGCAGCTCATCGCCACGATCGCGATCGGCTCGTCGTCGGCGCGCACGGTCCCGTCGCTGTGCCCGTCGCCGGCGTCGGACTCGGGGGCCGAGCCCAGCAGTTCGACCAGCAGCAGGCCCGCCAGCGCGACGGCCGTGGGGTGGTCGAACACCACGGTGGTGGACAGCCGCACCCCGGTGACCCGGGTCAGCCGGTCGCGCAGCTCCACGGCGGTCAGCGAGTCGAAGCCAAGCTCCCGGAACGGCCGGCCGGGTTCGACCAGGTGGGGACCGCGCAGCCCGAGCACGGCGGCCGCCTCGGCGCGGACCAGCTCCACCAGGGTGCGGTCCCGCTCGGCGGGCTCGGCGGTGGCGAGGGTGCGGCGCAGCCCGGCGGCCTCCTCGGAGAGGTCGTCGGGGCGTGCTTCGGCGGCCGTCCTCAGGGCCGCCCGGGCCTCCGGCAGGTCCGCCAGCAGCGGGCCGGGGCGGGCCACGGTGAACGCCGGCGCGAACCGCTCCCACGCGACGTCGGCCACGGTCACGGCGGTCTCGCCGCGCTCCAGCAGCCCGGCCAGCGCGGCGATCGCGGCGTCCGGCGCCATCGGCCGCAGGCCCCGCCGGCGCAGGCCGTCGGCGACCTCGGCGGAACCGGCCATGCCCGACTCGGCCCACGGGCCCCAGGCGACGGCGGTGGCCGCCAGACCGCGGGCCCGGCGCGCCTGGGCCAGCGCGTCCAGGTGGGCGTTCGCGGCGCTGTACGCGCCCTGGCCGCCGCCGCCCCAGACCCCGGCGATCGAGGAGAAGAGCACGAACGCGTCCAGCTCGCGCCCGCCCAGCAGCTCGTCCAGATGGGCCGCGCCGGCGGCCTTCGCCGCGACCACGGCGGCGAAGGCCGCCGGGTCGGTGTCGGCGAGCATCGCCGCGGTGTCGACGCCGGCCGTGTGGACCACGGCGGTCAGCGGGTGCTCCGCCGGGAGTCCGGCCAGCAGCCGCGCCAGCGCCTCCCGGTCCGTCACGTCGCAGGCGGCGATCGTCACGCGGGCGCCGGCGGCCTCCAGCTCGGCGCGCAGCTCGTCGGCGCCCGGGGCGGCGGGGCCGCGCCGGCTGGTCAGCACCAGGTGCTCGGCGCCGCGGCCGGCCAGCCAGCGGGCGACGTGGCCGCCGAGCGCGCCGGTGCCGCCGGTGACCAGGACGGTGCCGCGCGGCGTCCACCCGTCGGCGGGCCGTGCGGCGGACGGGCCGTCGGCGGGCTGTGCGGTGGGCGTGAGGCGGGTCAGCCGCCGGGCCAGGACGGCGTCGGCGCGGACGGCCACCTGGTCCTCGTCGCCGTCCGCCGTGAGGACGGCGACCAGCCGGGTCAGCGCCCGCGCGTCGGCGTCCGACGGCAGGTCGACCAGGCCGCCCCAGCGGTCGGGGTGCTCCAGGGCGGCGACCCGGCCGAGGCCCCAGATCTGTGCCCGGGCCGGATCGGTCGGCTCGTCGGACCCGCCGACGGAGACCGCGCCCCGGGTCACGCACCAGAGCGGCGCCTCGACGTCCGCGTCGCCCAGGGCCTGCACCAGGGTGAGGGTCGGCGCCACGCCGGCGGGCAGTGCGGCGTCCGCCGCCGCGCTCCCCCGGTCGTCGCCCAGGGCCAGCAGCGAGACGACGGTGCGCGGCGGCGTCCCGCCGTCGGCGGCCTCGCGCAGGCGGGCGGCGAGGGTCCCGCGGTCCGCGGACTCGTCGACCTCCAGTCGTGCGACCTGCGCGCCTCGTGCCGCCAGGGCCGCCTGCAGCGCGTCGCCGGTGGCCCGCGCGCCCGTGTCGGTGGGCGTCAGGAGCAGCCAGCGTCCCTGGGCCGTGAGGGGCGCGGCATCCGTGGCGTCCGTCGCGTCCGGCAGCGGGGTCCAGGTGACCTCGTACTCCCAGTGGTCCGCCGCCGACTGCTCGCGCTGCTCGCGGGCGGCCGACTCCAGCCAGTACGACTCGCGCTGGAAGGCGTAGGTCGGCAGGTCGATCCGGCGGGCGTCGGTGCCGGCGAGAACGGCCTCCCAGTCGAGGGTGATGCCGTGGGTGTGGAGCCGGGCGAGGGCGGTGGTGAAGGCCTCGGCCTCGGCGCGGTCGGCACGCAGGGCCGGGACGGCGACGGCGTCCGTGTCGGCCAGGGCCTCCTGGACCATCGGGGTCAGGCCGCCGGGGCCGACCTCCAGGAACGCCGTCGTTCCCTGGCCTTCCAGGGTCTGCACGGCGTCGGCGAACCGGACGGCCTGGCGGACGTGCCGCACCCAGTAGTCGGGGTCGGCCAACTCCTCGACGGTGACAAGGTTTCCGGTGAGGGTGGAGACGATCGGGCGGGTCGGCTCGGAGAAGGTGACACGCTGCGCGACCTCGCGGAAGCGGGCCAGCATCGGCTCCATCAGCGGCGAATGGAAGGCGTGCGAGACAGCGAGCCGATGCGTGCGACGGCCGTCGGCCGCGAGCAGCTCGGCGACCTCCGTCACGGCCTCCTCGGCACCCGAAAGGACCACCGAAGAAGGGCCGTTGACCGCGGCGATACCCACCAGGTCCTCACGGCCGGCCAGCAGCGGCACCACCTCGTGCTCGGCGGCCCGGACCGCCACCATCGCGCCGCCGGGCGGCAGTTCCTGCATCAACCGGCCACGCGCCACCACCAGTTCGGCAGCGTCCGCCAACGAGAGGACACCGGCCACGTGGACGGCGGCGAACTCGCCGATCGAATGACCGGCCAGGAAGTCCGCCCGCACACCCCACGATTCGACGAGCCGGAACAGGGCGACCTCGATCGCGAACAGCGCCGGCTGGGTGAACTCCGTCCGGTCCAGAAGTTCCGCGTCCTCGCCGAACACCACCGCACGCAACGGCCGTTCGAGGTGAGCGTCCACGGCGGCGCAGACCTCGTCGAAGGCCGCCGCGAACACCGGGAACGACGCGTGCAGCTCACGCCCCATCCCCGGCCGCTGACTCCCCTGCCCCGAGAACAGGAACGCCGGCCCGCCGTCCCGGCCGGTCACCCCCTGGACGACGTGCGGCGCCGCGGTCCCCGCGGCCACCGCCCGGACGCCGTCGAGGAGTTCGACGAGGTCCGAGCCGACCACCACGGCACGGTGCTCCAGCGCGGCCCGCGAGGTCGCCAAGGTGTGGGCGACGTCGACCGGCCGGACGTCGGGCAGGCCGATCACGTGCGAGAGCAGCCGCTCCGCCTGCCCGCGCAGGGCGGCCCGGCTGCGCGCGGAGACCACCCAGGGCAGCGGCCTCGCCACCGGCGGGGCGGGCACCGGCGCGGAGCCGGCCAACGGGTCGTCGTCCGCCACGGGGACGGCCGGGGCCTGCTCGATGATGGTGTGCGCGTTGGTGCCGCTGACACCGAAGGAGGAGACGGCGGCGCGCCGCGGACGCTCGCCCGCCGGCCAGGCCACCGGCTCGGTCAGCAGTCGCACCGCCCCGGTCGACCAGTCGATGTGCGGGGACGGCCGCTCCGCGTGCAGGGTCCTGGGCAGCACCTCGTGCCGGAGCGCCTGGACCATCTTGATGATGCCGCCGACCCCGGCCGCCGCCTGGGTGTGACCGATGTTGGACTTCAACGAGCCAAGCCACAGCGGACGTTCCCCGGGCCGGTCCTGGCCGTAGGTCGCCAGCAGCGCCTGCGCCTCGATCGGGTCGCCCAGCGTGGTGCCCGTGCCGTGCGCCTCCACCACGTCGACGTCCGCCGCCGACAGCCCGGCGCTCGCCAGTGCCTGCCGGATCACCCGCTGCTGGGCGGGGCCGTTGGGCGCGGTCAGGCCGTTGGAGGCGCCGTCCTGGTTCACCGCGCTGCCGCGCACCACGGCAAGCACCGGGTGCCCGTTGCGCCGCGCGTCGGAGAGCCGCTCGACCAGCAGCATGCCGACGCCCTCGCCCCAGCCCGTGCCGTCCGCCTCGGCGGCGAAGGACTTGCAGCGGCCGTCCACGGCGAGGCCCTGCTGACGGCTGAACTCGGTGAACATCCCGGTGCTCGCCATGACCGCCGCGCCGCCGGCCAGCGCGAGCGTGCACTCCCGCCGGCGCAGCGCCTGGATCGCCAGGTGCAGGGCGACCAGCGAGGAGGAGCAGGCGGTGTCCACGGTCAGCGCCGGGCCTTCGAGCCCGAAGGTGTAGGAGAGCCGGCCGGAGGCGACGCTCGGCGCCGTGCCGGTCAGCAGGAAGCCCTCCAGCTCCTGGGCGTTCTCGGCGTCGCCCGCGTACCCCTGGTAGGCGAGGCCGACGAAGACGCCGGTGTTGGAGCCCCTGACCGAGACGGGGTCGATTCCCGCGCGCTCGAAGGCCTCCCAGGCGACCTCCAGGAGCAGCCGCTGCTGCGGGTCGGTGGCCAGCGCCTCACGCGGTGAGATCCCGAAGAAGCCGGGGTCGAACTCCCCGGCCCCGTGCAGGAATCCGCCCTCCCGGGTATAGCACTTCCCCGGGGTGGCCGGGTCCGGGTCGTAGAGCCCGTCGAGGTCCCAGCCGCGGTTGTCGGGGAAGCCGGAGACCGCGTCGCCGCCGCGCTCGACCAACTGCCAGAGCTCTTCCGGGCTGTTGACCTGCCCGGGGTAGCGGCAGCCCATCGCCACGATGGCGATCGGGTCCTGGTCCTTGGCCTCGGCCTCCTGCAACCGGCGCCGGGTCTGCTTGAGATCGGCCGTCACGCGCTTGAGGTAGTCGAGCAGCTTCTGCTCATTCTGCATGTCTCGTTCACCCGCCATGTGAGTCAGGAAGTGCCGTCGTTCTGCGATCCGGTGGAGCCGCAGGGTCAGGAGGGGTCGAGCTCCTGGTCGATCAGCTCGAAGATGTCGTCGATGGTCGCGCTCCGGAGCCGCTCGTCCGACCCGTCGGCGTCCGTTCCGGCCGCCTCGGCCGCCGGGGCGTCGGCGAGTCCGGCGAGCACGGCCTGCAGGCGGGTCCGGACGCCGGCCCGCAGAGGTTCGTCGTCCGATCCGAGGGTGGCGAGGACCGCCTCCAGCCGGTCGATCTCGCCGAAGACCGCCACCGCCGGTGCCGGCGGCTCGGGTGCGAGGTCGGTCCGGATCCGGTCCGCCAGTGCGAGGGGGTTCGGGAAGTCGAACACCAGCGTCGCGGGCAACCGGAGCCCGGTGGCGGTTCCGAGCCGGTTGCGCAGTTCCACGGCGGTCAGCGAGTCGAAGCCCAGGGCCTTGAACTCGCGGCCCCGCTCGACGTCCTGCGGACCGCCGAGGCCGAGCACCGCCGCCACGTGCGTGCGCACGACGTCCAGCAGGGTGCGGGTCTGCTCGGCCTGCGGCAGGCCGCTCAGCTTCTGCCGCAGGGTGTCCGCGCCGCCCGTCGGGGCCTCGGCCGTGCGCCGGGCGGGCGTGCGGACCAGGCCGCGCAGGATCGCCGGAACGGCGGCCGTGCCGGCGCCGCGGTCGGCCGCGGTGTCGAAGCGCACCGGGACCACCAGGGCGCCCTCCCCCGACCGGGCGGCGTCGAAGAGTTCCAGGCCCTCCTTCACCCGGAACGGGACCAGCCCCGAGCGTGCCATCCGTCCCCGGCCCGGCTCGTCCATCCCGGCCGCCATCCCGCCCTCGGCCCAGGGGCCCCAGGCCAGGGCGGTCGCGGGCAGGCCGGCCGCCCGTCGGCGCAGGGCCAGCGCGTCGAGGAAGGCGTTGGCCGCCGCGTAGTTGCCCTGCCCGGCGCTGCCGAGGGTGGCGGCGACCGAGGAGAACAGGACGAAGGCCGACAGGTCGAGGTCGCGGGTGAGCTCGTCCAGCACCAGGGCCGCGTCCACCTTGGGGCGCAGCACCGCCGCCAGCCGCTCGGGGGTCAGCGAGGTCACCGTGCCGTCGTCCAGCACCCCGGCCGCGTGGACCACGGCGGTCAGCGGGTGGTCGGCCGGGACGGTCGCGAGCAGCGCGGCGACGGCCTCCCGGTCGGCCGCGTCGCAGGCGGCCACGGTCACGTCCGCGCCCAGCTCGGCGAGTTCGTCGCGCAGTTCGCGGGCGCCCTCGGCCGCGAGGCCGCGCCGGCCGGTCAGCAGCAGCCGCCGCACACCGTGCTCGGTGACCAGGTGCCGGGCGACGTGGCCGCCGAGCGCGCCGGTGGCTCCGGTGATCAGCACCGTGCCCTGCGGGTCGAGCGGCGCGGGCACGGTGAGCACCAGCTTGCCGGTGTGGCGGGCCTGGCTGAGGTGGCGCAGCGCGTCGGGTGCCTGCCGGACGTCCCAGCCGGTGACCGGCAGCGGCCGCAGCACGCCCGCCTCGAACAGGTCCACCAGGGCGCGGAGCGTCTCGCCGATCCGGTCCGGTCCCGCCTCGATGGTGTCGAAGGCGCGGTAGGAGGCGCCCGGGTGGGCCGCGGCGACCTGCGCGGCGTCACGGACGTCGGTCTTGCCCATCTCCAGGAAGTGCCCGCCGTCGGCGAGCACCCGCAGGGACGCGTCGACGTACTCGCCGGCCAGGGAGTTCAGCACGACGTCCACGCCGCGGCCGCCGGTCGCGGCCAGGAAGTGCGGCTCGAAGTCGAGCGTCCGGGAGGAGGCGAGGTGCGCCTCGTCCAGGCCGTCGGCCCGCAGCGCCGGCCACTTGCCGGGGCTCGCCGTGCCGTAGACCTCGGCGCCGAGGTGGCGGGCCAGCTGGGTGGCGGCCATGCCCACGCCGCCGGCCGCGGAGTGCACCAGCAGCGACTGTCCCGGGCGCAGGCCGGCCAGGTCGACCAGAGCGTAGTGGGCGGTGAGGAAGGCGATCGGCGCGGACGCGGCCTGGGCGAAGGTCCAGCCGCGCGGCATGCGGGCCACCATCCGGTGGTCGGCGACCGCGAACGGGCCGAAGGTCTCGGCGACCATGCCGAAGACGCGGTCCCCGACGGCCGTTCCGGTGACTCCGGGACCGGTCTCGACGACGACGCCGGCGGCCTCGCTGCCGAGTGTCGCCGCGCCCGGGTACATGCCGAGGGCGATGAGCGCGTCGCGGAAGTTCACCCCGGCGGCGCGCACGGCGATCCGGACCTGTCCCTGGGCCGGCGGGGCCGTGGCGGCCGGGTTCTCGGTCAGCACCAGGCCGTCCAGGGTGCCGGTGCCGTCGGTCGTCAGCCGCCAGCCGGCCGCGCCGGGGGCGGGGCGCAGGGCGGCGCCGGGTTCGGTGCGGGCCAGCCGGGGGGCGTGGGCGGCCCCGCGGCGCAGCGCGAGCTGCGGCTCGCCGGCGGCCGGCGCGGCCGGCAGGGCGCCGACGGAGTCCGGGTGGCCGTCCAGGTCGACCAGCAGGATCCGGTCGGGGTTCTCCGACTGGGCGGAGCGCACCAGGCCCCAGGCGGCGGCCTGGGCCGGGTCGGCCACGGACTCGCCGGGCTCGGCGGCGACCGCGCCGCGGGTGAGCAGGACCAGGCGGGAGCGCGCGGTGCGTTCCTCGGCCAGCCAGGCCGTGACCAGGGCGAGGACCTCACGGGTCGTCCGGTGGACGTCGGCGGCGCTCTCCCCGCCGGGGGCCACCGCGGCGAGCACCACCGGCGGGGGCGTGGCTCCGGCGTCCAGGGCGGTGGCGAGCGCGGTGAGGTCCGGGTGGGCGGTGAGGTGCACGCCGGCCGGTGCCAGGGCGGTCGCGGCCGGGGCGGCGGGGTCGTCCGCGCCGAGCAGGGCCCACTCGACGCCCTCGACGGGTGCGGTCGGCAGGGGAACCGTGGGCCAGGCGATCCGGTACAGCCCGTCCTGCTGCTCGGTGCGGCGCGCCCGGGCGAGCCCGCTGGTGGAGACGGGGCGCAGGACGAGGGAGTCGACCGAGGCGACGGGGCGGCCGGTGGTGTCGGCGACCAGCAGCGAGACGGCGTCCTGCCCGACCGGGGCCAGCCGCACGCGCAGCGCGTGTGCGCCGGTCGCCGCCAGCCGCACCCCGCTCCAGGAGAACGGGATCCGCCCCTGACCGGTGTCGGGCAGCAGCCCGCCCAGGCCGACCGCGTGCAGGGCCGCGTCCAGCAGCGCCGGGTGGACACCGAAGCCGCCGGCCTCCGTGCCCTCCGGCAGCGCGACCTCGGCGAACACCTCCTCCCCGCGCCGCCACACCTTGCGCAGCCCCCGGAACACCGGGCCGTACCCGAACCCCAGCTCCGCCAGGCGCTCGTAGTAGCCCTCGGTCGGCACGGCCTCCGCCGCGGCCGGCGGCCAGGCCGACAGTTCCTCGTCGGCGGCCGGCTCGGCGGTGACCAGGGTGCCGGTGGCGTGCGAGGTCCACGGGTCACCGGTCCCGGTGCCGTCCGGCCGGGAGTGCACCTGGACGGTGCGGCGGCCGGTCTCGTCGGCGCCGCCGACCGTGATCTGCAGCTGCACCGCGCCCCGCTCGGGCAGGACCAGTGGCGCCTGGAGCGTCAGCTCCTCCAGCAGGTCGTCGCCCACCTCGTCACCGGCCCGCAGCACCAGGTCCACCAGCGCCGTGCCGGGCAGCAGGACCGCGCCCGTCACGAGGTGCTCGGCGAGCCAGGGCTGGGACGCCAGGGACAGGCGGCCGGTCAGCAGCGCGCCCTCACCTCCGGCGAGCGCGACCGCCGCTCCCAGCAGGGGGTGCTCGGCCGGGCGCAGGCCCGCGCCGGTGAGGTCGCCGGCCGCGGGCGGGGCGTCCAGCCAGTAGCGCCGGCGCTGGAAGGCGTAGGTCGGCAGGTCGACGCGGCGGGCGCCACGGCCGGCGAAGACGGCGTCCCAGTCGAGGGCGATGCCGTGGGTGTGGAGGTGGGCGAGGGCGGTGGTGAAGGCCTCGACCTCGGGGCGGCCGGCGCGCAGGGCCGGGACGGCGACGGTGGCCGCCTCGCTGTCGGCCAGCGACTCGCGGGCCAGGACGGTGAGACCGCCGGGCCCGACCTCCAGGAAGGCCGTCACGCCCTGGGCCGCCAGCGCCGCGACGGCGTCGGCGAACCGGACCGCGTGGCGGGCGTGGCGCACCCAGTGCTCGGGGTCGGCCAGCTCCTCGGCGGTGACGAGCTGTCCGGTGAGGGTGGAGACGATCGGCACGGTGGGCGCGGCGAAGGCGACGCGCTCGACGACCGCGCGGAAGTCCGCGAGCACCGGCTCCATCAGGGGCGAGTGGAACGCGTGCGACACGGCGAGCCGCTTGGTGCGGCGGCCGTCGGCGGCGAGCAGCTCGACGATCGCGCCGACCGCCTCCTCGGCGCCCGAAAGGACCACCGAGGAGGGGCCGTTGACGGCGGCGATGCCCACCAGGTCCTCGCGTCCGGCCAGCAGCGGCAGCACCTCGGCCTCCGCGGCCTGCACCGCCACCATCACCCCGTTCGACGGCAGCCGCTGCATGAACCGGCCGCGCGCCGCCATCAGTTCGGCGGCGTCGGCCAGCGGGATCACCCCGGCCACGTGCGCGGCGGCGTACTCACCGATCGAGTGGCCGGCGAGGAAGCCGGGCCGTACGCCCCAGGACTCGATCAGCCGGAACAGCGCGACCTCGATCGCGAACAGGGCCGGCTGGGTGAACTCGGTGCGGTCGAGGAGTGCCGGGTCCGCGCCGAACACCACGTCACGCAAGGGGCGTTCGAGGTGGACGTCCAGGTGGGCGCAGACCTCGTCGAAGGCCTGCGCGAACACCGGGAAGGACGCGGACAGTTCGCGCCCCATCCCGAGCCGCTGGCTCCCCTGGCCCGAGAACAGGAACGCGAGCCCGGCGTCCGGCAGCGCGGTGCCGCGCACCACCGGGCCGGCCGGCTCTCCGTCCGCCAGCGCGCGCAGGCCCGCCAGAGCGCCGGCCGTGTCCGGGGCGACCACGACCGCGCGGTGCTCCAGGGCGGCCCGTGCGGTGGCCAGGGTGAGGCCGATGTCCGCCGCGCCGAGCCGCGGGTGCTCGACCAGGTGGGCGTGGAGCCGCTCGGCCTGCCCGCGCAGGGCCTGCGCCGTGGTTCCCGAGAGCACCCACGGTATCGCGGTGCCGGCTGCCGGGGCCTGAGCTGCCGGGTCCGGGGCCGTCGGGACGGCCCCGGCCGGGGCGGGCGCCTGCTCGATGATCACGTGTGCGTTGGTGCCGCTCACGCCGAAGGACGAGATCCCGGCGCGGCGCGGCCGCTCGTCCCGCGGCCACGCGACGGGCTCGGTCAGCAGCTCCACGGCGCCCGCCGACCAGTCGACGTGCGGGGTGGGCTCGTCCACGTGCAGGGTCCTCGGCAGCACCTCGTGCCGCAGGGCCTGGACCATCTTGATGATGCCGCCGACCCCGGCCGCCGCCTGGGTGTGACCGATGTTGGACTTCAACGAGCCCAGCCACAGCGGGCTTTCGCGCTCCTGCCCGTACGTGGCCAGCAGCGCCTGCGCCTCGATCGGGTCACCGAGCGTCGTCCCGGTGCCGTGCGCCTCCACCGCGTCCACGTCGGCCGCGGACAGTCCCGCGTCCGCGAGGGCCTGGCGGATCACCCGCTGCTGGGCGGGGCCGTTGGGGGCGGTCAGGCCGTTGGAGGCGCCGTCCTGGTTCACCGCGCTGCCGCGCACCACCGCCAGCACCGGGTGCCCGTTGCGCTCGGCGTCCGACAGCCGCTCCACCAGCAGCATGCCCGCGCCCTCGCCCCAGCCCGTGCCGTCCGCGGCCGCCGCGAAGGGCTTGCAGCGGCCGTCGGCGGCCAGCCCGCGCTGCCGGCTGAACTCGATGAACGCGTTCGGGCTGGACATCACCGTCACCCCGCCCGCGAGGGCGAGCAAGCACTCGCCGCGCCGCAGCGCCTGCGCCGCGAGGTGCAGGGCGACCAGCGAGGAGGAGCAGGCGGTGTCGACCGTCAGGGTCGGCCCCTCCAGGCCGAAGGAGTAGGCGATCCGGCCCGACACCACGCTCGCCGAACTGCCGGTGCCGATGTAGCCCTCCAGGTCCTGCGGCACGCTCAACAGGCGTGAGGCGTAGTCCTGGTAGCCGGATCCCATGAAGACGCCGGTCCGGGTGCCGCGCATCGCGTCCGGGGCGATCCCGGCCCGTTCGAAGGCCTCCCAGGTCAGTTCGAGGAGCAGCCGCTGCTGCGGGTCCATGGCGAGTGCCTCGCGCGGCGAGATGCCGAAGAACGCGGGGTCGAAGTCGGCGACGTCGTAGAGGAATCCGCCGTCCGCAGCGTAGGTGGTGCCCGGCCGGTCCGGGTCGGGGTCGTAGAGCGCCTCCAGGTCCCAGCCCCGGTCCACCGGGAACCCGGCCACCGCGTCGCGGCCCTCGGCCACCAGTCGCCACAGCTCCTCGGGCGAGCGCACCTCTCCCGGGTAGCGGCAGCTCATCGCGACGATCGCGATCGGCTCGTCGTCGGGCGGCGCGCCCGTGGCAGCGGCCGTCGGCGTGGCCGCCTCGACGGCGCCGGTCAGCTGCGCGCGCAGGTGGGCGGCCAGCACGGCGGGCGACGGGTGGTCGAAGACCAGGGTCGCCGGCAGCCGCACGCCGGTCGCCGCGGCCAGCCGGTTGCGCAGCTCGACGGCGGTCAGCGAGTCGAAGCCCAGCTCCCGGAAGGCCCGGTCGGCGGCGACCTGCTCCGAGCCGCCGTGACCGAGCACGGCGGCCGCCTCGGCCCGGACCAGGTCGAGCACCGCGCGCCGCTGCTCGGCCTCCGCCAGCGCGGTCACCCGCCGCACGAAGGCGGGCACGGCCGCATCGGCGGCCGGTTGCGGGTCGGCGGCCGCCAGCGCGGACCGGACCTCCGGCAGGTCGGCGAGCAGCGGGCTGGGCCGCATCAGGGTGAAGGACGGCGCGAAGCGCGCCCAGTCGACGTCCGCGACCGTGACGGCGGTCTCCTCGCGGTCCAGCGCGCCCCACAGCGCGGAGATCGCCGACTCCGGGGCGAGTGCCGGCAGTCCGCGCAGCCTGAGGCGTTCCTCGGCGTCGCCGTCCTCGACCATGCCGCCGCCGGCCCAGGGCCCCCAGGCCACCGCCGTCGCGGCCAGTCCGCGGGCCCGGCGCCGCTCGGCCAGCGTGTCGAGGGCGGCGTTGGCCACCGCGTAGGCGGCCTGGCCCCCGGCGCCCCAGACGCCGGAGATCGAGGAGAAGAGCACGAACGCGTCCAGCTCGCGCTCGCCCAGCAGCTCGTCCAGGTGCCGCGCGCCGGCGACCTTCGCGGCCACCACCCGGGCGAACTCCTCCGGTGTGGTGTCGGCCAGCAGGCCGGGCGTGCCCACACCGGCGGCGTGCACCACGGCGGTCAGCGGGTACGCGGCGGGCAGCCCGTCCAGCAGGCGCGCCAGCGCCTCCCGGTCGGCCACGTCGCACGCGGCGACGGTGACCTCGGCGCCCAGCCCGACGAGCTCGTCGCGGAGTTCCGCCGAGCCCTCGGCCGCGAGGCCTCGGCGGCCGACCAGTACCAGGTGCTCGGCGCCGTCGCGGGCCAGCCGGCGCGCCACATGGCCGCCGAGGGCGCCCGTGCCGCCGGTGATCAGGACGGTCCCGCGCGGGCGCCGGGCGGCGCCCGCCGTGACGGCGCCCTGCGGGGCGCGCGTCAGCCGGCGGACGTAGACGCCCGAGCCGCGCACCGCGAGCTGGTCCTCCGCGCCGGAGCCGGCCAACACGGCCGCCAGCCGGCGGGCGGCGCGCTCGTCCAGCACCTCCGGGAGGTCCACCAGACCGCCCCAGCGCCGGCCGTGCTCCAGTGCCGCCGTCCGGCCCAGCGCCCAGACCTGCGCCTGGTGGGCGCTGCGGACCGGGTCGGAGGAGCCGATGGAGACGGCGCCCCGGGTGGCACACCAGAGCGGGGCGTCGAGACCGGTGTCGCCGAGCGCCTGGACCACCGCGAGGGTGGCGGCCAGGCCCGCCGGGAGCACCGGGTGGACGGGGTGCGGCCGCTCGTCCACCGCGAGCAGGGAGAGCACCCCGGTGACGGTGGCGGCCTCGGGGGGAAGACCGGCGAGGACGCCGCGCAGCTGCTCGGCGACGGTTTCGCGGCCGGCCGCGGTGTCCACGACGACCGGGACGACCTCCTCGCCGTGCTCGCGCAGCGCGCCGACGACGGCCGCTCCCCAGCCGTCGCCGTCCGGCCCGGCGGGCAGCAGGACGAGCCGGCGCCCGCTCGGAGCGGCCTCCTTGAGGTCGCTCGCGGGCTTCCAGGTGATCCGGTAGCGCCAGCCGTCCACGGTGGACTGCTCCCGGTGCGTGCGCCGCCAGCTGGAGAGCGCGGGCAGGACGGAGGTCAGCGGGGCGTCCTCGGTCACCTGGATGCGGTCGGCGAACGCCGCGAGGTCCTGCCGCTCCACCGCCTCCCAGAAGCCGGCCTCCACCGGGTCCGCGGCGGCGTCCGCGGCGGCTGAGAAGGCCGAGGACTCCAGCCAGTAGCGGCGGCGCTCGAAGGCGTAGGTGGGCAGGTCGTCGACGCGTCGGGTGCCGCGACCGGCGAGGACGGCGTCCCAGTCGATGGTGATGCCGTGGGTGTGGAGCCGGGCCAGGGCGGTGGCGAAGGCCTCGGCCTCGGGGCGGTCGGCGCGCAGGGCCGGAACGGCGACGGTCTCGGCCAGGCTCTCCTGGACCATCGGGGTCAGGCCGCCGGGGCCGATCTCCAGGAACGCCGTCGTTCCCTGGCCTTCCAGGGTCTGCACGGCGTCGGCGAACCGGACGGCCTGGCGGACGTGGCGCACCCAGTAGTCGGGGTCGGCCAGCTCCGAGGCGGTGAGAAGGTTTCCGGTGAGGGTGGAGACGATCGGGCGGGTCGACTCGGCGAAGGTGACACGCTGCGCGACCTCGCGGAAGCGGGTCAGCATCGGCTCCATCAGCGGCGAATGGAAGGCGTGCGAGACGGCGAGCCGCTTGGTGCGGCGGCCGTCGGCCGCGAGCAGCTCGGCGACCTCCGCCACGGCGTCCTCGGCACCCGAAAGGACCACCGAAGACGGGCCGTTGACCGCGGCGATACCCACCAGGTCCTCACGGCCGGCCAGCAGCGGAACCACCTCGTGCTCGGCGGCCCGGACCGCCACCATCGCGCCGCCCGACGGCAACTCCTGCATCAACCGGCCACGCGCCACCACCAGTTCGGCGGCGTCCGCCAGCGAGATCGCACCCGCGACGTGCGCGGCGGCCAGCTCGCCGACCGAGTGACCGGCGAGGAAGTCCGCCCGCACACCCCACGACTCGACCAGCCGGAACAGTGCGACTTCGATCGCGAACAAGGCCGGCTGGGTGAACTCGGTCCGGTTGAGACGTTCCGTGTCCTCGCCGAACACGACCTCACGCAACGGCCGTTCGAGGTGGACGTCCACGTGCGCGCAGACCTCGTCGAAGGCCGCCGCGAACACCGGGAACGACGCGTGCAGCTCACGCCCCATCCCCAGCCGCTGACTCCCCTGCCCCGAGAAGACGAACGCGAGCTTGTTGCGCCGCCCCGCGACTCCCCGGACCAGGCCCGCGTCGGCGTCGTCCCGAGCCAGCGCCTCCAGCCCACGCAGCAGCCCGTCCCGGCCGGTGCCGACCACCACCGCCCGGTGCGGCAGGGCGGCACGCGAGAGGGCCAGCGAGCTGCCGAGGTCGGCGGGATCCACCGCCGGACGCTCCGCCAGGTGGGCCAGCAGCCGCCGGGCCTGCCCGCGCAGCGCCTGCTCGCCGCGGGCGGAGAGCGGCCACAGCACCACCGGAGGCTCCGGCCGCTCGTCCGCCGGCTCCTCCGCCCGGTCCTCCGCGGGCGCCGCTTCGAGGATCACGTGCGCATTGGTCCCGCTGACGCCGAACGACGACACGCCCGCCCGCCGGGGCCGGTCCCGCTCCGGCCAGTCGACGGCCTCGGTCAGCAGCCGCACCGCCCCGGCCGACCAGTCGACGTGCGGCGACGGCTCGTCCAGGTGCAGGGTCTTCGGCAGCACGCCGTGCCGCATCGCCATCACCGTCTTGATCACACCCGCCACACCCGCCGCGGCCTGGGTGTGACCGATGTTCGACTTCAGCGCCCCCAGCCAGAGGGGGTGTTCACGCTCCTGGCCGTAGGTCGCGAGCAGCGCCTGCGCCTCGATCGGGTCGCCCAGCGAGGTACCGGTCCCGTGCGCCTCCACCGCGTCCACCTCGGCCGCGGACAGTCCCGCGTCCGTCAGCGCCTGCCGGATCACCCGCTGCTGCGCGGGGCCGCTCGGCGCGGTCAGGCCGTTGGACGCGCCGTCCTGGTTCACCGCGCTGCCGCGCACCACCGCCAGCACCGGATGCCCGTTGCGGCGGGCCTCCGACAGGCGCTCCACCAGCAGCATGCCGACGCCCTCGGCCCAGCCCGTACCGTCGGCGGCGGCGGAGAAGGGCTTGCAGCGGCCATCGGCCGCCAGCCCGCGCTGCCGGCTGAACTCCATGAACGCGCCGGGCGTCGACATCACGGTCACACCGCTCACGAGGGCGAGCGAGCACTCGCCGCGCCGCAGCGCCTGCGCCGCCAGGTGCAGGGCGACCAGCGAGGACGAGCACGCCGTGTCCACCGTCACCGCCGGCCCCTCCAGGCCGAAGGAGTAGGCGATCCGGCCCGACACCACGGCGGCGGCATTGCCGGTGCCGAGGTAACCGTCGAAGTCCTCCGGCGAGTTGGACAGCCGCGCGTAGTCCTGCCCGTTGGTACCGGCGTAGACACCCGTCCGGGTGCCCCGCAGCGTGCCCGGGTCGAGGCCGGCCCGCTCGAAGACCTCCCAGGTGGTCTCCAGCAGCAGCCGTTGCTGCGGGTCCATCATCAGCGCCTCGCGCGGCGAGATCCCGAAGAAGCCGGCGTCGAACTCGGCGACGTCGTGCAGGAATCCGCCCTGGCGGACGTAGCAGGTGCCCGCGTGGTCCGGGTCGGGGTCGTAGAGCGCCTCCAGGTCCCAGCCGCGGTCGTCGGGGAAGCCGCCGATCGCGTCGCCGCCCTCGGCGACCAGCCGCCACAGGTCCTCGGGCGACGCGACGCCGCCCGGGAAGCGGCAGCTCATCGCCACGATCGCGATGGGCTCCGCGGCGTCCTCCACCAGCTTCCGGTTCTGGCGACGCAGCCGCTCGGTCTCCTGGAGGGAGGCCCGCAGTGCTTGAACGATCTTGTCGTTCGAGGTGGTCATCATCTGCTCCGTACTCAGGCCGTCTCAGAAATCGCTGTCGCCGAGCGCAAGTTCGACAAGATCGTCGACGTCCATCGTCTCGATGGACTCCGCCGTGCCGGGGTCGTCGGGTGCCGGTTCTCCCGTGCCGGGCTCCGCCAGCCGCAGCAGCGCCTCCAGCAGTCCGGCCTCCCGCAGGCGGGAGAGCGGGACGGTCGCCAAGGTCTGCCGCAGCCGCGCCTCCGGCACGCCGTCGGAGGCGCTGCCGTCGCCGGTGCCCGCGCCGATGCCCGTGCCGCCGCCCTCGCCGGCGTCCGGCAGGAGTTCGGCGCACAGGTGGTCGGTGAGCGCGCCGGGCGTGGGGTGGTCGAAGACCATCGTCGTGGGCAGTCGCAGCCCCGTCGCCGTGGCGATGCGGTTGCGCAGCTCGACCGCGGTGAGCGAGTCGAAGCCGAGCTCCCGGAACGCCCGGTCCGGCTCGATGGACTCGCCCCCAACGTAGCCGAGCACCGCCGCGGCCTCCACCTGGACGACGTCGAGCAGCGCCGCGTGCCGACCGGCCGGCGGCAGCTCCGCGAGGCGCCGCACGAGCTCCGACGCCCCGCCGCCGGCGGCCTCCTCGCCGCCGACGGCCCCGGCCAGCGCCTCCCGGACCTCCGGCAGGTCCCCGAGCAGCGGGCTCACCCGGCCGACGGTGAACGACGGCGCGAACCGTGACCAGTCGACGTCCGCCACCACCACCGCGGTCTCGTCGCGGTCCAGGGCGTCCTGGAGCGCGCTGACGGCCAGCGCGGGCGCCAGCTGCGGCAGGCCGCGCCGGCGCAGGTGCTCGGCCGCGCCGTCCTCGGCGGCCATGCCGCCCTCGCCCCACGGGCCCCAGGCCACCGCCGTCGCGGCCAGGCCCCGGGCCCGGCGCCGCTGCGCCAGGGCGTCCAGGAAGGCGTTGCCGGCCGAGTAGGCGGCCTGGCTGCCGCTGCCCCAGACCCCGGAGACCGAGGAGAACAGCACGAAGGCGTCCAGATCCCGGTCCGCCAGCAGCTCGTCCAGGTGCACGGCACCCGCCACCTTGGCCGCGACCACGTCCGCCAGCTCGGTCAGGTCGGTCTCCATCACGGCGGTGAACTGCGGAAGACCGGCCGCGTGCACGACGGCGGTCAGCGGGCGTTCGGCCGGCAGGGAGGCCAGCAGCCCGACCAGTGCCTCGCGGTCCGCCACGTCACAGGCCGCGACGGTGACCGAAGTCCCCAACGCCTCCAGTTCCTCGCGCAGTTCGGCCGCGCCCTCGGCCGCCGCACCGCGCCGGCTGGTCAGCACCAGGTGCTCGGCGCCGTTGCGGGCCAGCCAGCGGGCGGCGTGTCCGCCGAGCGAGCCGGTGCCGCCGGTGATCAGCACCGTGCCGCGCGGGCGCCACTCGCGCCCCGGAGTACTGCGCGCGGCCCGCGCCAGCCGGCGGACGAACACGCCCGAGTCGCGCACCGCCAGCTGGTCCTCGTCCCCGGAGCCCGCGAGCACGTCGGCCAGCCGGCCCAGGGCACGCGCGTCCGACCCGGCGGACGGCGGGAGGTCGACCAACCCGCCCCAGCGGTCGGGGTGTTCGAGCGCCACCGCACGGCCGAGCCCCCACACCAGCCCCTGCAGCGGATGCTCGACGGGGTTGGAGCGGCCGACCGAGACGGCGGCCCGGGTGACGCACCACAGCGGCGCGTCCAGCTCGACGTCCCCGAGCGCCTGCACCAGGGTCATGGTCGCGGTGAGCCCGAGCGGCAGCGCCCGGTGGACCGGATGCGCGCGCTCGTCCAGCGCCAGCAGGGAGAGCACCCCGACGGTCGGGGTGTCCTGCGCCAGGGCCTCGCGCAGCAGTTTGGCGAGCAGCACGCGGTCGGTGCCGGCGTCGGCCACGATCAGCGTCGACGGCTCGGCGCCGCGCTCCCGCAGTACGCGTGCGCAGGCGTCGGCGGTCCCGTCGTCGGCCGCGACCACCAGCCAGCCACCCGTCAGCGGCCCGGACGGGAGGTCGGTCCACGGCTTCCAGGTGGCCTGGTAGCGCCACCTGTCCACGGTGCTCCGCGTCCTGGCCTCGCGGCGCCAGGAGGCCAGCGCGGCGAACACCGAGTCGAGCGGGGCGTCGGCGTCCAGACCGAGCCGTTCGGCCAGCGCCTGCGGCTCCCCGCGCTCCACGGTGTCCCAGAACTCGGCCTCGGCCGGGTCGGCGGGAGCGGCCGCGCCGGGCCGCCCGGGTGCGCCCTGCAGCCAGTACCGCTGGTGCTGGAAGGCGTAGGTGGGCAGGTCGATCCGGCGGGCGCCGGTTCCGGCGAGGGCCGCGTCCCAGGCCGGGGAGATGCCCCGCACGTGCAGCTCGGCCAGGGCGGTGGTGAAGGAGTCGGATTCGGCGCGGTCGGCGCGCAGCGCCGGGACGGCGACGGCGTCCGTGTCGGCCAGGGCCTCCTGGACCATCGGGGTCAGGCCGCCGGGGCCGACCTCCAGGAACGCCGTCACACCCTTGGCTGCGAGCGTCCGGACGGCGTCGGCGAACCGGACGGCGTGGCGGACGTGGCGCACCCAGTAGTCGGGGTCGGCCAACTCCTCGGCGGTGAGGAGCTCCCCGGTGAGGGTGGAGACGATCGGGCGGGTCGGCTCGGAGAAGGTGACACGCTGCGCGACCTCGCGGAAGCGGGCCAGCATCGGCTCCATCAGCGGCGAGTGGAAGGCGTGCGAGACGGCGAGCCGATGCGTGCGACGGCCGTCGGCCGCGAGCAGCTCGGCGACCTCCGCCACGGCGTCCTCGGCACCCGAAAGGACCACCGAGGACGGGCCGTTGACCGCTGCTATGCCCACCAGGTCCTCACGGCCGGCCAGCAGCGGCACCACCTCGTGCTCGGCGGCCCGGACCGCCACCATCGCGCCGCCGGGCGGCAGTTCCTGCATCAACCGGCCGCGTGCCACCACGAGTTCGGCTGCGTCGGCCATCGAGATCGCACCCGCGACGTGGGCGGCGGCCAGCTCACCGATCGAATGACCGGCCAGGAAGTCCGCCCGCACCCCCCACGACTCCACCAGCCGGAACAGCGCCACCTCCACCGCGAACAACGCCGGCTGGGTGAACTCCGTGCGGTTCAGCAGCTCCGCTTCCTCGCCGAACACCACCGCACGCAACGGCCGTTCGAGGTGGACGTCCAGATGCGCGCAGACCTCGTCGAAGGCCGCCGCGAACACCGGGAAGGACGCCTCCAGCTCGCGCCCCATCCCCAGCCGCTGGCTCCCCTGCCCCGAGAAGAGCAGGGCCAGCCGCCCCCGGGCGGGTGCGGTGACCCCGCGCACCAGGCCGGCCGCCGACTCGCCCCGGCCCAGCGCGCCGAGGCCGGCGACGAGGTCGGCCCGGTCGCGTCCCACGACGACCGCCCGGTGGTCCATGGCGGTCCGCGAGACGGCCAGGGAGAGGGCGAGGTCGGCCGGGGGCGCCGTCGGATCGGTGTCCAGGGCGGCAAGCAGCCGGTGCGCCTGCTCACGCAGGGCCGGCTCGTCCTTCGCCGACAGCGCCCACGGCAGGCTCCACGGCGCGTCCGCGCCGGACGGGGCCGGCGCGGCGGCGCCGGTGGCGGCATCGGCGGGCGCCTGCTCGATGATGGTGTGCGCGTTGGTGCCGCTCACGCCGAAGGAGGAGACGGCGGCGCGCCGCGGACGGTCGGCCGCCGGCCAGGCGACCGGCTCGGTCAGCAGCCGCACCGCGCCCGCCGACCAGTCGACGTGCGGCGTCGGCTCGTCCACGTGCAGGGTGCGCGGCAGTGAACCGTGCCGGATCGCCAGCACCGTCTTGATCACACTGGCGACGCCCGAAGCGGCCTGGGTGTGGCCGAGGTTCGACTTGATCGAGCCGAGCCAGAGCGGCCGCTCCTCCGGCCGGTCCTGCCCGTAGGTGGCGAGCAGCGCCTGCGCCTCGATCGGGTCGCCGAGCGCGGTGCCGGTGCCGTGCGCCTCCACGGCGTCGATGTCGGCGGTGGAGAGCCGGGCGTTGGCCAGGGCCTGGCGGATGACCCGCTGCTGGGCGGGGCCGTTGGGTGCGGTCAGGCCGTTGGAGGCGCCGTCCTGGTTCACCGCGCTGCCGCGCACCACCGCCAGCACCGGGTGTCCGTTGCGCTCGGCGTCCGACAGCCGCTCCACCAGCAGCATGCCGACGCCCTCGCCCCAGCCCGTACCGTCGGCCGCCGCCGCGAAGGGCTTGCAACGGCCGTCGGCGGCGAGCCCGCGCTGCCGGCTGAACTCGATGAAGGCGTTCGGGCTGGACATCACGGCCGCGCCGCCGACCAGGGCCAGCGAGCACTCGCCCTGCCGCAGCGCCTGGGTCGCCAGGTGCAGGGCGACCAGCGAGGACGAGCAGGCCGTGTCCACCGTCACCGCCGGGCCTTCGAGCCCGAGCGTGTAGGCGATCCGGCCGGACATCACGGAGGAGGAGCTGCCGGTCAGCAGGTGCCCCTCCACGCCCTCGGGCAGCTCGGCGAGCCCGGCGCCGTAGCCCTGGTAGCCGGAGCCGACGAAGACGCCGGTCCGGCTGCCGCGCACCGAGGCGGGGTCGAGCCGGGCCCGCTCCAGGGTCTCCCAGGCCACCTCCAGCAGGATGCGCTGCTGCGGGTCCATGGCCAGCGCCTCGCGCGGCGAGATCCCGAAGAACCGGGCGTCGAAGGAGGCGGCGTCGTGCAGGAAGCCGCCCTGGTTGACGTAGCTGGTCCCCGCCTTCTCCGGGTCCGGGTCGTAGAGGGCCTCGGTGTCCCAGCCCCGGTCGGTCGGGAACGGGCCGACCGCGTCCGCCTCGTCCACGAGCAGCCGCCACAGGTCCTCGGGGGACCGCACGCCGCCGGGGAAGCGGCAGCCCATCGCGACGATCGCGATCGGCTCCTCGGCCGTGGTCGCGGTCGCCGCCGTCACGGGTGCGTCGGCGGCGTCGGGTTGCGCCCCGGACAGCTCGGTGGCCAGGAAGGCCGCGAGGTCCGCCGCGTTGGGGTGGTCGAACACCAGGGTGGTCGGCAGCCGCAGCCCCGTGCCGGCGTTCAGCCGGTTGCGCAGCTCGACGCCGGTGAGCGAGTCGAACCCCAGGTCCTTGAAAGCCCGTTCGGGCGCGACCGCCTCGGGGCCCGCGTGGCCGAGCACCCCGGCCACCTCGCTGCGGACCAGGTCGAGCAGGACGCGGTCGCGCTCCGCGCTCGGCAGCGCCGCCAACTCCTTTCCGAGGGAGGGCAGTCCGGCACCGGACCGGGCCTGCGCTTCCTCGGTTTCGGTCAGCACCCGCCGCACCTCGGGCAGTTCGCCGAAGAACGGGCTCGGGCGGGTGACGGTGAAGGCGGGGGCGAAGCGCGCCCAGCGCACATCGGCCACCACGACCGCCGTCTCGTCCTGGTCCAGGGCCCGCTGGAGAGCGGCGATCGCGGGCGGCGGCGCCATGGCGGGCAGGCCTCGGCGGCGCAGATGGGCCTCGGCCTCCTCGCCGTCCACCATGCCACCCTCCGCCCACGGGCCCCAGGCCACCGCGGTCGCGGCCAGGCCCCGGGCCCGGCGCCGCTGGGCCAGGGCGTCCAGGAAGGCGTTGGCGGCGGCGTAGCCGGCCTGGCTGCCGCTGCCCCACACGCCGGCGACGGACGAGAAGAGCACGAACGCGTCCAGCGGGCGGTCCCCCAGCAGCTCGTCCAGGTGCACGGCGCCGGCCACCTTGGCGGCCACCACCTCGGCGAGGTCCGCCAGCGTCGTGCGCTCCACCGGGGCGAACTGGGGCATGCCGGCGGCGTGCACCACGGCGGTCGGCCGGTCGGCCTCGGGGAGGTCGGCGAGCAGCCGGGCCACCGCGTCGCGGTCCGACACATCGCAGGCCGCGACGGTCACCCGCACGCCCAACGCCTCGATCTCGGCGGCGAGTTCGGCGGCCCCGGCGGTGGACGGTCCGCGCCGGCCGGTCAGCACCAGGTGCTCGGCGCCGCGCTGCGCGAGGTGCCGGGCCACCTGGGTGCCCAGCGCGCCCAGTCCGCCGGTGACGAGCACCGTGCCCCGGGGGCGCCAGGCGCGCTCGGCGGCGCCCGTGCCCGTCGTGGCGGGGGCGGCGCGGTGGAGGCGGCGGACGAAGGTGCCGGAGGAGCGGACGGCGAGCTGGTCCTCCTCGCCCCCGGCAGCGAGGACGGCGACGAGCCGGCGCGCCGAGCGGTCGTCCAGCGCCTCCGGGAGGTCGACCAGCCCGCCCCAGCGCTGCGGGTGCTCCAGCGCCACGGAGCGGCCCAGACCCCAGATCATGCCCTGGGACGGGCTCTGGGCGCCGTCCGACCGGCCGACCGCCACCGCGCCCCGGGTGGCGCACCACAGCGGCGCGTCCACCCCGGCATCGCCCAGGGCCTGCACCAGCAGGGTGGTCAGCGCCAGCCCCAGGGGCAGCACCGGGTGACCGGGGTGCGCGTCCTCACCGAGGGCGAGCAGCGACAGCACACCGGCGGGCGGGGCGTCGACCGTCTTGGCCAGCCGCCCGGCGAGCGCCGCACGGTCGTCGTCGCCCGTCACGGACAGCTCGACGACGTCGGCGCCGTGC
Source organism: Kitasatospora sp. NPDC057965 (assembly GCF_042887135.1). Taxonomy (NCBI): domain Bacteria; kingdom Bacillati; phylum Actinomycetota; class Actinomycetes; order Kitasatosporales; family Streptomycetaceae; genus Kitasatospora; species Kitasatospora sp. NPDC057965. Next base: position 349,994 of record NZ_JBHVPZ010000005.1, read on the forward strand.
GCGCCGAGCGCCGCCCGGACCGCCACGGCGACCGGGTGGTCCTGCGCGCCGGCCGGGACCACGAGCAGCCAGCTGCCCGTCAGTTCGGCGTCACCACGGACGGTCAGCGGCTTCCACCGGACCTGGTAGCGCCAGCCGTCCACCACCGAGTGCTCGCGCTGACGGCGGCGCCAGCTGGACAGCGCCGGGAGCACCGAGCTGAGCGGCGCCTCCCCGTCCACCTCCAGCCGCTCGGACAGCGAGGCCAGGTCAGCGCGCTCGACGACGTCCCAGAACTCCGCGTCGGCCGGGTCCGTCGCGGCGGCTCCGTCGGCCGTCGGCGCGGACGCCTTGAGCCAGTAGGACGCGCGCTGGAAGGCGTAGGTCGGCAGGTCGTCGAGGTGCCGGGCGTCGGTGCCGGTGAGGGCGGAGGTCCAGTCGACGGTGATGCCGTGGGTGTGGAGCTGGGCCAGGGCGGTGGTGAAGGACTCGGCCTCGGTGCGGTCGGCGCGCAGGGCCGGGACGGCGACGGCGTCCGCCGACGTCTCCTGAACCATCGAGGTCAGACCGCCCGGGCCGACCTCCAGGAACGCCGTCACACCCTTGGCCGCGAGCGTCTGGACGGCGTCCGCAAACCGGACCGCGTGCCGGACGTGCCGCACCCAGTACTCCGGGTCCGCCAACTCCTCGGCGGTGACCACCTGTCCGGTGAGGGTCGAGACGATCGGGCGGGTCGGCTCGGCGAACGTGACGCGCTCGGCGACCTCGCGGAAGCCCGCCAGCATCGGCTCCATCAGCGGCGAGTGGAAGGCGTGCGAAACCGCGAGCCGCTTGGTGCGCCGGCCGGCGGCGGCGAGCAGGGCGACGACCTCCGCCACGGCCTCCTCCGCGCCCGAAATGACCACCGACGTAGGCCCGTTCACGGCCGCGATACCCACCAGGTCCTCACGGCCGACCAACAGCGGCACCACCTCGCCCTCCGAGGCCTGCACCGCCACCATCGCACCCCCCGACGGCAACTCCTGCATCAACCGGCCACGCGCCACCACCAGTTCAGCGGCGTCCGCCAGCGAGAGGACGCCGGCCGCGTGGGCGGCGGCGAACTCGCCGATCGAGTGCCCGGCCAGGAAGTCCGCCCGCACACCCCACGACTCCACCAGCCGGAACAGCGCCACCTCCACCGCGAACAACGCCGGCTGAGTGAACCCGGTCCGGTTGAGACGTTCCGCGTCCTCGCCGAACACGACCTCACGCAACGGCCGTTCGAGGTGGGCGTCGACCGCGGCGCAGGCCTCGTCGAAGGCCTCCGCGAACACCGGGAAGGCCGCCTCCAGCTCGCGCCCCATCCCCAGCCGCTGACTCCCCTGCCCCGAGAAGAGCAACGCGACCTTGGCTCCCGGCACCGCGACACCACGGACCACCGCCCCGGACGGCTCACCGTCCACCAGCGCACGCAGGCCCTCCAGCGCCCCCGCCACATCCGGCGCGACCACCGCCGCCCGGTGCTCCAGCACCGCCCTGGACGCGGCCAACGCGTACGCCACATCCGCCGCCACCACGTCGCTGCGCCCCTGCGCGTACGCGAGCAGCCGCGCGGCCTGGTCGCGCAGGGCCTCGGGAGACTTCGCCGACAGCACCCACGGCGCCGTCACGCCGCCGTCACCCCGCTCCGCCTCACGGCGCGGGGCCGACACGACCGGGGCCTGCTCGACGATGACGTGCGCATTGGTCCCGCTGACCCCGAACGACGAGACGCCGGCCCGGCGCGGACGGTCGCCGGACGGCCAGTCCACCGGCTCGGTCAGCAGCCGCACCGCACCGCTCGACCAGTCCACGTGCGGCGACGGCTCGTCCACGTGCAGGGTGGGCGGCAGCACCCCGTGCCGCATCGCCATCACCATCTTGATGACACCCGCCACCCCGGCGGCCGCCTGGGTGTGGCCGATGTTGGACTTGACCGTCCCGAGCCAGAGCGGCCGCTCCTCGGGCCGGTCCTGCCCGTAGGCCCTGAGCAGGGCCTGAGCCTCGATCGGGTCGCCCAGCGTCGTACCGGTCCCGTGCGCCTCCACCGCGTCCACCTCGGCCGCCGACAGCCCGGCACTCGCCAGCGCCTGCCGGATCACCCGCTGCTGCGCGGGACCGTTCGGCGCGGTCAGACCGTTGGAGGCGCCGTCCTGGTTGACCGCCGAGCCGCGCACCACTGCCAGCACCGGGTGCCCGTTGCGGCGCGCGTCCGACAGCCGCTCGACCAGCAGCATGCCCACGCCCTCCGCGAGGCCGGTGCCGTCGGCGCCGGCCCCGAACGCCCGGCAGCGCCCGTCCTCGGACAGGCCGCGCTGTCGGCTGAAGGCGATGAGCGCGCCCGGGGTCGACATCACCGTGACACCGCCGGCCAGGGCCAGCTCGCACTCGCCCGAGCGCAGCGCCTGCGCCGCCAGGTGCAGGGCGACCAGCGACGAGGAGCACGCCGTGTCCACCGTCACCGCCGGCCCCTCCAGGCCGAAGGTGTAGGCGAGGCGGCCGGAGACGACCGCCGCCGAGTTTCCGGTGAGCAGGTGTCCTTCGAGTCCCTCCGCGTCCGCCTCGCGCAGCCCGGCCGCGTAGTCCTGGCCGTTGGTGCCGGTGAAGACGCCGGTCCGGCTGCCGCGCAGGGCGGCCGGGTCGATGCCGGCCCGCTCGAACGCCTCCCAGGACGTCTCCAGCAGCAACCGCTGCTGCGGGTCCATCGCCAGCGCCTCGCGCGGCGAGATCCCGAAGAACGCCGCGTCGAACTCGTCGGCGTCGTGCAGGAACCCGCCCTCGCGGGTGTAGCAGCGGCCCGGGGCGTCGGGGTCCGGGTCGTAGAGGCCGTCCAGGTCCCAGCCGCGGTTCGCCGGGAGGGCGGTGATCGCGTCGCGGCCCTCGGCCACCAGCTGCCACAGCTCCTCGGGGTCGGCGACCCCGCCCGGGAAGCGGCAGCTCATCGCGACGATCGCGATCGGCTCCGCGTCGTCGCCGGAGCGGCCGGTGCGGACGGGGGTGGCGGTGACGAGGTCCTGCTCACCGCCGAAGGCCTCCTCCAGCAGGTGCCCGGCCAGGGCGGCCGGGCTCGGGTGGTCGAAGACCGCGGTGACCGGCAGCCGCACACCGGTCGCGGCGATCAGCCGGTTGCGCAGTTCCAGCGCGGCGAGGGAGTCGAAGCCCAGCTCGCGGAACGCCCGGCCGGGGTCGACCAGCTCGGCGGCGCTGTGCCCGAGCACGGCCGCGGCCTGGCCGCGGACCAGGGCGAGCAGCGCCTCCCGGCGCTCGGCCGGCGCGAGTGCGGCCAGCCGCCCCAGCTCGGCGGAGGCCTCACCGGCCGCCGCCCCGGCCGCCCGCCGGACCGGTGTCCTGATCAGGCCGCGCAGCAGGGCGGGCACGGTGCCGCCGGCCGCCCGGGCGCGCATCGCGGCGAGGTCCAGCCGCACCGGCGCGAGGACCGGGTCGTCCAGGGTGCGGGCGAGGTCGAGCAGGCGCAGGCCTTCGTCGGCCGCGAGCGGCACCAGGCCGGCACGGGCCATCCGCTGGAGGTCGCCGTCCGCCAGCCGGGTCTGCGCGCCGCGCTCCTCCCAGACGCCCCAGGCCAGCGAGGAGGCGGCGAGCCCCTCGGCCGCGCGGTGGTGGGCCAGCGCGTCCAGGAAGGCGTTGCCCGCCGCGTAGGCGCCCTGGCCGGCGCCACCGAGGGTGCCGGCGAAGGAGGAGAAGAGGACAAAGGCGGCCAGGTCGGCGTCCCGGGTCAGTTCGTGCAGGTTGAGTGCCGCATCGACCTTGGGGCGCAGGACCTGGTCGAGCTCCTCGGGGGTCAGCGAGTCGACCAGGCCGCCCGCGACCACGGCGGCCGCGTGCACGACGGCGGTCAGCGGCCGGTCCTCGGGGATGCCCGCCAGCAGGTCGGCGAGGGCGTCGCGGTCGGCCGCGTCGCAGGCGGCGAGGGTGACGGACGCGCCGAGGGCCGTCAGCCGCGCGCGCAGCTCGGCCGCGCCCTCGGCGTCGGGTCCGCGGCGGCCGGTCAGCACGAGGTGGCGGATGCCGTGCTCGGTGACGAGGTGTTCGGCGACCAGCCCGCCCAGCGCGCCGGTGCCGCCGGTGATCAGGGCGGTGCCGTTCGGGTCGAGCGGCGCCGCGGTGACGTCCCCGGCGGCGTCCGGCGCGGTGCGCAGCGGGACGCGGGCCAGCCGGGCGACGGCCGCCGTCCCGGCGCGCAGGGCCAGTTGCGGCTCGCCGGTGGCGATCGCGGCGGGCAGCAGCCGGTAGGAGTCGGGGTGGTCGTCGATGTCCGCCAGGACCAGCCGGTCGGCGTGCTCGGACTGCGCCGAGCGGACCAGGCCCCAGACCGGCGCGTGGTCCAGGCCCGGGGTGTCGGCCCCGGCCCCGGTGGCCACCGCGCCGCTGGTCAGCAGCACCAGCCGGGAGCCGGCGAGGCGCTCCTCGGCCAGCCAGTCGTGCAGCAGTGCGAGGGTGTCGCGCGCCGTCGCCCGGACGGCCTGCGCGCCGGCCCCGCCGGTGGGCAGGACGGCCACCACCACCTCGGGCAGCGGCGCTGCGCCCGTCGCCACGGCCTCGGTCAGTGCCGCCGGGGTGGCGAAGGCCCGCGGCGGCCGGGGACCGTCGAGCAGCGCCCGGACGGCCGCCGAGGCGTCGTCACCGAGCACCGCCCAGGGGCCCTCGGGTTCGGTGGCCGGCACGGGCAGCGCCGTCCAGTCCACCCGGTAGAGGGCGTCGTGGTGTCCGCCGCGGGCCGGGCGCAGCTGTTCGTCGCCGACCGTGCGGAAGGAGAGCGTGCCGACCCCGGCCACCGCCCGGCCGGTGCCGTCGGCGACGGTCACCGACACGGCGTCGGTGCCGGTGGGGGCCAGCCGCACGCGCAGTTCGGCGGCGCCGGTGGCGTGCAGGCGCACCCCCTCCCAGGAGAACGCCAGCCGTCCGGTGCCCATGTCGCCGAGCGGGCCGAAGCCCACGGCGTGCAGCGCCGCGTCCAGCAGCGCCGGGTGCAGGCCGAACCGGGCCGCCTCGGGCCGCGCCTCGGCGGGCAGGGCGACGGTGGCGAAGACCTCCTCGCCGCGCCGCCAGGCGGCCCGCAGGCCCTGGAAGACCGGGCCGTAGTCGAAGGAGCGCTCGGCGAGGCGGTCGTAGAAGCCGGTGAGGTCGATCGCGGTGGCGTCGGCGGGCGGCCAGTGAGTGAGGTCCTCGCCCGCGTCGGCGGGGCCCGTGCCCAGCACGCCGGTGCCGTGGCGGGTCCACTCGTCCTCGGCGGGGGCGTCCTCGGGCCGCGAGTACAGGCCGAAGGAGCGCCGGCCGTTCCCGTCCGGGGGGCCGACCGAGACCTGCACCACCACGCCGCCGTGATCGGGCAGCAGCAGCGGCGCCTCCAGGGTCAGTTCCTCCAGCAGGCCGCAGCCGACCTGGTCGCCGGCCCGGATCGCGAGCTCGACGAAGGCCGTGCCCGGCAGCAGCACCGTGCCCAGCACGACGTGGTCGGCGAGCCAGGGGTGGGTGTGCGCGGAGAGCCGGCCGGTGAGCAGCAGGCCGTCGGAGTCCGCCAGCGTGACGACGGCGCCCAGCAGCGGGTGGTCCGCCGCGCCGAGCCCGAGGCCGGCGGCGTCACCGGCAGTGTGCGGGGCGTCCAGCCAGTACCGCTGGTGCTGGAAGGCGTAGGTGGGCAGCGGGACGGTGCGGGCGCCGGTGCCGGCGAGGACCGCCGGCCAGTGGACTCCGGCCCCGTGTGCGTGGGCCTCCGCGACGGCGCGCAGCACCCGGGCCGGGCCGCCCTCGCCGCGGCGCAGGGTGCCCAGCGCCACGGCCCCGCCGCCCAGAGCGTCGACGGTCTCCTGCATGCCGATCGTCAGCACCGGGTGGGCGCTGACCTCGATCAGGACGCCGTGGCCGTGGGCCACCAGCGCGCGGGTGACCTCCTCGAACCGCACGGTCTGCCGCAGGCTCCGGTACCAGTAGTCGGCGTCCAGCTCGGCCGTGTCCAGCGCCGTGCCGGTCACGGTGGAGTAGAACGGCACGTCGCAGGAGCGCGGAACGATGTCCGCGAGCTCGGCCAGCACCCGCTCGCGCACCGCTTCGACCTGCGCCGAGTGCGAGGCGTAGTCGACGGCGATCATCCGGGCCCGGACGTCGTCGGCGACCAGGCCGTCGCGCAGTTCGGCCAGCGCCTGCGGGTCTCCGGACAGGACGATGGACGAGGGGCTGTTGACGGCGGCCACCGACAGCCGCTCGCCCCAGGGCGCGAGGCGCGGGGTCAGGCTCTCCAGCGGCAGGTTGACGGACATCATGCCACCCAGGCCGGCCAGGACGGTCAGCGCGCGGCTGCGCAGCGCCACCACCTTCGCGGCGTCCCGCAGGGAGAGCGCGCCCACCACGCAGGCGGCGGCGATCTCGCCCTGGCTGTGCCCGGCCACCGCCTCGGGGCTCACCCCGTAGGAGCGCCACAGCTCGGCCAGCGAGACCATCACGGCGAACAGCACCGGCTGCACGACGTCCACCCGGTCCAGTCCGGGCGCTCCCTCCTCCCCGCGCAGCACGGCCGTCAGCGACCAGTCCACGTAGGGGGCGAGGGCGTCCTCGCACTGGCCGATCCGCTCGCGGAACACCGCGGAGGCGTCGAGCAGTTCGACGGCCATTCCGGCCCACTGCGAGCCCTGGCCGGGGAAGACCAGTGCGACCTGGCGGACGTCCTCGGCGACGCCGCGCACCAGGTCCGGCTCGGGCGAGCCGGCGGCCAGCGCGGCCAGCGCCCCGTCGAGCCCGGCCCGGTCGGCGGCGAGCAGCACGGCGCGGTGCTCGAAGGCCGAGCGGGAGGTGGCCAGGGAGAGGGCGACGTCGAGGGCGTCGAGTTCCGGCTCCGCGGCGAGGTGTGCGTGCAGGCGTCCGGCCTGGGCGACGAGGGCGGCCTGGTCCTTGCCGGACAGCACCCAGGGGATCAGCGGCAGCGCCTGCCCGGGCGCCGACGGCTCTCCGTCGGCCGGCTCCCCCTCCGTGTCCGGCTGGGGCTCCGGCTGTTCGAGGACGAGGTGCGCGTTGGTGCCGCTGACGCCGAAGGCCGACACGCCGGCCCGCCGGGGCGCGCCCGTCTCGGGCCAGGCGGTCGCCTCGGTCAGCAGCGTCACCGAGCCGGCCGACCAGTCGACGTGCGGCGAGGGCTCCGTGACGTGCAGCGTGGGCGGCAGCACCCCGTGCCGGATCGCCTGCACCATCTTGATCACACCGGCGACACCGGCCGCGGCCTGGGTGTGGCCGATGTTCGACTTGATCGAACCCAGCCGCAGCGGCCGGTCGGCGGGCCGGTCCTGACCGTAGGTCGCCAGCAGCGCCTGCGCCTCGATCGGGTCGCCGAGCGCGGTGCCGGTGCCGTGCGCCTCCACCGCGTCCACCTCGGCGGGCGACAGCCGGGCGTTGGCCAGCGCCTGCCGGATGACACGCTGCTGGGACGGCCCGTTCGGCGCCGTCAGACCGTTGGAGGCGCCGTCCTGGTTCACCGCGCTGCCGCGCACCACCGCCAGCACCGGGTGCCCGTTGCGCCGCGCGTCCGAGAGGCGCTCCACCAGCAGCACGCCGACGCCCTCGCCCCAGCCCGTGCCGTCCGCCGAGGCGGAGAACGCCCGGCACCGGCCGTCGGGCGACAGGCCCCGCTGGCGGCTGAACTCGGTGAACGTGGTCGGCCCGGCCATCACGGTGACGCCGCCGGCCAGGGCCAGCGAGCACTCGCCCTGACGCAGCGCCTGGACGGCGAGGTGCAGGGCGACCAGCGAGGACGAGCAGGCGGTGTCGATCGTCACCGCCGGGCCCTCCAGCCCCAGGGTGTAGGCGATCCGGCCGGAGACCACGCTGCCCGAGTTGCCGGTGCTCACGTAGCCCTCGATGCCCTCGGGCAACTGCGGCAGCCGGGAGGCGTAGTCGTGGTACATGACGCCGGCGAAGACTCCGGTGTCGCTGCCGCGCAGCGAGCGCGGGTCGATCGAGGCCCGCTCCACCGCCTCCCAGGACGCCTCCAGCAGCAGCCGCTGCTGCGGGTCCATCGCCAGCGCCTCGCGCGGGCCGATGCCGAAGAAGCCGGCGTCGAACTCGGCCGCGTCGTGCAGGAAGCCGCCCTCGCGGGTGTAGGTGGTGCCGGGGTTCCCGGGGTCCGGATGGTAGAGCGACTCCAGGTCCCAGCCGCGGTCGGCCGGGAAGCCGGAGATCGCGTCGCCGCCCTCCGCGACCAGCTGCCAGAGGTCCTCGGGCGAGCTGACCCCGCCGGGGAAGCGGCAGCTCATCGCCACGATCGCGATCGGCTCGTGGTTCCGGCTCTCGACCTCCCGCAGCCGCTGACGCGCATGGCGCAGGTCGACGGTGGCACGCTTGAGGTAGTCCCTGAGCTTGTTCTCGTCAGTCATCTGAAATTCCGTTCCGCGATGCCGAGGGGAGTACGTGCCGGTCGGTTTGCCATCGCTTGCCATCGCTTGCCGTCGATTGCCGGTCGGTCAGGTGCCGAGCTCGTTGTCCAGCAGCTCGAAGAGTTCGTCGTCGGTGGCCGATTCGACCGCGGAGGTGTCGTGGTCGGCGCCGCGCTGCCCGTCCTGTGCCCCGTTCCACTTCGCCAGCAGGACCTCCAGGCGCATGGTGACGGTGCTGCGCAGCCCGCGGTCGGACGGGGAGGCGGCCAGCGCGGCTTCGAGGCGGTCGATCTCCGCGAGCACGGACGGCGGCTGCGCCTCTCCCCCGGCCGGCAGCGAGGCGCCGAGGTGCTCCGCCAGGGCGGTCGGCGTCGGGTGGTCGAACAGCAGGCTCGCCGGCAGGCGCAGTCCGGTGACGGCGCCGAGGCGGTTGCGCAGTTCGACGGCCGTGAGCGAGTCGAAGCCGAGGTCGCGGAACGCCTGGCCGGCGCCCACCGCCTCGGCGGAGGCGTGGCCCAGGACGGCGGCGACCTCACCGCGGACGGTGGCCAGCAGGATCCGCCGGCGCTTGTCCTGCGACGCCCCGGCCAGTTGCTCGGCCAGCTCGCCCGCGCCCGCGCCCGGCCGGTCCGGCCGACGGGCCGGGACCGGCACCAGGCCGCGCAGCACGGCGGGCAGCGGATGGCTCCCGGCCCGGGCGCGCAGGGTGGCGAGGTTCAGCCGCACCGGGAGGAGGACGCCGGGGCCACCGGTCGTGGCCGCCGCGCGGGCCGTGTCGAAGAGGGCCAGGCCCTCGCGCCCCGACAGCGGTGCCACCCCGCCGCGGGCCATCCGCCCGAGCGTCTCGGCGCCCGCCTCGCCCAGCATCCCCTCGTCTCCGGCCCACGGCCCCCAGGCGAGCGAGACGCCCGGCAGGCCCTGCGCGCGGCGGAGCTCCACCAGCGCGTCCAGGTAGGCGTTGGCGGCCGCGTAGTTGGCCTGCCCCGCGGTGCCGAGCGTGCCGGCGAGGGAGGAGAAGAGCACGAACGCGGTCGACGCGCGGTCCCGGGTCAGCTCGTGCAGGTGGAAGGCCGCGTCGACCTTCGGACGGAACACCCGGTCCAGCCGCTCCGCCGTCAACGAGTCCACCAGCGCGTCGTCCAGCACACCGGCGGCGTGCACGACGGCGGTCAGCGGGTGCTCGGCCGGCACCGAGTCGAGCAGCGCGGCGAGCGCGGCGCGGTCGGCCACGTCGCAGGCCGCCGTCGTCACCCGGGCGCCCAGGGCGGCCAGTTCGGCCTCGAACTCGCCCGCGCCGTCCGCCTCCGGCCCGCGCCGGCTGGTCAGCAGCAGGTGCCGCGCACCGTGGACCGCGACCAGGTGCCGCGCCACCTGCCGGCCCAGCGCCCCGGTCGCGCCGGTCACCAGGACGGTGCCGTCTGCGGCCTCCGTCGCTGTGCCGGCTGCCGACGTGTCGGAGGTCGTCGGGTCGGGGGCCGCCGTACGCGCCAGCCGGGGCACGAACGTCCGGCCCGCCCGTACCGCCAGTTGCGGTTCGTCCGCCGTCGCGGCGGCCGCCAGCACGGCCGGCAGGGCGTGCGCGGACTGCTCGTCGTCGTCCAGGTCGACCAGGACGAAGCGGCCCGGGTGCTCGGACTGCGCGGAGCGGACCAGGCCCCAGACCGCCGCCTGGGCCGGATCCGGCCGCTCCGGTGCGCCGTCGGCCGGGACGTCGGGTGCGACGGCGCCCTGCGTCAGCACCACCAGCCGGGCGGCGTCGGAACCGGCCCCCTCCAGCCACTCGCGCACCAGCGCCAGCACGTACCCGGTCGTGACCCGGGCCGCCTCCGGACCACCCGGCGCCGCGCCGGGGGCCGGGGGCAGCAGCGCGACCACGGTGTCGGGCAGGGCCGGCCCGGCGAAGAGGGTGGACAGGTCGGCGTGGACCTCGGGGGCGCGGCCGGCGGCACGCAGGGCCGTGGCCGGTCCGTTCTCCGCGCCGCCCACCAGCGCCCACGGCGACGGTTCGCCGGCGGTGCGCGCGGGTTCGGCGAGCGGGAGGGGCGCCCAGGTCACCCGGTAGAGCGCGTCCGGCTGCCCGGTGCGGGCAGCGGCCAACTGCTCCGCGGAGACCGGCCTCAGGACGAGGGAGTCGACCGAGGCGACGAGCCGCCCCGCCCCGTCCGCGGCCAGCAGGGACACCGCGTCCGCTCCGGCCGGGGCGATCCGCACCCGCAGCACGACCGCGCCGGACTCGTACCGGCGCACCCCGCTCCAGGAGAAGGGAACGCGGGTCCGGCCGGTGTCGGGCAGCAGCCCGCCCAGGGCGACGGCGTGCAGCGCCGCGTCCAGCAGCGCCGGGTGGACACCGAACCCGGCGGTCTGCGTGCCCTCGGGCAGGGCGACCTCCGCGAACACGGTGTCACCCTGCCGCCAGGCCGCCCGCAGGCCCCGGAACACCGGGCCGTAGTCGAGCCCGGAACCCGCCAACCGCTCGTACAGCGCCTCGGTGTCGAGCACGCCCGCCCCCGGCGGGGGCCAGGCGGGCAGCTCGAACTGCGCGCCCGGGCCGCCGGCACCGAGCACGCCCGTGGCGTGACCGGTCCACGGCTGGTCGGGCGCGTCAGGGTGGGCCGCGCGGGAGTAGATCGTCAGCGTGCGGCGGCCGGCGCCGTCGGCGGGGGCCACGACCACCTGGAGCTGGACACCGGCCTGCTCGGGCAGGGCGAGCGGCGCCTGGATCGTCAGCTCCTCCAGGAGGTCGCAACCCACCTCGTCGGCGGCCCGCAGCGCGAGGTCCACCAGAGCGGTGCCGGGAAGCAGTACGGTGCCCAGCACCGCGTGATCGGCGAGCCAGGGATGGGTGGGCAGGGACAGCCGACCCGTGAGCAGCACGCCCTCGCCGCCGGCCAGTGTGACGGCGGCTCCCAGCAAGGGGTGCTCGGCCGCCGACAGGCCCGCCGAGGTGACGTCGCCGACCGCCGGACCGGACTCCAGCCAGAAGCGGCGGCGCTGGAAGGCATAGGTCGGCAGGTCGACGCGTCGGGCGTCGGTGCCGGCGAAGACGGCGTTCCAGTCGAGGGTGATGCCGTGGGTGTGGAGCCGGGCGAGGGCGGTGGTGAAGGACTCGGCCTCGGGGCGGTCGGCGCGCAGGGCCGGGACGGCGACGGTGTCGGGCGACGTCTCCTGGACCATCGAGGTCAGACCGCCGGGGCCGACCTCCAGGAACGCCGTCGCTCCCCGGTCCTCCAGGGTCTTCACCGCGTCGGCGAACCGGACGGCGTGGCGGACGTGGCGAACCCAGTATTCGGGGTCGGCCAACTCCTCGGCGGTGAGCGGCTGTCCGGTGAGCGTCGAGACGATCGGGCGGGTCGGCTCGGAGAAGGTGACACGCTGCGCGACCTCGCGGAAGCGGGCCAGCATCGGCTCCATCAGCGGCGAGTGGAAGGCGTGCGAGACGGCGAGCCGCTTGGTGCGGCGGCCGGCGGCCGCGAGCAGCTCGGCGACCTCCGTCACGGCGTCCTCGGCACCCGAAAGGACCACCGAGACAGGGCCGTTGACCGCTGCTATGCCCACCAGGTCCTCGCGGCCGGCCAGCAGCGGCGCCACCTCGTGCTCGGCGGCCCGGACCGCCACCATCGCGCCACCCGACGGCAGCTCCTGCATCAACCGGCCACGCGCCACCACCAGTTCGGCTGCGTCGGCCAGCGAGAGCACGCCCGCGACATGGGCGGCGGCGAACTCGCCGATCGAGTGACCGGCCAGGAAGTCCGCCCGCACGCCCCACGACTCCACCAGGCGGAAGAGCGCGACCTCGATCGCGAACAGCGCTGGCTGAGTGAACTCCGTCCGGTCCAGCAGCTCCGCTTCCTCGCCGAACACCACCTCGCGCAACGGCCGTTCAAGGTGGGCGTCGACCGCGGCGCAGGCCTCGTCGAAGGCCTCCGCGAACACCGGGAAGGCCGCCTCCAGCTCGCGCCCCATCCCCACCCGCTGACTCCCCTGCCCCGAGAAGAGCAGCGCGACCTTCGCTCCCGGCACCGCGACACCACGGACCACCGCCCCGGACGACTCACCGTCCACCAGCGCACGCAGGCCCTCCAGCGCCGCCGCCACATCCGGCGCGACCACCGCCGCGCGGTGCTCCAGCACCGCCCTGGACGTGGCCAACGCGTACGCCACATCGGCCGCCACCAGGTCGTCACGCTCCCGGGCGAACGCGAGCAGCCGTGCCGCCTGGTCCCGCAGGGCTTCGGGAGACTTCGCCGACAGCATCCACGGCGCCATGACGCCGCCGTCACCCCGCTCCGCCTCACGGCGCGGGGCCGACGCCGCCGGGGCCTGCTCGATGATGATGTGCGCATTGGTCCCGCTGAAGCCGAACGAGGAGACGCCGGCCCGGCGCGGACGGTCGCCGGAGGGCCATGCGACCGGTTCGGTCAGCAGTCGCACCGCACCGCTCGACCAGTCGATGTGCGGGGACGGCCGCTCCGCGTGCAGGGTCCTGGGCAGCACCTCGTGCCGGAGCGCCTGGACCATCTTGATCACGCCGCCGACCCCGGCCGCCGCCTGGGTGTGACCGATGTTCGACTTCAACGAGCCCAGCCACAGCGGCCGTTCACGGTCCTGCCCGTACGTCGTCAGCAGCGCCTGCGCCTCGATCGGGTCACCCAGCCGGGTGCCCGTGCCGTGTGCCTCCACCGCGTCGATGTCCGTGGGAGCGAGCCCGGCGTTGGCCAGCGCCTGCCGGATCACCCGCTGCTGGGCGGGGCCGTTGGGTGCCGTGAGACCGTTGGAGGCACCGTCCTGGTTGATGGCGCTGCCGCGCACCACCGCCAGCACCGGGTGTCCGTTGCGCTCGGCGTCCGACAGCCGCTCCACCAGCAGCATGCCGACGCCCTCGCCCCAGCCCGTTCCGTCGGCCTCGGCGCCGAACGCCTTGCAGCGGCCGTCCGGCGCCAGCCCGCGCTGCCGGCTGAACTCGACAAACGCCCCCGGCCCGGCCATCACGGTGACGCCGCCGGCCAGCGCCAGCGAGCACTCGCCCGAGCGCAGCGCCTGCACGGCCAGGTGCAGGGCCACCAACGAGGACGAGCACGCCGTGTCCACCGTCACCGCCGGCCCCTCCAGGCCGAAGGAATAGGAGAGCCGCCCCGAGATGACGCTGCCCGAGTTTCCGGTGCCGAGAAAGCCCTCCACACCCTCGGGGACCGTCTGCAGCGAGGAGGCGTAGTCGTGGTACATCACCCCGGCGAAGACTCCGGTGTCCGAGCCCTTCACCGACGTCGGGTCGATCCCCGCCCGCTCGAACGCCTCCCAGGACGTCTCCAGCAGCAGCCGCTGCTGCGGGTCCATCGCCAGCGCCTCACGCGGCGAGATCCCGAAGAAGGCCGCGTCGAACTCGCCCGCGTCGTGCAGGAACCCGCCCTCGCGGGTGTGGCTGGTGCCGGCCTCGTCGGGACCGTCGGCGGAGAGCAGGCCGAGGTCCCAGCCGCGGTCGACGGGGAACTCGGAGATGGCGTCCGTGCCCGAGGCCAGCAGCTGCCACAGCTCCTCCGGCGAGCTCACTCCGCCGGGGTAGCGGCAGCTCATCGCGACGATCGCGATCGGCTCGTCCGCCCGGGCCGCGGTGACGGCGGCAGCTGCGGGGCGCGGTGCTTCGGCCAGCTGATCCCGCAGGAAGCCGGCCAGCGCGGCGGGCGTCGGGTAGTCGAAGACCAGGCCGGCCGGCAGTCGCACACCGGTGGCGGCACCGAGCCGGTTGCGGAGTTCGACGGCCGTCAGCGAGTCGAATCCCAACTCGCGGAACGCCTGCGCCGCTTGGATCGACTCGGCGCGGCCGTGGCCCAGGACCGCGGCGGCATGGGTGCGCACCAGCTCCACCAGCAGCTCGTACTGCTGCGCTTCGGACTGCCCGGCCAACCGGAGCGCCGTCGCCGACGACGCCCCGGACCGCCCGGCCTCGGAAGCGGCGACGCGACGCACCGAGGCGGGCACCAGGTTCCGCAGCACGACCGGCAGCTCCCCGGATCGGGCCGACTTCCGCAGGACCCGGGCGTCCCAACGCGCCGCCACCACGACCGGATCCGCTGTGCGCAGGGCGGCGTCGAAGAGCGCCAGGCCGTCCTCGGTCTCGATCGCGGTCATCCCGGAGCGGGAGATCCGGCGCCGGTCCACCTCGTTCAACTCGCCGCTGAGCGCACTGTCCTGGGCCCACAGGCCCCAGGCCAGCGACACCGCGGGCAGCCCGGCCGCCCGGCGCCGCCGCGCGAGCGCGTCCAGGAACGCGTTCGCCGCCGCGTAATTGCCCTGCCCCGCACTGCCGAACACACCGGCGGCGGAGGAGAACAGCACGAACGCCGACAGCTCCAAGTCCCGCGTCAACTCGTCCAGATGCAGTGCCGCATCCACCTTCGGACGGAACACCCGGTCGATCCGCTCCGACGACAAGGACGCGATCAGCCCGTCGTCGGTCACACCCGCCGCGTGCACCACCCCCGTCAGCGGGTGCTCCGCCGGGACGGCCGCCAGCAGGCCGGCCAGCGCGTCACGGTCCGCCACGTCACAGGCCTCGACAGCGACCTCGGCACCCTCCGCCGTCAACTCCGCCACCAACTCGGCCATGCCCTCGGCACCCGCACCCGAACGGCTCACCAGCAGCAGCCGCCGCACGCCGTGCCCGGCGACCAGATGCCGCGCCACCAGACGCCCCAGCGTGCCCGAGGCGCCCGTCACCAGCACCGTGCCACCCTCGGCCAAGGGAACAGCAGCGCTCTCGGCGGCAGCCACCCTCGTCAGACGCGGCACCAGCACCCGGCCACCACGCACCGCGACCTGCGGCTCACCCGACGCCACGGCCGCCGACACCGCCACCCCGACGTCCCCGGCCCCCGGTTCCACATCCACCAGCACGAACCGGCCCGGATGCTCCGACTGCGCCGACCGCACCAGACCCCACACCGCCGCCCGACCCGCATCAACAGCACCCTCGCCGGCCCCGCCACGGGTCACCACGACCAACCGCGAACCCTCGAAGCGCTCCTCTCCCAGCCACTCCTTCAACAGCTCCAACACGCCGCCGACAACCGCACGCACACCCTCGGCACCCGCACCCGACGGCGGGCACACCACCACCAGATGCCCGGGCACCTCCGCATCGGCCCCCGGAGCCTCCAGGCCCTCACGGACCTCCACCTCGACAACCTCACCCGCCGCCACCGACCCCGGCACCCACTCCACCCGGTAGAGCGTGTCGCGCTGCTCGTCGCGCGCGGCGGCCAGCTGCTCCGCGGCCACCGGGCGCAACATCAACGACTCGACCGACAGCACCGGCCGGCCGGTACCGTCCGCAGCCAGGAGCGCGACCGTGCCCGTGCCGACGCCGGAGCCGGCCGCCGGGGTCAGCCGGACCCGCAGCGCCGTCGCCCCGGTGGCGGACACGCTGACCCCGCTCCACGCGAACGGAATCCGCCCCTCGTCCGGCTCCGCGACGAAGTCGCCCAGGCCGACGGCGTGCAGGGCCGCGTCCAGCAGAGCGGGGTGCACACCGAAGCCCGTCGCCGCGACGCCCTCCGGCAGCGCGACCTCGGCAAAGACCTCGTCGCCACGTCGCCACCCGGCCCGCACACCCCGGAACACGGGGCCGTACGCCAGGCCCAGTTCGGCGAGACGGTCGTACAGCCCGTCGACGTCGACCCCGACGGCGCCCGCGGGCGGCCACGCGGCCGGCTCGGACTCCACGCGCTCCGCCGTCGACGGCTGGGCCGTCGCGAGCACACCGGTGGCGTGGCAGGTCCACGGCACGGCGGCGGTGGCGTCGTCCAGCCGTGAGTAGAGCCGCACGGCGCGACGGCCCGACGGGTCGGCGCCGTCCACCTGGACCTGGACGTGAACACCGCCCTGCTCGGGCAGCACCAGCGGCGACTCCAGGGTCAGCTCCTCGACACGGTCACAGCCCACCTGGTCGCCGGCCCGGATCGCCAACTCCACCAGCGCCGTGCCGGGCAGCAGGACCGTTCCCATCACGACGTGATCCGCCAGCCACGCGTGCGTCGCGAGCGACAGCCGGCCGGTCAGCAGCACACCGTCACCGTCGGCCAGCGTGACCGCCGCTGCCAGCAGCGGGTGGTCCGCCGACCACAGGCCCGAGCCGGTGAGGTCACCGACGGCCGGGCGGGTGTCGAGCCAGTACCGCTCGTGCTGGAAGGCGTAGGTCGGCAGGTCCACGCGCCGGGCGCCGGTGCCGCTGAACACGGCGTCCCAATCGAGGGTGATGCCGTGGGTGTGGAGCTGGGCCAGGGCGATGGTGAAGGCCTCGGCCTCGGCGCGGTCGGCGCGCAGGGCCGCGACGGCGACGGTCTCGGCCAGACTCTCGTGGACCATCGAGGTCAGGCCGCCGGGGCCGATCTCCAGGAACGCCGTCGCTCCCTGGTCCTCCAGGGTCTGCACGGCGTCGGCGAACCGGACGGCGTGCCGGACGTGGCGCACCCAGTAGTCGGGGTCGGCCAACTCCTCGGCGGTGAGGAGCTTCCCGGTGAGGGTGGAGACGATCGGGCGGGTCGGCTCGGCGAAGGTCACGCGCTGCGCGACCTCGCGGAAGCGGGCCAGCATCGGCTCCATCAGCGGCGAGTGGAAGGCGTGCGAGACGGTGAGCCGCTTGGTGCGCCGGCCGTCGGCGGCGAGCAGGTCGACGACCTCCGCCACGGTCTCCTCGGCGCCGGAAATGACCACCGACGTGGGGCCGTTGACGGCGGCGATGCCCACCAGGTCCGCACGGCCTTCCAGCAGCGGCGCCACCTCGTCCTCCGAGGCCTGCACCGCCACCATCGCACCACCCGACGGCAGCTCCTGCATCAACCGGCCGCGCGCCACCACCAGTTCGGCGGCATCGGCCAGCGAGAACACTCCCGCGACGTGAGCCGCGGCCAGCTCACCGATCGAGTGCCCGGCCAGGAAGTCCGCCCGCACACCCCACGACTCCACCAGCCGGAACAGCGCCACCTCCACCGCGAACAACGCCGGCTGAGTGAACTCGGTCCGGTTGAGCAGCTCCGCGTCCTCCCCGAACACCACCTCACGCAACGGCCATTCGAGGTGAGCGTCCACGGCGGCGCAGACCTCGTCGAAGGCCTCCGCGAACACCGGGAAGGACGCGGACAGCTCACGCCCCATCCCCAGCCGCTGGCTCCCCTGCCCCGAGAAGACCAGGGCAGCCAGACTCCGAGGGGCCACCGCCCCGGTGACCACGCCCGCGGCGGGCTCGTCCCGCGCTAGCGCGCCCAGGGCCTCGCACAGGTCCTCGCGGTCCGCCGCGACGATCACCGCCCGGTGGTCGAGAGCGGCCCGCGTCGTCGCGGTGGAGAAGCCGAGGTCCGCCACCGTGAGCCCGGGGTCGGCATCCGTACGGGCGAGGAGGCGTGCGGCCTGTTCGCGCAGCGCCGCCGGGCTCTTGGCCGCGAGCAGCACGGGAACCAGCGGCCGGAGCGGCCCGGGGACCTGCGGGGCCCCGGTGGCCGGCTCGCCCGCCCCGGCTTCGGGGGCCTGCTCGACGATGACGTGCGCGTTGGTCCCGCTGAAGCCGAAGGAGGAGACGGCAGCGCGCCGCGGACGCTCGCCCGCCGGCCAGGCCACCGGTTCGGTCAGCAGCTCCACCGCGCCCGCCGACCAATCGACGTGTGGCGTCGGCTCGTCCACGTGCAGGGTCTTCGGCAGCAGCTCGTGCCGCAGCGCCTGGACCATCTTGATGATGCCGCCCACCCCGGCCGCCGCCTGGGTGTGGCCGACGTTGGACTTCAACGACCCGAGCCACAGCGGCCGTTCGCGGCCCCGCCCGTACGTCGCCAGCAGCGCCTGCGCCTCGATCGGATCGCCCAGCGTCGTCCCGGTGCCGTGCGCCTCCACCACGTCCACGTCCGCCGCCGACAGCCCCGCGTTCGCCAGCGCCTGCCGGATCACCCGCTGCTGCGACGGCCCGTTCGGCGCCGTAAGCCCGTTCGACGCACCGTCCTGGTTCACCGCCGAACCCCGCACCACCGCCAGCACCGGATGCCCGTTGCGCTCCGCGTCCGACAGCCGCTCCAGCAGCAGCACGCCGACACCCTCGGCCCACCCGGTGCCGTCCGCCGCCGCCGCGAAGGGCTTGCAGCGGCCGTCCGCGGCCAGCCCGCGTTGGCGGCTGAAGTCCACGAACGCCGTGGGGTTGGACATCGCGGTGACACCGCCGGCCAGCGCCAGCGCGCACTCCCCCTGCCGCAGCGCCTGCACCGCCAGGTGCAGCGCCACCAGCGACGAGGAGCACGCCGTGTCCACCGTCACCGCCGGCCCCTCCAGGCCGAAGGTGTAGGCCACCCGGCCCGAGACGACGCTGGCGGCGCTGCCCGTCCCGATGTAGCCCTCGACGTCCTCGACGGCCTGCTGCAGGACGGCCGAGTGGTCGTGGTACATCACGCCGGCGAACACGCCGGTCCGGCTGCCCCGCAGCGAGGTCGGGTCGATCCCCGCCCGCTCGAAAGCCTCCCACGAGGTCTCCAGCAGCAGCCGCTGCTGCGGGTCCATGGTGAGGGCCTCACGGGGTGAGATCTCGAAGAGGCCGGCGTCGAAGAGGTCGATGCCGTCGAGGAATCCGCCCTCCCGCACATGGCTGGTGCCGCGGGTGTCGGGGTCGGGGTCGTAGAGCGCGTCCAGATCCCAGCCGCGGTCGGCGGGGAACTCCGAGATCGCGTCGCCGCCGTCCGCCAGCAGTCGCCAGAGGTCCTCCGGCGAGTCGACGCCGCCGGGATAGCGGCAGCTCATCGCCACGATCGCGATCGGCTCCTGCTGGGAGTCGTCGATCTTCTGGAGCCGCTCGCGGGCCTCGTGCAGGTCCGCCGTCACACGTCGGAGGAAGTAGCGGAGCTTATCCTCGTTGTTCACCTGAGGCCACCCTCTTGCAGATATCTCGTGGAGCCGGGATCCGGCAGATTCGTTGTGGGGAAAGGGAGTTGTCCGCCAACTCTCCGGGGGTCAGGAGATGCCGAACTCCTTGCCGATGAAGTCGTACATCTCGTCGTCGGTCGCTCCGCCGAGCTCGTCGGCGATTCCGGTCCGCTCCGCCGGGGCGGCGTCCGCCCACAGCGCCGCGAGCGCCCGCAGCCGCGAGGCGACGGCCGTCCGGCCTTCGTCGTCCGGTGCCACCGTGCTCAACGTCGCCTCCAGGTCGTCCAGTTCGGCGAGCAGCGCACCGACCCCGGGCGCCGCCGGCGCGGTCTCGGCGCGCAGGTACTCGGCGAGCTCGTTGGGCGTCGGGTAGTCGAAGATCAGCGTGGGCGGCAGCCGCAGTCCGCTCGCCGTGGCGAGGCGGTTGCGCAGGTCGACCGCGGTCAGCGAGTCGAACCCGAGTTCGCGCAACTGCCGTTCGGGACGCACCGCCTGGGGCGAGGCGAGCCCGAGGACGGATGCCACGTGCTCGCAGACCACGTCCAGCAGCAGCTTCTGCTGCTCGGCCTCGCCCAGGCCGGTCAGCCGGGCCGCCAGCGTCACCGCCGCGTCCGGCGTCGCGCTCGTGGCGGCCCGCCGGGCCGGCGTCCGCACCAGCCCCCGCAGCAGCGCGGGCAGCGAGCCGTCCGCGGCCTGGGCCCGCAGACCCGCGGGGTCCAGCCGCAGCGGCACGACGGTCGTCCCGACCCGGCCGGAGGCGGCGGCGTCGAAGAGCGCCAGGCCTTCCTCGGTGGCGAGCGGCAGCACTCCACCGCGGGCCGTCCTGGCGTGGTCCGCCGCCGTCATCCGACCGGTGATCCCACTGCCTTCGGCCCACAGGCCCCAGGCCAGCGACACCGCGGGCAGCCCGGCCGCCCGCCGCTGCAACGCGAGCGCGTCCAGGAACGCGTTCGCCGCCGCGTAGTTGCCCTGCCCCGCACTGCCGAACACACCGGCAGCGGAGGAGAAGAGGACGAACGCCGACAGCTCCAAGTCCCGCGTCAACTCGTCCAGATGCAGCGCCGCATCCACCTTCGGACCGAACACCCGGTCGACCCGCTCCGACGACAACGACTCGACCAGCCCGTCGTCCGTCACACCCGCCGCATGCACCACCCCCGTCAGCGGATGCTCCGCCGGGACGGCCGCCAGCAGGCCGGCCAGCGCGTCACGATCCGCCACGTCGCAGGCCTCGACAGCGACCTCGGCACCCGCCGCCGTCAACTCCCCGACCAAGTCGGCCATGCCCTCGGCACCCGCACCCGAACGGCTCACCAGCAACAGCCGCCGCACACCCCGCTCGGCCACCAGATGCCGCGCCACCACACGCCCCAACGCGCCCGACGCGCCCGTCACCAGCACCGTGCCACCCTCGACGAAGGGGACGGCGGGATCCTCGTCCGTCGTCCCGATCCTTGCGAGCCGGGGCACCAGCACCTGGCCGTCGCGCACCGCGACCTGCTCCTCGCCCGCGTCGAGCAGTGCGGGCAGGGCGCGCACCGAGTCCGCGTCCCGGTCCAGGTCGACCAGGAGGAAGCGGCCCGGGTGTTCCGACTGCGCGGAGCGCACCAGGCCCCGGACGGCGGCCTGGGCCGGGTCGACCTCCTTGTCGCCGTCCCGCGCGACCACGGCGTTGCCGGTCAGCACCACGAGCCGGGAGTCGGTGAGCCGCTCGTCGGACACCCACCGCTGCAACAGCTCCAGCATCCGGTGGACGCTGCGGTGCACGTGCTCGGCGGGGTGGTCGCTGTCGGCCTTGCCGCCCACGGCGGCCAGGACCACCTCGGGCGCCCGGCCACCGCTCTCCAGCCGCCGCAGCACGGCGGGCAGGTCCGGGTGGAAGTCGGCGCGTGCTCCGGTCTCCTCGACGGCGGCGCGCAGGCCGTCGTCCTCTCCGATGACGGCCCACGACTCGCCCATCGACCGCCACTCGACGGGCAGCACCGTCCAGTCGACGCGGTGGAGCGAGTCCGGCCGGCCACTGCGGGCAGCGCTCAACTCCTCGCCGGAGAAGGGGCGCAGGACCAGGGAATCGACCGAGGCGACGGGGCGGCCGGTGGTGTCGGCGACCAGCAGCGAGACGGCGTCCTGCCCGGCCGGGGCCAGCCGCACGCGCAGCGCGTGTGCGCCGGTCGCCGCGAGCCGCACCCCGCTCCAGGAGAACGGGATCCGCCCCTGACCGGTGTCGGGAAGCAGCCCGCCCAAGCCGACCGCGTGCAGGGCCGCGTCCAGCAGCGCCGGGTGGACACCGAAGCCGCCGGCCTCCGTGTCCTCCGGCAGCACGACCTCGGCGAACACCTCCTCCCCGCGCCGCCACACCTTGCGCAGCCCCCGGAACACCGGGCCGTAGTCCAGGCCCAGTTCGGCGAGGCGGTCGTAGCAGCCCTCGGTCGCCACGGCCTCCGCCGCACTCGGCGGCCACTCCACGAGGTCGAACGCCTCGCCCCGCCCCGGTGCGACCGCTCCGGTCGCGTGGCAGATCCACGGTTCGGCGCCGTCGCCCGCCTCCGCCCGCGCGTACACGCTCACCGCGCGGCGGCCGGTCTCGTCGGCGCCGCCGACCGTGATCTGCAGCTGCACCGCGCCCCGCTCGGGAAGGACCAGCGGCGCCCGGAGGGTCAGCTCCTCCAGCAGGTCGCAGCCCACCTCGTCACCCGCCCGCAGCACCAGGTCCACCAGCGCCGTCCCGGGCAGCAGGACCGCGCCCGTCACGACGTGGTCCGCCAGCCACGGCTGCGCCGCCAGCGACAACCGGCCGGTCAGCAGCGCACCCTCACCGCCCGCGAGCGCCACCGCCGCTCCCAGCAAGGGGTGCTCGGCCGCTGTCAGACCCGCCGCCGTGATGTCACCCGCCGGCCGGCCCGACTCCAACCAGTACCGCTCGTGCTGGAAGGCGTAGGTCGGCAGGTCCACGCGCCGGGCGCCGGTGCCGCTGAACACGGCGTCCCAATCGAGGGTGATGCCGTGGGTGTGGAGCTGGGCGAGGGCGGTGGTGAAGGCCTCGGCCTCGGCGCGGTCGGCGCGCAGGGTGGGGACGGCGACGGTCTCGGCCAGGCTCTCCTGGACCATCGAGGTCAGGCCGCCGGGGCCGACCTCCAGGAACGCCGTCACACCCTTGGCCGCGAGCGTCTGGACGGCGTCCGCGAACCGGACCGCCTGGCGGATGTGCCGCACCCAGTACTCCGGGTCGGCCAACTCCTCGGCGGTGACGAGCTGCCCGGTGAGCGTCGAGACGATCGGGCGGGTCGGCTCGGCGAACGTGACGCGCTCGGCGACCTCGCGGAAGCCCGCCAGCATCGGTTCCATCAGCGGCGAGTGGAACGCGTGCGAAACCGTGAGCCGCTTCGTCCGCCGACCGTCGGCCGCCAGCAGCTCGACGACCTCCGCCACCGCGTCCTCGGCGCCCGAAAGCACCACCGAGGAAGGGCCGTTGACGGCCGCGATACCGATCACATCCTCGCGGCCTTCCAGCAGCGGCAGCACCTCGCCCTCCGAGGCCCGCACCGCCACCATCGCACCACCCGACGGCAGCTCCTGCATCAACCGGCCACGCACCACCACCAGTTCAGCGGCGTCCGCCAGCGAGAGGACGCCGGCCACGTGGGCGGCGGCGAACTCGCCGATCGAGTGCCCGGCCAGGAAGTCCGCCCGCACACCCCACGACTCCACCAGCCGGAACAGCGCCACCTCCACCGCGAACAACGCTGGCTGCGTGAACTCGGTCTGCCCCAGAAGCTCCACGTCCTCCCCGAACACCACCTCACGCAAAGGCCGTTCAAGGTGAACGTCCAAGGCTGCACACACCTCGTCGAAGGCCTCCGCGAACACCGGGAACGCGGCGTGCAGCTCACGTCCCATCCCCAGCCGCTGACTCCCCTGCCCCGAGAAGAGAACCGCGAGCCCGGCGTCCGGCGAGGCAGAGCCCCGCGCCGACCCGACGGGCTGCCGGTCCTCGGCTGTCGCGGCCACGGCCTGGAGCAGTTCCTCCCGGTCCCGGCCCACCACCACCGCGCGGTGCTCCAGCGCGGCGCGCGAGGTTGCCAGCGAGTAGCCGAGGTCCACCGGGTCGAGCTCCGGGTACTCGGTGACAAACGCGGCCAGGCGTCGCGCCTGCGCCCGCAGCGCGGGCTCGTCCTTGGCGAACAGTGTCCACGGCACGACGGCCCCGTCGCGCACCGGCGCACTCGGCGGCCGTTCGTCGGTAACCACCGCCGGGGGCTGCTCCAGCACGACGTGCGCGTTGGTGCCGCTGACCCCGAACGAGGAGACCCCGGCCCGGCGCGGACGATCACCGGAAGGCCACTCCACCGGCTCGGTCAGCAGCCGCACCGCGCCCGCCGACCAATCCACGTGCGGCGAGGGCTCATCGACGTGCAGCGTGCGGGGCAGCACCCCGTGCCGCATCGCCATCACCATCTTGATCACACCCGCCACACCCGCCGCGGCCTGCGTGTGACCGATGTTCGACTTGATCGACCCGAGCCACAGCGGCCGTTCGCGGTCCTGCCCGTACGTCGCCAGCAGTGCCTGGGCCTCGATCGGATCACCCAGCGTCGTCCCGGTCCCGTGCGCCTCCACCACGTCCACGTCCGCCGCCGACAGCCCGGCACTCGCCAGCGCCTGGCGGATCACCCGCTGCTGCGACGGCCCGTTCGGCGCCGTCAGCCCGTTCGACGCACCGTCCTGGTTCACCGCCGAACCCCGCACCACCGCCAGCACCGGATGCCCGTTGCGCTCCGCGTCCGACAGCCGCTCGACCAGCAGCATGCCCACGCCCTCGGCCCAGCCCGTACCGTCCGCCCCGGCGCCGAACGCCTTGCAGCGGCCGTCCGCCGACAACCCGCGCTGCCGGCTGAACTCGATGAAGGTGTTCGGTGTCGCCATCACGGTGACACCGCCGACCAGCGCCAGCGAGCACTCGCCGGAGCGCAGCGCCTGCGCCGCCAGGTGCAGCGCCACCAGCGACGAGGAGCAGGCCGTGTCCACCGTCACCGCCGGCCCCTCCAGACCGAAGGTGTAGGCCACCCGGCCGGACGCCACGCTGCCGGAGGTCCCCATACCGAGGTGGCCTTCGAGGCCGTCCGGCACCTCCGCGAGCTGCGACGCGTAGTCGTGGTACATGACGCCGGCGAAGACGCCGGTCCGCGAGCCCTTCACCG
Source organism: Kitasatospora sp. NPDC057965 (assembly GCF_042887135.1). Lineage (NCBI taxonomy): Bacteria > Bacillati > Actinomycetota > Actinomycetes > Kitasatosporales > Streptomycetaceae > Kitasatospora > Kitasatospora sp. NPDC057965. Next base: position 374,463 of record NZ_JBHVPZ010000005.1, read on the forward strand.
AGGTCGGGTCGATCCCCGCCCGCTCGAACGCCTCCCAGGACGTCTCCAGCAGCAGCCGCTGCTGCGGGTCCATCGCCAGCGCCTCACGCGGCGAGATCCCGAAGAACGACGGATCGAACTCCCCAGCCCCGTACAGGAATCCACCCTCACGCGTGTAACTCGTACCGGCATGCTCCGGATCCGGGTGATACAGCCCCTCCAGATCCCAGCCACGGTCCGCCGGGAACCCCCCGATCGCATCACCACCCTCAGCCACCAACCGCCACAACTCCTCCGGCGAGGCGACCCCGCCCGGGTAGCGGCAGCTCATACCGACGATCGCGATCGCCTCACCGTCCACCGACGGCAGAGCAGGACCGGAAACCTCCCGCTCGGCCCCCGACGCGCCCACCAACTCGGCCAGCAGGTACCGCGCCAACGCCTCCGGCGTCGGATGGTCGAACACCAGCGTCGCCGGCAACCGCACCCCACAGACCGCGTTCAACGCGTTCCGCAGCTCCACCGCCGTCAGCGAGTCGAAGCCCAGCTCCCTGAACTGGCGGTCCACCGCGACGGTGGCCGCCGACTCGTGCCCCAGGACCGTGGCCGCCTGCTCGCGCACCAGGGCCTGGACGATGTCGAGCTGCTCGGCGGCGGGGCGGCCCGCCAGTCGCCGGGCCAACGTCGAACCGGTCACCGTCGTGGCGGAGCCGTCGAGCGTGCGCCGCAGCGGGGTGCGCACCAGGCCGCTGAGCAGCGCCGGCAGTGCCCCGGAGCGGGCCTGGGCGGCCAGCGTGGCGGTCTCCAGCCGGATGGGCACGACCACCGGATCCGCACTGCGAAGAGCAGCGTCGAAGAGCGCCAGGCCGTCCTCGGTCTCGATCGCGGCCATCCCGGACCGGGAGATCCGGCGCCGGTCCACCTCGCTCAGCTCGCCGCTGAGCGCACTGTCCTGGGCCCACAGGCCCCAGGCCATCGACACCGCCGGCAGCCCGGCCGCCCGGCGTCGCCGCGCGAGCGCGTCCAGGAAGACGTTCGCCGCCGCGTAGTTGCCCTGCCCCGCACTGCCCAGCACACCGGCAGCGGAGGAGAACAGCACGAACGCCGACAGCTCCAGGCCCCGCGTCAACTCGTCCAGATGCAGCGCCGCATCCACCTTCGGACGGAACACCCGGTCGACCCGCTCCGACGACAACGACTCGACCAGCCCGTCGTCCGTCACACCCGCCGCATGCACCACCCCCGTCAGCGGGTGCTCCGCCGGGACGGCCGCCAGCAGCGCGGCCAGCGCGTCACGATCCGCCACGTCACAGGCCGCCGTGACCGCCTCCGCGCCCAGAGCGGCGAGTTCGGCCTCGAACTCCGCCGCACCCGGCGCCAGCGCCCCGCGGCGGCTCACCAACAGCAGCCGCCGCACGCCGTGCCCGGCGACCAGATGCCGCGCCACCAGACGCCCCAGCGTGCCCGAGGCGCCCGTCACCAGCACCGTGCCACCCTCGGCCAAGGGAACAGCAGCGCTCTCAACGGCAGCCACCCTCGTCAGACGCGGCACCAGCACCCGGCCACCACGCACCGCGACCTGCGGCTCACCCGACGCCACGGCCGCCGACACCGCCACCCCGACGTCCCCGGCCTCCGCTTCCACATCCACCAGCACGAACCGGCCCGGATGCTCCGACTGCGCCGACCGCACCAGACCCCACACCGCCGCCTGACCCGCATCAACAGCACCCTCGCCGGCCCCGCCACAGGTCACCACGACCAACCGCGAACCCTCGAAGCGCTGTTCGCGCACCCACTCCTTCAACAGCTCCAACACGCCGCCGACAACCGCACGCACACCCTCGGCACCCGCACCCGACGGCGGGCACACCACCGCCAGACGCCCGGGCACCTCCGCATCGGCCCCCGGAGCCTCCAGACCCTCACGGACCTCCACCTCGACAACCTCACCCGCCGCCACCGACCCCGGCACCCACTCCACCCGGTAGAGCGAGCCCGCCACCGCCGATCCGGCGGCCGCGAGCTGCTCGCCCGTCACCGACCGCAGGCCCAGCGCCTCCACCGAGGCCACCGGCCGGCCTTCGCCGTCCGCGATCGACAGCGACACGGCGTGCGCTCCGGAAGCGGAGCCGGTCACCGGGGCCAGCCGGACCCGCAACGCGGTCGCGCCCGTGGCGGACACGCCCACCCCGCTCCACGAGAACGGCAGCCGCCCCTCGGGGCCGTCGGCGAGGAACCCACCCAGGCCCATCGCGTGCAGGGCGGAGTCGAGCAGGGCCGGGTGCAGGGCGAAGCCGGCCACCGGGACATCCTCGGGCAGCGCGACCTCGGCCAGGAGCGCCGACCCGTGCCGCCACACGGCACGCAGGCCCCGGAACACCGGGCCGTAGCCGAAGCCGGCCTCCTCCAGTCGCTCGTAGCAGCCGTCGATGTCCACCGCCGTCGCACCGGCGGGCGGCCAGACGGCCGCGTCGACGGTGTCCGGCGAGACCGCGTCCACGGCCCGCGCGAGGAGGCCGGTGGCGTGGCTGGTCCACGGGGCATCCGCCGCCGCGCCGTCCTCGGAGCGCGAGTGGATCTCCAGTGCCTGCCGCCCGGTCGCGTCGGCGGCTCCGACGGTCACCCGTAGCTGCACCGCGTCCCGCGCGGGGAGCACCAGCGGTGCGGCGAGGGTCAGTTCGTCCACCCGGTCGCACCCGGCCTCGTCGCCGGCCCGGACGGCCATCTCCAGGAAGGCCGTGCCGGGCAGCAGGGTCACACCGGACACGGCGTGGTCGGCCAGCCAGGGGTGGGTGGGGAGCGACAGACGGCCGGTGAGCAGAACGCCGCCGTCGGGCAGGCTCACCGCCGCTCCCAGCAGGGCGTGCTCGGCCGCGGCCAGGCCGACGGAGGTCACGTCCCCGGCGGTCGCGGGCGCCTCCAGCCAGTAGTGGCGGCGCTGGAAGGCATAGGTCGGCAGGTCCACGCGTCGGGCGCCGCGACCGGCAAAGACGGCGTCCCAGTCGAGGGTGATGCCGTGGGTGTGGAGCTGGGCCAGGGCGGTGGTGAAGGCCTCGGCCTCGGCGCGGTCGGCGCGCAGGGCCGGGACGGCGACGGCGTCCGCCGACGTCTCCTGAACCATCGAGGTCAGACCGCCCGGGCCGACCTCCAGGAACGCCGTCACACCCTTGGCCGCGAGCGTCTGGACGGCGTCCGCGAACCGGACCGCCTGGCGAACGTGCCGCACCCAGTACTCCGGGTCGGCCAACTCCTCGGCGGTGACGAGCTGCCCGGTGAGCGTCGAGACGATCGGCCTCGTCGGCTCGGCGAACGTGACGCGCTCGGCGACCTCGCGGAAGCCCGCCAGCATCGGCTCCATCAGCGGCGAGTGGAAGGCGTGCGAAACCGCGAGCCGCTTGGTGCGCCGGCCGGCGGCGGCGAGCAGGGCGACGACCTCTGCCACGGCCTCCTCCGCGCCCGAAATGACCACCGACGTAGGCCCGTTCACGGCCGCGATGCCCACCAGGTCCTCACGGCCGACCAAGAGCGGCACCACCTCGCCCTCCGAGGCCTGCACCGCCACCATCGCGCCAAACGACGGCAACTCCTGCATCAACCGGCCACGCGCCACCACCAGTTCGGCGGCGTCCGCCAACGAGAGGGCGCCCGCGGCGTGCGCGGCGGCCAACTCGCCGATCGAGTGACCGGCCAGGAAGTCCGCCCGCACGCCCCACGACTCGACGAGCCGGAACAGCGCGACTTCGATCGCGAACAAGGCCGGCTGGGTGAACTCGGTCCGGTTGAGACGTTCCGTATCCTCGCCGAACACGACCTCACGCAACGGCCGTTCGAGGTGGACGTCGACCGCGGCGCAGACCTCGTCGAAGGCCTCCGCGAACACCGGGAACGACGCGGACAGCTCACGCCCCATCCCCACCCGCTGACTCCCCTGCCCCGAGAAGAGCAACGCCAGCCGGCCGCCCGAGGCCCCTGCCTCGCCCGTCACGAGGCCGGCGGCCGACGGCCGGTCCTCCGCCACCGCCGACAGGCCCTGGAGCAGTTCCTCCCGGTCCCGGCCCACCACCACCGCGCGGTGCGTCAGCGCGGCGCGCGAGGTGGCCAGCGACCGGCCGACCTCGGCGAGTCCCAGCTCCGGACGCTCGGCGAGGTGTGCGAGCAGGTGCTCGGCCTGGCCCCGCAGCGCGGCCGGATCCTTCGCCGACAGCGGCCAGGCGACGGCGAGATCCGACGCCGGCTCGTCCTCCGGCCGCTGGTCGACGACCGCCGCCGGGGGCTGCTCCAGCACGACGTGCGCGTTGGTGCCGCTGACCCCGAACGAGGAGACCCCGGCCCGGCGCGGACGATCGCCGGAAGGCCACTCCACCGGCTCCGACAGCAACCGCACCGCGCCCGCCGACCAGTCCACGTGCGGCGAGGGCTCATCGACGTGCAGGGTCTTCGGCAGCACCCTGTGCTGCATCGCCATCACCATCTTGATCACACCCGCCACACCCGCCGCGGCCTGGGTGTGACCGATGTTCGACTTCAACGATCCCAGCCACAGCGGCCGTTCGCGGTCCTGCCCGTACGTGGCCAGCAGCGCCTGGGCCTCGATCGGATCGCCCAGCGTCGTCCCGGTCCCGTGCGCCTCCACCACGTCCACGTCCGCCGCCGACAGCCCCGCGTTCGCCAGCGCCTGGCGGATCACCCGCTGCTGCGACGGCCCGTTCGGCGCCGTCAGGCCGTTGGACGCGCCGTCCTGGTTGACCGCCGAGCCGCGCACCACCGCCAGCACCGGGTGCCCGTTGCGGCGCGCGTCCGACAGCCGCTCGACCAGCAGCATGCCCACGCCCTCGGCCCACCCGGTACCGTCCGCCCCGGCGCCGAACGCCTTGCAGCGGCCGTCGACCGACAACCCGCGCTGCCGGCTGAACTCCACGAAGATGCTCGGCGTGGCCATCACGGTGACACCGCCGACCAGCGCCAGCGAGCACTCATCGGAGCGCAGTGCCTGCGCCGCCAGGTGCAGCGCCACCAGCGACGAGGAGCAGGCCGTGTCCACCGTCACCGCCGGCCCCTCCAGGCCGAAGGTGTAGGCCACCCGGCCGGAGGCGATGCTCCCCGCGCTGCCGTTGACCAGGTACCCCTCGAAGCCTTCGGGTGCGACGGGCAGGCGTGAGCCGTAGTCGTGGTACATGACTCCGGCGAAGACGCCGGTCCGCGAGCCCTTCACCGAGGTCGGGTCGATCCCCGCCCGCTCGAACGCCTCCCAGGACGTCTCCAGCAGCAGCCGCTGCTGCGGGTCCATCGCCAGCGCCTCACGCGGCGAGATCCCGAAGAACGACGGATCGAACTCCCCGGCCCCATAGAGGAATCCACCCTCACGCGTGTAACTCGTACCGGCATGCTCCGGATCCGGGTGGTACAGCCCCTCCAGATCCCAGCCACGGTCCGCCGGGAACCCCCCGATCGCATCACCACCCTCAGCCACCAACCGCCACAACTCCTCCGGCGAGGCGACCCCGCCCGGGTAGCGGCAGCTCATACCGACGATCGCGATCGCCTCACCGTCCACCGACGCCAGAGCGGAACCGGAAACCTCCCGCTCGGCCACCGACGAGCCCACCAACTCGGCCAGCAGGTACCGCGCCAACGCCCCCGGCGTCGGATGATCGAACACCAGCGTCGCCGGCAACCGCACCCCACAGACCACGTTCAACGCGTTCCGCAGCTCCACCGCCGTCAGCGAGTCGAAGCCCAGGTCCTTGAAGGCGCGTTCGGGATCGACCTGCTCCGGGGAGGCGTGGCCGAGCGCGGTCGCGATCTGCAGCCGGACCAGATCCAGCAGGACGCGCAGCCGCTCGGCCTCGGCCAGCGGGGCCAGGCGGCCGGCCAGCGTGCCGGAGTCGCCCACGGCCGGGGCGTCGACGGCCCTGCTCCGCCGGCTGCCGGCCCTGACCAGTCCGCGCAGCAGGGCCGGGACCTCCCCGTCCGCCGCCCGGACGCGCAGCCCGGCGGTGTCCAGCCGCACCGGGAAGAGCACATCGCCGTCGGTCGCGCACGCGGCGTCGAACAGGGCGAGCGCGTCGGCGGAGTCCATCGCGGCCAGGCCCATCCGCCGGATCCGGGCGAGGTCGGCGGTGGCGAGCTTGCCGGTCATGCCGCTGCCCTCGGCCCACAGGCCCCAGGCCAGCGAGACGCCCGGCAGTCCGGCCGCCCGGCGTCGCTGCGCGAGCGCGTCCAGGAAGGCGTTCGCCGCCGCGTAGTTGCCCTGCCCGGCGCCGCCGAGCGTGGCGGAGACCGAGCTGAACAGCACGAACGCGGACAGGTCCAGGTGCCGGGTCAGCGCGTGGAGGTTGAGCGCCGCCGCCACCTTGGGGCGCAGCACCCGGTCCATCCGTTCGGGTGTGAGGGCGGAGACGACGCCGTCGTCCGTCACGCCGGCCGCGTGCACCACGGCCGACAGCGGGCGGTCGGCGGGGACGGTCGCGAGCAGTGCGGCGAGCGCGTCGCGGTCCGCCACGTCGCAGGCGGCGGTGACGGGCTCGGCGCCGAGGGCCGCGAGCTCCGCCTCGAACTGTTCCGCTCCCTCGGCCGCGAGTCCGCGCCGGCCCACCAGCAGGAGGTGCCGGACGCCGCGCTCGGTGACCAGGTGGCGCGCCACCAGGCGGCCGAGCGTTCCGGTCGCGCCGGTGATCAGTACGGTGCCGTCGGCCCGGAATGCCCGGCCGGTGTCCGGTCCCGGGCCGGCGGTCTTCGCCAGGCGGGGCAGCAGGAGGCCGCCGGCCCGCACGGCGAGCTGCGGCTCACCGCTGCCCAGCGCGGCGGGCAGCGCCTCGGCCGCTTCGGTGTCCCGGTCCAGGTCGACCAGCACGAACCGGTCCGGGTGTTCCGACTGGGTCGAGCGCAGCAGGCCCCAGACGGCGGCCTCGGCCGGGTCGAGCGTGTCGGGTGCGCCGTCGGGTGCGGTGGCGTGACGGGTCACCACCACCAGACGGGCGGCGCTGAACCGTTCGTCGGCGAGCCAGCTCTGCACGAGCCGCAGCGTGCGGTGGGCGGCCGCGCGGACGGTGCCGGCCAGGCCTGCGACGTCCGGCAGTTCGGTCGTGTCGGGCGCCGCGGAGACGACCGCCACGTAGGAGGGCACCGGCGCGCCGCCGTCGACGGCCCGCGCGAGCGCGGACAGCTCGGCCTCGGCGGTGGAGGCCTCCAGCGTCAGGACCGCCGACGCGGGGACCGCCTCGCTCGGCGGCGCGCTCACCCAGTCGAGCCGGAACAGCGCGTCCTGGCGGGCCCCGGCCGCAGCGCGCAGCTGCTCGGCGTCGACCGGGCGCAGGACCAGGCGGCCGACCGTGGCGACCAGCAGGCCCGCGCCGTCGGCGACGAGCACCGACACCGTGTCCGGTCCGGCCGGGGTCAGCTTGATGCGGAGGACGGCGGCGCCGCCGGCCCGCAGGTCCACCTCGCCCCAGGAGAACGGCAGCAGGCCCTGTCCGGTCTCGGTGCCGGAGAGCAGGCCGAGCCAGGAGGCGTGCAGCGCGGAGTCGAGCAGGGCGGGGTGAAGGCCGAAGGCGCCCGCCTGCGCGGCGGCCACGGCGGGCAGGGCGGCCTCGGCGAACAGGTGCTCGCCCTGCCGCCAGGCCCCGCGCAGGCCGCGGAACACCGGGCCGTAGCCGAAGCCCAGCTCGGCCAGCCGGTCGTAGAGGTCGCCGGTGTCGACCGGGGTGGCACCCGGGGGCGGCCAGGCGCTCAGGTCGAACGGTTCGGCCGGTGCGGGCCCGATCGCGAGCGTCCCGGCGGCGTGGCGGGTCCACTCCTGCTCGTCGAGCCGGTCCTCCGGCCGGGAGTGCAGGTCGAGGGAGCGTCGCCCGTCGTGGTCCTCGGGGCCGACGGTGAGCCGCAGCTGGACGCCGCCGTGTTCCGGCAGCACCAGCGGGGCCTCCAGGGTGAACTCCTCGACCCGCTCGTGGCCGACCTGCCGGCCCGCGCGGACGGCGAGTTCGACGAAGGCCGTGCCGGGGACCAGCACCACGCCGGAGACGGCGTGGTCGGTCAGCCAGGGGTGGGTGGCCTGCGAGAGCCGGCCGGTCAGCACCGTGGTGCCGTCCGGAAGGCCCACCACGGCTCCCAGCATGGGGTGTTCGGCCTCGGCCTGGCCGATCGCGGTCGCGTCGGCGGCCGTCGGCATCCGGAGCCAGTAGTGCCGGCGCTGGAAGGCGTAGGTCGGCAGGTCGACGCGTCGGGCACCGCGGTCGGCGAGGACCGCGTTCCAGTCGAGGGCGACACCGTTGGCGTACAGGTGGGCGAGGGCGGTGGTGAAGGCCTCGGCCTCGGCGTGCTCCCTGCGCAGGGCGGGCACCAGGACGGCGGGTCCGTCCGCCAGCGTCTCCCGGGCCATCGGGGTCAGCACGGCGGTGGGGCCGATCTCCAGGAGAGCCGTCGCGCCCTCGGCCGCCAGTGTCCCGACGGCGTCGGCGAACCGGACGGCGTGGCGGACGTGCCGCACCCAGTACTCGGGGTCGGCCAACTCCTCGGCGGTGGTGAACCTTCCGGTGAGCGTCGAGACGATCGGCAGGGCGGGCGCGGCGAAGGTCACGCGCTGCGCGACCGCGCGGAAGCCCGCCAGCATCGGCTCCATCAGCGGCGAGTGGAAGGCGTGCGAGACGGTGAGCCGCTTGGTGCGCCGGCCGTCGGCGGCGAGCAGGTCGACGACCTCCGCCACGGTCTCCTCGGCGCCGGAAATGACCACCGACGTGGGGCCGTTGACGGCGGCGATGCCCACCAGGTCCGCACGGCCTTCCAGCAGCGGCGCCACCTCGTCCTCCGAGGCCTGCACCGCCACCATCGCACCACCCGACGGCAGCTCCTGCATCAACCGGCCGCGCGCCACCACCAGTTCGGCGGCATCGGCCAGCGAGAAAACTCCCGCGACGTGCGCCGCGGCCAGCTCACCGATCGAGTGCCCGGCCAGGAAGTCCGCCCGCACACCCCACGACTCCACCAGCCGGAACAGCGCCACCTCCACCGCGAACAACGCCGGCTGCGTGAACTCGGTCCGGTTGAGCAGCTCCGCGTCCTCCCCGAACACCACCTCACGCAACGGCCGTTCGAGGTGAGCGTCCACGGCGGCGCAGACCTCGTCGAAGGCCTCCGCGAACACCGGGAAGGACGCGGACAGCTCACGCCCCATCCCCAGCCGCTGACTCCCCTGCCCCGAGAAGAGCAGCGCCACCCGGGCGCCGTCCGGCCCGACCGCGCCGCGCAGCAGCTGCGGCGCCGGCCGCTCGTTCGCCAACGCGGCCAGCCCGGCCAGCAGTTCGTCCCGGTCCCGGCCCACGATCACCGCGCGCCGCTCCAGCGCGGCCCGGCCGGTGGAAAGCGAGAACGCCAGGTCGGCGAGGTCCAGCTCGGGGTGCTCGTCGAGGTGGGCGGCGAGCCGCCGGGCCTGGGACGGCAGGGCGTCGGTGTCCTTTCCGGACACCACCCAGGGCAGCGGGAGGTGCACCGGCTCCCGGGGTTCGTCGCCGTCGACCACGGCCGAGGCCGGAGCCGCTTCCAGGATGACGTGGGCGTTGGTCCCGCTGACCCCGAACGCCGACACGCCGGCCCGCAGCGGGCGGTCGCCGTCCGACGGGGACCACTCCACCGGCTCGGTCAGCAGCCGCACCGCGCCCGCCGACCAGTCCACGTGCGGGGTCGGCTCGTCCACGTGCAGGGTCTTCGGCAGCACCCCGTGCTGCAGGGCCAGCACCATCTTGATCACGCCGGCCACCCCGGCCGCCGCCTGGGTGTGCCCGATGTTGGACTTCAACGACCCGAGCCACAGCGGGCGTTCACGGTCCTTCCCGTACGTCGCCAGCAGCGCCTGGGCCTCGATCGGATCGCCCAGCGTGGTGCCGGTGCCGTGCGCCTCCACCGCGTCCACGTCCGCCGCCGACAGCCCCGCGTTCGCCAGTGCGGCACGGATCACCCGCTGCTGCGACGGCCCGTTGGGCGCCGTCAGACCGTTCGACGCACCGTCCTGGTTGATCGCCGAGCCCCGCACCACCGCCAGCACCGGATGCCCGTTGCGCTCGGCGTCCGACAGCCGCTCCAGCAGCAGCATGCCGACGCCCTCGCCCCAGCCGGTGCCGTCCGCCGCCGCCGCGAAGGCCTTGCAGCGGCCGTCGGCGGCCAGCCCGCGCTGCCGGCTGAACTCCACGAAGACGCCGGGGTCGGCCATCACGGTCGCGCCGCCGGCCAGCGCCAGCGAGCACTCACCCGAGCGCAGCGCCTGCACCGCCAGGTGCAGGGCCACCAGCGAGGCGGAGCAGGCGGTGTCCACCGTCACCGCCGGCCCCTCCAGGCCGAAGACGTAGGCCAGCCGGCCGGACATGACGCTGGCGGCGCGTCCGGTGAGCAGGTAGCCCTCGACACCCTCCGGGGTCCGGCCCGGGCCGGAGGCGTACTCCTGGCCGTTGGAGCCGACGAAGACGGCGGACGGCGTCCCCTTGAGCGTGGCCGGGTCGATTCCGGCCCGCTCGAAGGCCTCCCAGGAGGTCTCCAGCAGCAGCCGCTGCTGCGGGTCCATCGCCAGCGCCTCACGCGGCGAGATTCCGAAGAAGCCGGCGTCGAACTCGGCGGCGTCGTGCAGGAAGCCGCCCTCGCGGGCATAGGTGGTGCCGAGGTGTTCCGGGTCGGGGTGGTAGAGGGTGTCGAGGTCCCAGCCGCGGTCCTCCGGGAATCCGCCCAGCGCGTCGGTGCCGTCGGCCAGCAGCCGCCACAGCTGCTCGGGCGACTGGACCCCGCCGGGGAACCGGCAGCTCATCGCGACGATCGCGATCGGCTCCCCGTCGGCGCCCGGGGCCGCCGGGCGCGCCGCCCCGCTGCTCTCCGCCCGCTGCCCGCCGGCCTCGCCGTGCAGGTAGTCGGCCAGGGCGGCGGGGGTGGGGTGGTCGAAGACGACGGTGGTCGGCAGCCGCATGCCGGTCGCCGCGGACAGCCGGTTGCGCAGTTCGACGGCGGTCAGCGAGTCGAAGCCGACCTCGCGGAAGGCGCGCCCGGGCTGGACGGCGGACGGGCCGGCGTGGCCGAGCACGGTGGCGGCCTGGGCCCGCACCAGGTCCAGGACCGTACGCGCCCCTTCGGCCTCGGACAGGCCCGCCAGCCGCTGGGCGAGCCCCGGCCGGCCCGCGCCGCCCGCCGCCCCGGCGCCGCCGTCGACGTCCGCCGCGGCCCGCCCGCCGTCCAGCAGCCGGCGCGCCTCGGGCAGGTCGTCCAGCAGCGGGTAGCGGCCGGTGACGGCGAAGGCCGCCACGAACCGGTCCCAGGCGATGTCGGCGAGGGTGACCGCGGTGTCGTCGTGCTCCATGGCGCGGCGCAGCGCCTCGATGCCGAGATCGGCCCGCATCGGGACGATGCCGCGCCGGCTGAGGTGCTGTTCGACGGCGCTGCCCATCATGCCGCCGGTGCCCCAGGAGCCCCAGGAGACGGCGGTGGCGCGCAGGCCCTGGGCGCGGCGGCGGTGGGCGAGCGCGTCCAGGAAGGCGTTGGCCGCGGCGTAGCCGCCCTGGCCGGCGTTGCCGACGACGCCGGCGACGGAGGAGAACAGGACGAAGAAGTCCAGGTCGCGGTCGGCGGTGAGCTCGTGCAGGTTGACGGCGGCGTCCACCTTGGGGCGCAGGACCCGCTCCAGGCGCTCGACGGTCAGCGCGTCGAGCACGCCGTCGTCCAGTACGCCGGCGGCGTGCACGATGCCGGTGAGGGGCGGAACCGCCAGGTCCCCGTGCTCCCCCGGCTCCCCGGCGAGCGAGTCGAGCAGTTCGCGCAGCTGCTCCCGGTCGGCGACGTCGCAGGCGACGATCGTGGTGCGGGTACCGACGGCCTCCAGTTCGGCCCGCAGTTCGGCGGCGCCCGGCGCGGCCTGACCGGCGCGGCTGGTCAGCACCAGGTGTTCGGCCCCCTCGTGCGCCAGCCAGCGGGCCACGTGGGCGCCGAGGGTGCCGGTGCCGCCGGTGAGCAGGACGGTGCCGCGCGGGCGCAGTCCGGCCCGGGCGGGGGCGGCGCTCGCGGCGGCCCTGACCAGGCGCCGGCCGAGCGCGGCGCCGTCGCGGACCGCCAGCTCGTCCTCGCCGCGCGACCCGCCCAGGGCACCGGTCAGCACGGCGAGCGCCCGGTCGTCCAGCTGCTCCGGCAGGTCGATCACCCCACCCCAGCGGTGCGGGTACTCGGCGCCCACCACCCGCCCGAGGCCCCACAGCTGGGCCTGCAGCGGGCTGCGGACCGGGTTGTCCGGTCCGGTGGAGACGGCGCCCGAGGTGAGGCACCAGAGCGGGGCGCCGAGGTCGGCGTCGCCGAGCGCCTGGACGAGGGCGACGGTCGCGGCGAGGCCGGCCGTCACCCGGTGGTCCGCCAGCTCGTGCTCCTCCTCCGCCAGCAGGCACAGCACTCCGGTGAAGCCGGTGGTGTCCAGCGCGCCCAGCCGGGCCGCCAGCTGCCCGCGGTCCTCGGTCGCCTCGACGGCCAGCAGGTGGCTGCGCGCGCCGTGCGCGGACAGCGCACCGCGGATCGCGGTGAGCCGGGGCCGCTCGTCCGCGGACGCGGCGGCGACGACCAGCCAGTTCCCGGTCACCGCCGCCGGGGTGCGCGGCAGGCGCTGCCAGTCGATCCGGTAGCGCCAGCCGTCGACCGTGGCGGTCTCGTCGGCCTGCCGGCGCCAGGCGGCCAGGCCGCCGAGCAGGTCGGCGAGCGCGGCGTCGGCGTCCAGCGCCAGGGTGTCGGCCAGGGCCTGGAGGTCCTCGCTCTCGACGGCCTCCCAGAAGCGGGTCTCGGCCGCGTCGCGGACCGCCGGGGCCGCGCTGGCGGGCGCCTCGGGGTCCAGCCACAGACGCCGGCGCTGGAACGGGTAGGTGGGCAGGGCGGGAGTGCGGGCGGGACTGCCGGGGAAGACCGCCGGCCAGTCGACGTCCACCCCGCGGACGTGGGCCTCGCCCAGGGCCCGCAGGAAGCGGTCCGGGCCGCCCTGTCCACGGTTGAGCGAGCCCACCACCTCGACGGGCGTCCCGGCGGCCTCGGCGCTCTCCTGGACGCCGATGGCGAGCACCGGGTGCGGGCTGACCTCGACGAACACCTGGTGGCCGTCGTCCAGCAGCCGCCGGGTGGCGGGCTCGAACCGTACGGTGCGGCGCAGGTTGCGGTACCAGTAGGCGGCGTCCAGCAGCGCGGCCTCGACCGGCTCGCCGGTGACGGTGGAGTAGAACGGCACCTGCGGGGCGCGCGGCGTGATGCCCGCCAGGGCCTCGGCGAGTTCGTCCTCGATCGCCTCGACGTGGGCGCAGTGCGAGGCGTAGTCCACCGGCACCCGCCGGGCCCGTACGCCGTCGAGCTCGCAGCCCGCCATCAATTCGTCCAGCGCGTCCGCGTCACCGGAGACCACGACCGAGCGGGGACCGTTCACGGCGGCGACGCCGATCCGCCCCTCCCAGCGGGCCAGCCGCTCGGTGACCTCCGGCAGCGACTGCGGCAGGGCCACCATGCCGCCGAGTCCGGCGAGCCGGCCCAGCACCTGGCTGCGCAGCGCGACGACCCGGGCCGCGTCGTCGAGGTCCAGGGCGCCCGCCACGCAGGCGGCGGCGATCTCGCCCTGGGAGTGGCCGACGACGGCCGAGGGCCGGACGCCGCAGGAGGTCCACAGCTCCGCCAGCGACACCATGACGGCCCACAGCACGGGCTGCACGACGGCGGCGGCCTCCAGCGTCGGCGCGCCCGGCGCGCCGCGCAGCACGTCCTCCAGCGACCAGTCCACGTACGGGGCGAGCGCCGTGGCGCAGGCGCGCATCCGCTCGCGGAAGACCGCCGAGCCGTCCAGCAGGTCGACCGCCATGCCGGCCCACTGCGAGCCCTGGCCGGGGAAGACGAAGACCACCCGCCGTCCCTCGACGGCCAGGCCCCGGGCGGTGTTCGGGGCGTCGCCGCCGTCGGCCAGCGCCCGCAGTCCGGCGGTCAGTTCGGCGTGTCCGGCGCCGACCACCACCGCGCGGTGCTCGAAGGCGGTGCGGGTGCGGGCCAGGGCGTGGCCGACCTCGTCGGGGCGCAGCCCGGGGTGGGCGTCGGCGAACGCGAGCAGGGCGCGGGCCTGGGCGGCGAGCGCCTCGGGGCCGCGGGCGGACAGCAGCCACGGCACGGGCTGCGCCGCGCTCCGCGGGCCGTCCTCGGCCGAGGGCTCGTTGGGCTCGGCAAGCTCGGCAAGCTCGGCGGGCTCGTCCGGGTCGTCCTGGTCGTCCTGGTCGGCCGGCGGTGCCTGTTCGAGGATGGCGTGGGCGTTGGTGCCGCTGATGCCGAACGAGGAGACGCCGGCCCGGCGCGGGCGGTCGAGGGAGGGCCAGTCGACCGGCTCGGCCAGCAGCCGCACCGCGCCCGACGCCCAGTCGATCCGGGTGGAGGGCTCGGCCGCGTGCAGGCTCTTCGGCAGGACTCCGTGCTGCAGCGCCAGGACCGTCTTGATGACGCCGGAGACGCCCGCCGCGGCCTGGGTGTGGCCGATGTTCGACTTGAGCGAGCCGAGCCACAGCGGACGTTCCCCGGGCCGGTCCTGACCGTACGTCGCCAGCAGCGCCTGCGCCTCGATCGGGTCGCCGAGCGTGGTGCCGGTGCCGTGCGCCTCCACCGCGTCGACGTCGGCCGGAGTGAGCCCGGCCCCGGCCAGGGCCTGGCGGATGACGCGCTGCTGGGCGCTGCCGCTGGGAGCGGTCAGCCCGTTGCTGGCGCCGTCCTGGTTGATCGCGGTGGCGCGCAGCACCGCCAGCACGGGGTGGCCGTTGCGCCGGGCGTCGGACAGCCGCTCCAGCAGGACCATGCCGGTGCCCTCGGCGAGGCCGAAGCCGTCCGCCCGGTCCGAGAAGGCCTTGCAGCGGCCGTCGGGCGCGAGCGCCCGCTGGCGGCTGAACTCCAGGAACATGCCCACCGTGGGCATGACGGTGGCGCCGCCGGCCAGTGCCAGCGAGCACTCGCCCGAGCGCAGCGACTGCGCGGCCAGGTGCAGCGCCACCAGGGAGGACGAGCAGGCGGTGTCCACCGTCACCGCCGGCCCCTCCAGGCCGAAGGAGTAGGCGAGGCGTCCGGAGGCGACGCTGGCGGTGCTGCCGGTCAGCAGGTAGCCGCCGAGCTCCTCGTCGGCCAGGTGCAGGCGCGGGCCGTAGTCCGGGGTCATGACGCCGACGAAGGTGCCGGTGCGGCTGCCGCGCAGGCTGCGCGGGACGATGCCGGCCCGCTCGAACGTCTCCCAGGCGGTCTCCAGCAGCAGGCGCTGCTGCGGTTCCATGGCCAGCGCCTCGCGCGGCGAGATGCCGAAGAACTCGGGGTCGAAGTCGGCGGCGTCGTGCAGGAAGCCGCCCTCGCGCTGGTAGTAGTGCCCGGCCAGGCCAGGCTCGGGGTCGTAGAGCGCGTCGACGTCCCAGCCGCGGTCGCGCGGGAGGGCGGAGGCGGTGTCCTCGCCGGCGCTGAGCACCCGCCACAGCTCTTCGGGCGTGTCGATCCCGCCGGGCAGGCGGCAGCTCATCGCGACGATCGCGATCGGCTCGTCCCAGGCGGCCACCGTCTCGTCGTCGGCCGTCCGCTCGCCCCGGCCGAGCGCCTCGGCCACCAGGCGGCGCGCCAGGGAGCCGGGGGTGGGGTGTTCGAAGACCACGGTGTGCGGGAGGGTCAGTCCGGTGGCCTCGCCCAGCCGGTTGCGCAGTTCGACGGCGCCGACCGAGTCGAGGCCGAGGTCGCGGAAGGTCCGGTCGACGCCGGCCCCGCCGGCGGCACGGCCGAGCAGCGCGGCGGTCACGGCGTGGACCAGGTCGGTGGCGACGCGCTCGTGCTCGCTCGCGGGCAGGGCGAGCAGCCGCTCGCGCAGGCCCGGGCGCCCGGCCGCCGGGGCGGGAGCGTCGCCGGGCCGGCGGAAGGCGTAGGTGGGCAGCGGGACGTGGCGCCGGGCCGGGGCGTCGAAGGCCGCCGTCCAGTCGACGTCCGCGCCCCGGACGTGGGCCTCGGCGAGCGCGGTGTGCAGGCGGCGCGGCCCGCCCTGGTCGCGGCGCAGCGAGCCGAGCGCGACGGCCGGGCTGTCGGCGAGGGTGGCGCTCTCCTGCATCGCCGCGGTCAGTGAGGGGTGCGGGCCGATCTCGATCAGCAGGTCGTGGCCGTCGGCGAGCAGCGCGGCGGTGGTCCGCTCGAAGCGGACGGGCCGGCGCAGCAGCGCGTACCAGTGGGCGGCGTCCGCCTCCCGGCCGTCGATGCGGGCGCCGTCCAGCGAGGAGTAGAGGGGGGTGTGGGCGGTGCGCGGGCGCAGGTCGGCCAGGCCGTCCAGCATCTGGTCGCGGAGGTCCTCGATGTGGGGTGAGTGCGCGGCGACGTCCACGGCCACCTGCCGGGCGCGCACCCCCTCGGCGTTCAGCTCGGCGAGCAGGTCGAGGGCGGCGTCGGTGTCGCCGGAGACCACCACGGAGGTGGGGCCGTTGTACGCGCTGACCGCCAGGCGGCCGTCGTGCCGGGCCAGGCGGGGCGCCAGCTGCGCCTCGGACAGCGGCACCATGACCATCGCGCCGCGGCCCGCCAGCGTCGCCTCCGCGCGGCTCCAGACGGCGATCACCCGGGCCGCGTCGGGCAGCGTGAGCGCGCCCGCGAGGTGGGCGGCGGCGGGCTCGCCGAGGCTGTGCGCCGCGATGGCGTCGGGCCGCACTCCGCAGGCGCGCCAGGTCTCGGCGAGGGCGACCTGGAAGGTGAAGAGCGCGGGCTGGATGACGTCCACGCCCGCCAGGGGCCGCGCGCCGGGGGCGTCGCGCAGCACGTCGAGCACGTCGAAGTCCAGGTGGGGGGCGAGGGCTTCCCGGCACGCCTCGGCGGCCTCGCGGAACGGGGCGCAGGTGTCGAGGAGTCCGGCGCCCATGCCGACCCACTGCGCGCCCTGGGGCGGCAGCACGAAGGCGGTCCGCGCCGGGCCGGCGGTGCCCCGGACCAGGTTGGCGGCGAGGTCGCCGTGTGCCGTGGCCGCCAGTCCGGCGAGCAGTTCAGCGCGGTCCTCGCCGAGGACGACGGCGCGGTGGGCGAACCGGTGGCGGGTGGTGGCGAGGGCGTGGGCCACGTCGGCCGGGCGCAGCTCGGGACGGGCCGTCAGGTGCTCGTGGAGGCGCTGCGCCTGGGCGCGCAGCGCCTCGGGGTCCGCCGCGGAGACGACCCAGGCCACCGGGGCCGGGGCGGCCGCGGGTTCGGTCTCGATGGCCCCGATCTGGGTGGCCCCGGTCTCGGTGGCGTCGGTCTCGGGCGTCACG
Source organism: Kitasatospora sp. NPDC057965 (assembly GCF_042887135.1). Lineage (NCBI taxonomy): Bacteria > Bacillati > Actinomycetota > Actinomycetes > Kitasatosporales > Streptomycetaceae > Kitasatospora > Kitasatospora sp. NPDC057965. The sequence goes on from NZ_JBHVPZ010000005.1 coordinate 391,709, forward strand.
AGGCGGCCGTCCCCGTGGAGCACCGCGTGGATCCGGTCGCCGTCGGCGAGCGCCCGGGCGAGCGGTTTGAGCAGGACGGCAGCGTGGCCGCCGGGTTCCGACGACCCGTCCGGCTCCTCCGCCCCGGGGAGCAGCGGGTCCGGGCCCGCGACGAGCGCGAGACCGCGCCCGCCGCCCCGCAGGCTCGCGCGGGCGGCGTCCACGGCCGCCCGCGCGGACCGTGTGACGGTGACGGCCGCGCCGCCGTCGGCCAAACGCAGCACGGTGCCCACCAGCTCGGCGAAGGCGAGGACAGAGGCGACGTCGGAGTCGGAGTCCGACACCTCGGACTCGTCCTTCACCGCCGGCGGCAGGGCGAGGAAGACACCGACGCCCTGGCCCGCCGCCGTCGCGGGGACGACACCGGCGTCCTCCAGGGCCTCCCAGAGCGGTTCCAGCAGCACGGCCCGGCCCGGGCCCGCCACCGCGGGCCCGGCGGACGGCAGGCCGAAGAACTCCGCATCGATCTCGCCCGACGGCCGCGCCGGGCGACGGGCCGCACCGATGACCGCGATCGCTTCCCCGGTCGCCGTTCCGGACGCGGGCACAACCGAATCGAACTCGCTCATTACCATGCTCCATCGACCTGATGAATGACAGCCAGAACCGTGCTTTTCCGCACGGACGCAGCGCCGCGCCCGGGAGGAAATCCGCCGAGGCCGGCCGGCCTAGACGACCGTGATGTCCTGCTGGATGATGCGCTCGATATTGCGCTCGGCGAGCGCGGTGATGGTCACGAAAGGATTGACGCCGATCGATCCCGGAATCAGCGAACCGTCGGTGACGTAGAGGTTCTGGTAACCGGCGACCCGGCCGTACGCGTCGGTCGCCTTTCCGAGCACGCAGCCGCCGAGCGGGTGGTAGCAGAAGTCGTCGGCGAAGTTCTTCGCCGAGCCGCCGAAGAGGTCGTAGCGGTACATCGTGACGTTGGCCGCGTTGATCCGGTCGAACAGCGACTTGGCGGCGGCCACGGCGGGCGCGTTTTGGGCGCGGGTCCACTGGAGCTTCGCCCGGTCGGTGGCGGCGTCGTAGACGAAGGTGCCGCGCTGGGGGTTCTTGGTGATCGCCAGGTAGAGGCTGACCCAGGTCTCCAGGCCGGCCGGCATCGGCGCGATCTCGGCGAAGACCGGGGCGGCCGCGTTGTCCCAGTCGTCGATGCCCATCGCGGGGATCGAGGACTGGCGGGCGCCGGTGGTGTCCCACAGGTGGTTGGCGCGCGCGGTCATGATGTTGCCGTTGGGCCCCCAGCCGGCCCCGATCTCGGCGTTGAGGTTCGGCAGCGTGCCGGTGTCGCGGGCGCGCAGCAGCAGTTCGGTGGAGCCGAGGCTGCCGGCACCCAGGAAGAGGTGGCGACAGGAGACCTGCCTGGTCTCCAGGACCTTCCCGGCGGTGTCGATCCGGTCCACGCCGAGCAGGTAGGTGCCGTCCGCCTGCCGGGTGATCGTCCGTACCCGGTGCAGGGTCTGGATGGTGACCTTGCCGGTGCCGAGCGCGGCGGCCAGGTAGGTCTTGTCCAGGCTCTGCTTGCCGTGGTTGTTGCCGTAGATGACCTCGCCGGCCAGCGCGGACTTGGGCGCGGTGCCGGCCGCCTCCTGCTGCATGTGGCCGAAGTCGTAGACGTTGGGCACGAACACGGTGCCCAGGCCCGCCCGGGCGGCGGCCGCCCGCGAGACCCTGGCGTACTGGTACCACTCGGTCTGCTCGAACCAGTCCTTCGGGATGTGGTTCACCTTGAGCATGGTGTTGGCGCGCGGGAAGTACCGCGCGTACATCTCGGCGGCGTCGACCTGCGGGAGCACCTCCTCGAAGTAGCTGCGCCGCGGCTGCACGGCCATGCCGCCGTTGACCAGCGAGCCGCCGCCGACGCCGCGCCCCACGTAGACGGACATCTGGTCGTAGGCGACCCGGTCCAGCACGCCGGCGTAGGACTCGATGTCGCGGTTGACCACGTCGAGCCAGAGGAAGGAGCCCAGCGGGGCCTCGGTGCGGGTCTTGAACCAGCTGGAGCGCTTGTCCGGGCTGAGCATCCCGCAGTGGACGTTGCCGTCCGGGCCGGGCTGGTTCCACAGCTGGCCCATCTCCAGCATCAGCGTCTGGACACCGGCCTCACCGAGGCGCAGCGCGGAGACCGCCGCACCGTAGCCGGTGCCGATCACCACCGCCGGCACGAAGGTGGCGCCGGTGCCGGAGGAGGAGGCCGGGGCGGCGAAGGCGCGCCGGCCGGTGGCGATCGTGGTGGTGCCGCTGAGGGCGGCGGCGCTCAGCGCTGCCATGCCGAGCAGGCGGCGACGGGACAGGCTCTGGTTCTCGGACACGCTCTCGGTACCTGGCCTTCCGACCCGGGGAACCGGGTCCTCGTGGAAACGGGGTCTGGGCGTTCGGCCGCCGGCGTTCAGCCGTTCTCGTGCACCGTGATGGCCGTGCACGGGCAGCGGTGCGCGGCCTCGCGGACGGCGGGGTGGAGGGCGGCGGGCGGCTCGGGGTCGAGCAGGACGACGGTGCCGTCCGCGTCGTCCTGGTCGAACACCTCGGGCGCGGTCAGCGTGCACATGCCCGAGCTGCAGCAGAGGTCCTCGGAGATCTCGATCCGCATCGGACGGGCTACCAGGCCACCGGGAGTCGGTAGACGCCGTAGACCTGCATGTCGTGGCGGAGTCCGACCTCCTCGGCCGGCACGGCCAGGCGCAGCCCGGGGAAGCGGCGCAGCAGCGCGGTCAGGCCGGAGCGCAGCTCGATCCGGGCGAGCTGCTGGCCCAGACACTGGTGGACGCCGTGGCCGAAGGCGAGGTGGTTGGCCATCTCCCGGGTGATGTCCAGGTCCTCGGGGTCGGGGTACCGCTCGGGGTCGCGGTTGGCCGCCGCCAGGGAGATCATGACCACCTCGCCGGCCTTGATCAGGGTGCCGTCGATCTCGACGTCCTCCAGCGCGGCGCGCGTCGGGCCGTGGTGCACGATGCTCAGGTAACGCAGCAGTTCCTCCACCGCGCCCTCCACGAGCGAGGGGTCGGCGCGCAGCGCGGCCAGCTGCTCGGGGTGGTTGAGCAGGGCGAAGGTGCTCAGACCGATCTGGTTGGCGGTGGTCTCGTGGCCGGCGACCAGCAGCAGGAAGGCGATCGAGGTGACCTCCTCGTCGGTGAGGTCGCCCTCACCGGTGATCAGGCCGCTGAGCAGGTCGTCGCCGGGCTCGGCCCGCTTCGCCAGGACCAGGCCGTACAGGTACGAGCCGAGGCTGCCGAAGGCCGCCGTGACGTCCTCGATGGAGGCGCCGAAGCTGCTCCACACCTCGGCGTCGTGGTGGAACTTGGCGCGGTCCTCGTAGGGCACGCCGAGCAGTTCGGTGATCACCAGGGTGGGGATCGCCAGCGCGAAGTGCTCGAAGAGGTCGGCCGGGGAGCCGATCCGCTCCATCTCGTCCAGCCGCTCCTCGATGATCCGCTCGATCCACTCGGTGAGCAGGCGCATCCGGCGGACGGTGAACTGGCCGACGAGCAGCTTGCGGTAGCGCTGGTGCTCGGGGGCGTCGTGCTGGATGAACATGCCGGGCGGGGCCGCCGGCGATTCCTCCAGCACCGCGGAGCGCGGAACCGGCGGGTGCTTGAGTTCGCCCCGGGCACTGAACCGGGAATCGGAGAGCACCGCCCGGGCGGTGGAATATCCGGTCACCAGCCAGCCGAGGTGGCCGTCCGCGAATGCCATCCGGGATATCGGGGCCGCTTCCCGCAGTTTCCGGATCTCGGCCGGCGGATTGAAGAATCCCTCGCGGACCGTCGTGAAAGTCGTGGGCTGTGCCGCGGTCATGTTTCGCCTTCCAGGAGTTCCCGAAGATTCGCACGGGCACGGGGGCCGCCTCACCCCGTGCCGCAATGTGCCGTGTCAGCCGCGGTCATGACACTATGAAGGCGAAAGGAAGACTGTCAACGAAATCCAATACCCGCGGCACTAACCCTGTGGAGGCGGCGCCGGGGTTCGGTTACCCGGGGGTTCGGCGGGGACTTCGGTTCGGTTCGGTACGGTCGGTGGACGGTGTGACCTGGGCCGCTTCGGTTCGGTACGGTCGGCCGCGGGGCGGCCCGGCGCGCTTCGGTTCGGTACGGCCCCGGGGTGACCGGGGTCCCACCGGCTCAGGCCGGCGGCCCCGCGTCACTCGGCAGCAGGTGCGCCACCCCGGCGAGTTCGGCCCGCCCCGCGACGTCCAGCTTGCGGTAGGCCTGGGTCAGGTGCTTCTCGACCGCCCGCGTGCTCACCTCCAGCCGGCCGGCGATCTCCTTGTTGGACACCCCCTGGGCGGCGAGCGCGGCGACCCGGCGCTCGGCCCGGGTCAGCGTGGCCGGCCCCAGCGACTCGGCCAGCTCACGCAGTTCACGCGCGGCCAGGTCCGCCAGCCGGGGCGCGCCACCGGCCAGCGCCTGCTCCCGGCCCCGGCGCAGGTGCGCCTCGGCCTCCGGCTGCCCCTGCGCCCGCAGCCGCCGGCCGAGCAGCACGCCGGTCCTGGCCCGTTCCATGCCGTTGACCGCCCCTTCCAGGGTGGCCAGCGAGGCCCGCAGCAGTTCGATGCCGCCCTCACCCTCGGTCAGTTCGCCCTTGACCCGCTGCGCCCGTCCGATCGGCCCGGGCGCGCCCCAGGCCAGTGCCCGGGCCAGTTCCTCGTCGACCAGTTCGTGGGCCCGGGTGCCCTGGCCCATCCGCAGCCACAGGCCGGCCGCCCAGGTCCGCCAGGGGACCACCGCGGGGTTGCGCCAGTCGGCCCGCTCGACCGAACGCCCCCAGTCCAGCACGTACTCCAGCGCGGTGGGCAGGTCGCCGCGGGCCGCCGCGCCCGAGGCGCGCACCAGTTGCAGCATCGAGGGACTGTGGCCGTGGTCGATGCTCTCGCCGTAGGCCTCCAGCAGGCGCTCCGTCAGCTCGCCGTCGGTGGTCTCGATGGCGGCCCGGACCACGGCGGCCATCGACTGGATCGGCGCCCACCGCGCCGCCCCCAGCTCCAGCACCTCGCGCGCCTGCGCCCGGGCCCGGGCGAACAGGCCCTGAGCCAGCAGCAGTTGGGTGAGCTCCAGGCCGATGAGCGCCTGCGGCACGGGGGCCCGCTCGCGGCGGGCCGCCTCCCCGGCGGCCTCCAGCCAGGGGCCGAGGGTCTCGATCGAGTCCGCCGCGATCAGGGTGTCGGTCAGCAGCGGCAGAGTGGTGTACACATGGGCCGGCGAGGCGGGCTCGTAGCACAGGATCCGGTTCGCCAGCGGGGCGACCTCCGCGGCGGTCAGCCGCTGGGCCACGGTGGCGCCGTGCAGCAGGACGGTGACCAGCTCGCGCTCGGCCGCCGTCTCCAGCGGCGGCGTGGGGCCGAGCGCGCGCAGCCGCTCGACGGAGCCGGCGAGCAGTCCGGGGCCGGCCACCGTCACGTGCCGCAGCCGCGCCTCGATCCGCAGGGCCGGTTCGCGGTCGCCGTCGGCCGGCGCGGGCGCCCCGGCCAGCTCCTCGGCCGCCTTCGCGACCAGTTCGACGCTGGGCGGCGGGCAGCCGCCGAGCAGCGCGGGAGGCAGCCACCGTACCGCCAGGGCCCGTTGCTCGGCCGACGGGAGCAGCAGCAGGGCCTGTACGACGTGCCGCATGGCCGCCGCCGGATCGAAGGTCCGTTCGATGGCGGCCAGGTCCAGCAGCAGGGCGGCCCGCTCCGGTCCGGTCGCCGCCCCGTCCAGCAGCACCCGCCGCAGGTAGCGCGCGGCCTCCGCCGGCGCGGCCCGGCGCACCGCCGCCACCGCGGCCGAGCGCAGGACCTCGGCCGCCCAGCCGTCCTGGCACCAGGTGGTGGCCAGCAGCTGGGCCGCCGCCCGCTCGACCGGGTAGCCCGCTTCGTGGAGCAGGACGGCGGCGCGACGGCGGCTGTCCTCCTGCTCCGCCGGGGCCATCGACTCCTCGACCGTCTCCCGGACGTACCGGTGGACGAAGTTCAGCGTCCGGCCGCGGCTCAGCAGGCCGAGGCGGCACAGCACCCCGACCGCCTCGGAGCAGCCGGTGCCGTCGAGCCCGGCCAGCCGGCCCGCGAGTTCCGGGTCCGCGTCCTCGCCGAGCACGGCGAGCGCCTTCGCCAGGGCTCCCACGGGTGCGGGCTGGGCCGCCAGCGCGACGAGCAGCCGCTCGCGCACGGCCGGCAGCCGCAGCCCCGCGACCGCCTCCACCGGGTCGGCGAACACACCGCCCGCCTCGACCAGTTCGGCCAGCACGGCGGTCAGCAGCATCGGGTTGCCGGCGCAGGCCTCGTGGCAGGCGGTGGCCAGCGCCGGGTCCGCCAGCCGGTCCAGCCGCTCGGCCACCAGCGCCGCCGTGTCCGCCGCGAGGAGCGGTTCCAGCCGCAGGACCTGCGAGGCGCTGTCGGACAGCGCGTGGATCCGCGGCTGCTCCGCGTCCGGATCGCCGTCGCGGACGGCGACGACGAGCAGGATGCCCAGGCTCGCCAGCCGCCGCGCCAGCCGGCCGAACCAGCGCAGCGAGTCGGCGTCGGCCCACTGGAGGTCGTCCACCAGGAGCAGCAGCGGCTCGCGGGCGCTGAACCCGGCCACCGAGGCGAGCAGTTCCGCGAAGAACCGGGCGTCGTGCGGCGGTTCCAGGGCCGCCCCGGGCAGCAGCGGCTCCAGCAGCTGGTCCACCACCCCGAGGGGCAGCTCGCGTTCCAGGACGGCCCCGCTGGCGCTGAGCACCCGCAGACCGCGCCGGCGCGCGAGCGGCGGCAGCGCCCTCAGCAGCGCCGTCCGGCCGGTCCCGATCCCGCCGGTGACGACGAGCAGCGAGCCCCGGCCCCGCCCGGCCGCCTCCATCGCCGCGGTGAGTGCGGCGAGTTCACGCCGCCGGCCGAACAGGCGCGCCATCCTCGGTCCTTTCGTCGCGTCCCGGCACCGGGGCCGGCTCCGAGGCCAGTGCCGGGGCCAGCTCCGGCCGCCCGGAGATGCCCAACTTGCGGTAGGCCTTGGTCAGATGAAGTTCGACGGTGCGAAGCGTCACCGAGAGTTCGGCGGCGATGGCGCGGTTGGCCAGTCCTTCGGCGGCGAGCGCGGCGACGCGCCGCTCGGCGGTGGTCAGCGCCGGCCGGCCCGGCCGCGCCTCCGCATCCGGTTCTGCTCCGGGTCGCGGCCGCGGCCGGCCGGCTGCCGGGGGCACCGCGGCCCCCGGCGCGGGCCGCCCCGTCCGCCCCGCCCGAGCAACCGGACCCGCCGGCGCGCGACCGCTCCTCAGCAGACCGTCGATGCTCCCCGGTCCGGACACCGCCGCCACCCCCATCGCGACCAGCGCCTGCCGGTACTGCCAGCTCGCGGGTTCGCCCCCGGCCGGGTGCCCGGCCCCGGGATCCGCCGTACGCGCCCGCCCGGGCGCCGCCGGGCCGGGGCCCCGGCCCGGCTCCCGCTCGACGGCACCCGCGGCCCGCAGCGCCCGCGCGAGCGTGCGCGGCGCGCCCCAGACCAGGGCGAGGCGGCGCTCCTCGGCGATCAGTCCGGCCGCCCCGGCCTCGTCCGCGAGCAGCGCCCGGGCCCGTGCGGCCGCCGAACGCCAGGGCAGCAGCGCGGGGTTGGCCACCTGCCGGGCGAGCAGCAGCCGCCCGCACTCCTGCAGGTCGCCCAGTGCCCCCTCGGCGTCCGCCGCGGCCAGCCGCACCCGGCCCCGGGCATAGGCGAGGTAGGCGCGGGCCATGCCGCCCCCGGCGTCCTCCGGCCGCGCCGCCGCGGCCGAGCGCTCGGCCCCGGCCAGGTCGCCCCGCGCCAGGTGCGCCATCGTCCGCAGGGCGGGCAGTGCCGGGGCCAGCAGCGGGTGCGCGCAGCGCGCCGGCAGAACCTCCTCGGCCCGGTCCAGCAGGGCCGCGGCCTCCTCGGCGCGGTCCTCGCCCAGCGTCGCCAGCGCCTTGATCAGCAGCGCCAGGGCGGCCACCGCCCGGGCGTTGGAGCGGTGCGCGCGGGCCAGCACGGCGTCCAGGCCCAGCTGTGCCTCGGCCACGTCCTCGGTGAGCACGAGCGCGTGGCAGGCCGCCGCCTGGACGCTCAGCGGCGTGCCGTCCAGCGCCGCCGGGGACAGCGCGGCGCGGGCCAGCTCCCTGGTCCGGGTGAGGTCCCGCCCGCGCAGCGCGGCCAGCCAGGCGGCGGCCCCCGCCTCGGCGGGCTCGACGGGCCGGCGGGGCAGCTCGGCCACCGTCGGGCGGTGCGGCTCCCGCACCGCGCCGTCCTGGCCGTGCCGGGCGATCCAGAACAGCGCCCGCAACCCGGCGCGGGCACGGCCTCCGAGGCCCGGGACGGCGCAGACGCCGGCGATCAGCGGCACCGCCGAGGCGAAGTCGCCCCGGGCCACCAGCAGGTCGGCCGCGCGCACCCAGGCGGGCCCGGCGCTCGCGTCCACCGGGTCGAGCAGCGCCTGCTGCAGGAAGCGGTCGCTGCCCTCCGGCGCGGCGGGAAGCACCAGAACGCTCAGCTCGGTGAGGATCTCCACCCGCAGCCGCGGGCCCACGGGTTCGCGCAGCGCGCGCCGCAACAGCCGGACCGAGGCCTCCTGATCGCCGGCGACCCGCAGCCGCGCCGCCTCCCGGCGCAGCACCTCCACCGCCCAGGGCGCGCCGATCACCCGGGCGCCGAGCAGCATCCCGGCCGGCGTGCCGTCCGGGAGGGCCGCCCGGTTCGCCAACTCGGCCGCGCGGGCGAACAGTTCCTCGCGCCGCTCGGCGCCGAGGCCGGCCAGCGCGGCCTCGGCGGCCCGCTCGGACCGGAACGCCGGACGCTCCCCCGGCGCCAGCAGGCCGGTCCCGGAGAGGAACTCCAGGGCCCGCGCGGTGTCCACCGACCGCGGCCACATCAGGGCGGCGATCATCTCCGGGGTGCCGTCGGGCCCGCACACCGCGATCGCCCGCAGCACGTCCAGTACGCCCTCGGGCAGGACGCCGAGGGTGCGGACCGCACGGTCGCGGACCGCCTCCGCCGCGTACCCGCGCAGCCGCGCCACCCGGTCGGGCGCCGCCGCCCGGCCCGGCCCGGCGTCGCGGTCGGGCCGGGCGAGCAGGTCGGCGACCACCCGCAGCACGGCGGGGTTGCCGTCCACGGCGAGCGCCGCGGCCTCGGCGAGCTCCGGCTCGACCGGCCCCCCGAGCGCCCTGGCCAGCAGCTCGCCCGCCCCGGCCGCCGACAGCGGGTCGAGCACGAGGGTGTGGGCGGCGACGGTCCCCGGGTCGGCGAGCGGGCACAGCTCGATCCGCTCGCCGGGCCCCGGCGGCAGCGCGTCGCTGCGCGCGGTCAGCAGCAGGAGCGGGGCACCGGCCAGCCGCCGCGCCAGCGCTTGGAGGAGGCGCAGCGACTCCACGTCGGCCCACTGCACGTCGTCGACCACGACCAGCAGCGGCCGGTCACGGGCCGCCGCGAGGAAGGCGCGGCAGAGCCGCCCGGACACGGCTGCGTCCGGCGCCGCGCCGGGCCGCAGCAGCTCCCGCGCCAGTGGCGAGTCCCGCGGCGCGATCGCCGCGTGCAGCTGGGCCGCCACCGCGTGGCGCACCCCGGTCTCCTCCCAGCACGCCTGTGCGCCGGCGACCCGTACCCCGGCCGCGACGGCCAGCTCCTCGGCCCGGCGCAGCAGCGCGCTGCGTCCGGCACCGGGCACGCCCCGCACCTCGACCAGCGCCGAGCGCCCGCCCCGCAGCCCGGAGAGCAGGTCGTCCAGCAGCCGCTGCTCCCGTTCCCGCTCGACCAGCCGCCCGCTCGGCCCGCAGGTGCCGGCCGATGTCCCGCGCGCCGCTTCTTCGGTCCTCCCCTTGACCACTGCCCGCCCCTAGCGACTCGGTACGCGGACGTGCTCCGCCACGCTCCTCGGGCGATGTCTGGGGGCCGCGCCGGATCCCGTCGCCGGGACCAGGTCGGTCCGGCCCCGCACGTCGAGCTTCCGATAGATGTTGGTGAGGTGCATCTCCACCGTCCGGGGGGTGATGAACAGCTGCTCGGCGATCTCCCGGTTGCTGACGCCGGTCCTGACGAGGGTGGCGATCCGCCGCTCGCTGCGGGTGAGGGTGTCGAGCGGGGAGACGGCGACCTGCGGCATCCGGCCGCCCGCGTCGGCGAGCAGCCGGCGCGCGGCGGCGCTGAGCAGGTGGTAGCCGCACCGGGTGGCCGTCTCGATCGCCTGCCGCAGGTGCCGGCGGGCGCCCGGCAGGTCGTCGCGCAGCAGCAGCTCGCGGCCGAGCCGGTAGCGCGCCTCGGCCTGCACGAGGCGGGCCGGGGACTGTTCGAGCACCTCCACGGCCTCGGCGAGCAGCTCGGTGCGGGCCGCGCCGGTGGCGATCACGCCCGCGGCCACCAGGCCGAGCCCGCGGGCGCGCGCGGTGTCCCAGCCGTCCACCGCCTCCTGGACCTGGGCGACGATCCCGGCCGCCGCCGCGGTACGGCCCTGGCCGGCCAGCGTGGTCGCGGCGGCCAGCCACCACGGCGCCAGCACCGGATTGGCGACCCCGGCCTCCGCCAGGCTCCGGCCGCACCGCCGCCACAGCTCCACCGCGCCGTCGAGGTCGCCCAGCGCGCGCCGCAGCCTGCCGCCGACGTACAGGTACTGGTGCCACTCCCAGATCTGCTGTTCCAGGCCGGCCGGGCGGATCCGGTCGAGCACGGCGGCGGCCTCCGCGACCTCGCCGCGCGAGAGCAGCACACTGCCCAGCTCGACGGCGGGCAGCGGCCAGACCGTGGCCCGGTCGTCCCGCTCCGCGAGGGCGACCGCCGTGCGGGCGACCGTCTGCGCCCCGGCGAGGTCGCCCACTCCGTGCAGGGTGTGGGCGCGCCCGGCCAGGACGGACAGCCGCATCCAGGGCTCGTGCAGGGCGATGCCGTTGGACAGCGAGCGGGACAGCGCCCCCAGGGCCTCCTCGACCTCGTCCGCCAGACCGAGGACCAGCGAGGAGGCGAGCGCCTCCCACCCGGCGGGCACGGTCTCCTCCACCCGCAGGGCCCGCCGGGCCAGCGCCACGGCCTGCCGGGCCGGACGGCCGGTCAGCGCGGCGAACACGCTCATGCCGGAGAGCAGCTGACGCTCGGCCGGACTGTCGCCGCGGGGCACCGGCCAGCCGCCGACCAGCGCCCCGACCGGCGCCATCGTCGACCTCCCGTTGACGGCGGCAACCAGCAGGGCGGACTCCAGCGAGGTCCGCAGCTCCCGGTCGGCCGGGAGCGGGTCGGCGCCCAGCTGCCGGCGCAGGTCGACGAGCGCCGCGCCGAGCACCCGGACCGCCTCGGGGACGTCGCGCGAGCCGAGGGCGGCCCGCCCGTACTCCAGGGCGATCGACGCCCGCTCCCGCACCCCGTCGCTCTCCCGCAGGGCGTGCCGCAGCTGTTCCAGGGCGGCGGCCGGCGCCACCCGGGCCGAGGCCCTCGCCAGTTCGATCCGCACGTTGCGGCGCTCGGTCCCGCCGAGCTCGGCGGCCAGCGCCCCGCGCAGGTAACGCGCCGCCGCCCGGGCGGTCGCCCCACCGGGCGACTGGGCGGCCGCCTCACGCAGCACGGTGAGCATCCACGGCTCCGGCAGGTCGGACAGCAGGGCCAGCTGGTCCGCCACCTCGGCCGCCGGGCGCCCGGCGTCGTTGAGCACCCGGGCCGCGCGCAGGCGCAGCCGCTCCAGCTCCGGGCCCGGCAGCTCGGCCAGCACCGCCGCCCGCACCGCCTCGGCCATCGGCGCCCCCGGACCGGGCCCGATCACCCCGAGGCGCCGCAGCCCGTCCAGCGCGAGGGCCAGCCGGCTGCCGCCGACCCCGCAGAGCGACCCGAGCAGATCGGGGTCGGCGCCGCCGAGGACCGCCAGCGCCACGGCCACCTGGCGCACCTGGCGCGGCTCGGCGGCCAGCGCGGTGCGGGCCGCGTCGACGCCGACCGCCTCGCCCAGCACGCGCAGCCGGTGCAGCCCGCGCTCGTCGGGGCGCACCCCGGCCGCGCGCAGCCTGCCGAGCAGCCGTTCCAGCAGCAGCGGGTTCCCGCCGCACAGCGCCCGGCAGCGCCGGACGAACCGCTCGTCCGGCAGGCCACCCAGGGCGCGGGCCACCGCCCGGCCGGTCTCGGCCTCGCTCAGCGGGCCGAGCTCCAGGAGCGCGCAGCAGCCCTCGGCCAGGATCTCGGTGAGCATCGCCGCGCCCGGGCCCTCGCCGGCGGTGCGCTGGGAGAGCAGCACCAGCAGCGGACGCCCGGCCGCGCGGCGCAGCAGGAAGTGCACGCATCGCAGTGACTCCTCGTCGCACCACTGCGCGTCGTCCAGGACGAGCGCCATCGGGCCGGCGGCCAGCAGCTCGACGGCGTGCCCGTAGACCTCGCGCTGGACCGCGAAGGCGGCCCTCGGTGCGGTGGTCCCTGCGGGGTCCGGCCGCATGCCGAACAGTTCGCGAACGGACCGGTACCCGCGTCCGCCCCGGTCCCCCTCGCCCCCCTCGTTCTCCCCGACCCCGACCCCGACCCCGACCCCCGGCGCCGGGCCCGCCGACCGGCGCACCGTCGTCCCGGCCTCCGCCATCCGCCCGGCCACCGCGTCCAGCAGCCGGCTGCGCCCGATCCCGGCCGGTCCGCGGACCAGCACCGCCCGTGCGACGCCCCCGCGCGCCTCTTCCGCCAGCCTGAGCAGCCCCGCCGGTTCAGCGACTCGATCGATCTCGCGTATCTCGGTTCGCCGGCCCATGGCGTTGTGCACGCCCATGACGTCTCCCATCCCCGAAACCCTGCATCCCCGCCCCCGGTTTGATCGACGCGATCCGGTCGGCTTCGGCTTTCCCGACGAAGCCGACCAAACCCGATCGGAATCGATGTTAGCCTCACCGCCGGTGACTGATGATCAACTTTGAGCTAAGAGACGGCCGAAGCCCGCCCTCCGGCGCACGGCCCACCCGGACCGCCACCCCGGCCGTTCACCGCGGCCGGAACCTCGGCCACGACCCCGGCGGCCAGCCCAACGGCGCCGGTTCGTGAACGACCGTCCTTCGAGGGCCCACATGAACGGGACCGGCAAGAGCATCGGACACAACGGCGTGAACTGCACTATGCATGTCATGCCAACGAGCCGAACCCGCTACCCTCCGCCCCGACAGTCTCCGCCCGCGTTCTCTTCCCGTTCCCACCCCGTTCCCGTCAGGGCGTCTGGACCGGGGCGCCCAGCCGGTAGTCGTGTGCGGTGAACGCGGCCGCGACGGCGAAGCGGTCCGCGCGGACCAGGGTCTGCCGCCATTCGACCGGGCGCCCCCCGGCGTCCCGGCCGAGCCGGTCGATCGCGAGCAGCGCGGTGGCCGGCGGGCAGTCGAGCAGGATCCGCTCCCCCCGGCCGGGGACCACGGCGCGGATGCGCTCCCAGCCGCCGCCGATCCGGCTGCCGCAGTGACGCTCCAGCTCGTCGTAGAGCGAGGTGCGGGTGAAGTCCACGTCCAGCAGCGGGCGGGCCAGGTCGGCCGGCAGCCAGACCCGGTCCACGGCGAGCGGCTCCTCGTCGGCCAGGCGGACGCGTTCGAGGTAGACCAGCGGCGTGGACTCCTCCAGTCCCAGGCGGGCGGCGATGACGCCGTCGGCGCGCTGGTCGAGCGCGCGCACGACACTGCGCTGGACGGCTCCGACCTCCTCCACCGCGCGGAACAGGCTGTACGCCTCGCCGACGTCCTGCTCCAGCGGGCGGCTCGCGGTGAACCGGGAGGCCCGGCCGCGCTGAGCGCTGACCACACCCTCCTCCCGGAGCGTGCGCAGGGCCTCGCGCACGGTGTGCCGGCTGACCCGGTACTCGGCGACGAGGTCGTGCTCGCCGGGGAAGGCGTCGCGGAACTCGCCCTCGTCGAGCCGGCGTTGCAGGTCGGCGCGCAGCTGCGCCCAGAGCGGGTTGCCCGCCGATCGGGTCAGTGGCCTGGGGCCCGGCTCGGAGGTCACGGCGCCGTCCTGGGGGTCAGGGATCGGATGGGTGGTGCGGGATCGGGTGGTGCGGGACACGCCTTGAATGGTCGTACCTTTGCGGGGAGAGCACAAAATCGGCGCCCGCCGGGACCGGCGGGCGCCGACGGGGTGGCCGCCGCCCGGGGCGGGGTGTCCCGGGCGGCGGTCGTGGGAGCCGTCAGGCGAGCACACCGATCAGCATCGAGCCGGCCACCGCGAGCAGCACGGCGGCGAAGGCCCGCTGCAGGGCGGCGCCGGACAGCTTGGCGGCCAGTCGCTTGCCGTCCCAGGCACCGAGGACCGCGGCGCCCACGAACGGTCCGAAGACCGCCGGGTCGAGCGAGATGCCGGTGACCGTCAGCCGGGTGGCGAGGGAGACCAGCGAGTTGACGAGGACGACCACCAGGCTGGTGGCCACCGCCTTGCGCATCGGCAGCCGGAGCACGGACACCAGCGCGGGCACCGCGAGGAAGCCGCCGCCCACTCCGAGCAGCCCGGTCACCGCGCCCAGGCCGGCTCCGGCCGCGAGCGTACCCAGGTGGCTGCCGCCCGGGCGCCGGTCACCATCGAGCCCGCCGCCCTCAAGCCCCTCCTCGGACCGCCCGTCCTCGGCCGGCGTGCGCCGCGCCGCCCGGGTGCCGCGCAGCATCGCGGCGGCGGCCAGTGCGGCGAGGACGGCGAACGCGCAGGTCAGCACCGACTGCGGGATGCGGTGGGCGAGCCCGGCCGCCCCGGCGGCCGGGAGCACGCCGGCCGCGGCGAACAGCCCGCCGGTGCGCCAGCTGATGGTGCCGGTACCGGCGTGCCGGGCGAGCGCGGTGACGGACGTGGCGGTGACGATGACCAGACTCGTGGTCCCGGCCTCGGCGGGCGAGACGCCCAGCAGGTACACCAGCGCCGGGACGGCGAGCACGCCCCCGCCACCGCCCAGCGCGCCGAGGGCCACGCCGACCACGGCTCCGCAGAGCAGAGCGGTGATCAGGACGCTCACGCCGTGACGCCGTCCGGAGCCAGGTCCGCGGGGTGGACGACCTCACCGTTCCAGGCGGCGAAGCCACCGCGCAGGTCGATCGCCTCGAAGCCGCGGGCCCGCAGCACGGACGCGGCCACCGAGGAGCGGTTGCCACCCGCGCAGATCACGGTCAGCGGCTGCTCGGTCGGCAGTTCGGCCAGCCGGGCGAGCAGTTCGGGCAGCGGGACGAGCCGGGCGCCGGGGATGCCGCCCTTCTCCCGCACCTCGCCCGGGCCGCGCACGTCCAGCAGCTCGAACCCGACCTCACCCTCGGCGAGTTGCTCGGCGAGGGTGTCGGCGTCCACCCGTCCGGCGGCGGTCAGGTGCTCGGCGCCGACGGCGTCCACCGGGCCGGCCAGCGCGCCCAGGACGCGGTCGAAGCCGATCCGGGCCAGCCGGTTGCGGGCCTCGACGACGGTGTCCGGGTCGCCGCACAGGATGATGGCGTCCTGGGCGTCGAGCACCTGGCCGGCCAGTTCGGCGAACCGGCCGCCGAGCGGGATGTTGACCGCGCCGTGCAGGTGGGCGGCGGCGAACGCCTCCGGCTCCCGGGTGTCCAGCACGGTGGCGCCGCCGGCCCTGGCCGCGACGAACTCCTCGGCGGCGAGCGCGGGGACGGGGGTGTCCTCGTCCAGGACCGGACGGGCCTGGCGGTTGCGCACCGAGGTGAACGCGAAGTAGGCGGGCGCGGCGGGCTGACCGGCGGTCACCACGGCGACGAACGCGTCCTCGGTCATCTCGGCGAGCGCGTAGTTGCCGCGGCGCTGGTTGCCGATCGTGCAGCTCAGCTCGGTGGAGAGGTTCTTGCCGCAGGCCGAGCCGGCGCCGTGCGCGGGGTAGACCCGGGTGTCGTCCGGCAGGGTGAGCAGCGCGCGGGTGGACCGGTACAGGTGGCGGGCCATCTCCTCGGCGGACCGGCCGCGCGAGCTGAGCAGATCGGGGCGGCCGACGTCGCCGATGAACAGCGTGTCGCCGGTGAGCACGCCGAACGGGACGTCGTCACCGGCGTGTTCGCGCACGACGACGCAGATCGACTCCGGGGTGTGCCCCGGGGTGTGCAGGATCTCCAGGTCGACCTCGCCCAGGCCGATGCGCTCGCCGTCGCCCACCGGGTCGGTGTCGAAGTCGAGCGCGGCGGCGGAGCCGTAGGAGATGCGCGCGCCGGTGCGCTCGGCCAGCTCCAGGTGACCGGAGAGGAAGTCCGCGTGGATGTGGGTCTCGATGACCCGCTCGATGGTCAGGCCGTGCTGTTCGGCGGTCGCGAGGTACTCGTGCACGTCGCGCTGGGGGTCGACCACGACGGCCCGGCCGGTGGTGCGGTCACCGACGAGGTACGAGGCGTGGGAGAGGCAGTCCAGGTAGAACTGCACGAAGACCAGCGGTCCGGCGGGCTTCGGCATCACAAGCTCCTGAGGGTGGACGGTGGGTGCGCCCCGCGGCCTTGCGGGCGGGGGCACGGGTGGGATGGCCGCACGGCCCGGACGGCGGGCTGCGACGGGCTGCGGCGAGGCGGGATCCGGGGTGTGCCCGGCAGGGGTCAGGCGAGGCCGCGGAGCATGAGGTTCCAGTAGAGGAACGGCAGGCCGCGCCGCTTGAGGTGCCACATGTCGGTGCGCTCGCGGATGGTGTTGATCACCGGGATCGACGGGGTGGGCCGGCCGCTGTAGTCGAACTCGGCGAGCAGCATCTTGTTGCGCGCGGTGGTCAGCGGGCAGGACGCGTAGCCGTCGTAGGAGGCCTTCGGCTCCCGGCCGTTGAGCACGGCGAGCAGGTTCTCGACGAGCACCGGCGCCTGCTTGCGCACCGCGGCGCCGGTCTTGGAGTTCGGCGAGGAGCCGGCGTCACCGAGCGCCCACACGTTCGGGTAGCGGACGTGCCGCATGGTGTGCTTGTCGATCTCGACGTAGCCGGCCGGGTCGTCGGCACCGGCGAGCGGGCTGCGCTTGATCCAGTCCGGGGCGCTCTGCGGCGGTACCAGGTGGGCGACGTCGTACGGCAGGGTCGTCGTGCCCCCGGTCCCGAGGTCGGTGACGACCACCTCGCGGGCCTCGGGGCGCACCTCGGAGACCTCGCTCCCGTAGTGGACCTTGATGCCGTAGCGGCGCACCACGTCGTCGAGCACCCGGGCGAACTCCGGGACGCCGAAGATGGCGGCGCCGGGGATCACCAGATGGACGTCCATCCGGCCGAGCACACCCTCCTTGCGCCAGTGGTCGGCCGCCAGGTAGGCGATCTTCTGCGGGGCGCCGCCGCACTTGATGGCCCCGGTCGGCATGCTGAACACCGCGCTGCCGGAGCGGGCCTCACGGATGAAGCGCCAGGTCGCGGGGGCGTACTGCGGCAGGTAGTTGCTGGACAGCCCGTCCCTGCCGAGCCCGGCCTCCAGGCCCGGCACCCGGTCCCAGTCGAGCTGGATGCCGGGGCAGACGACGAGGTGCTCGTAGGAGACCGTGCCGCCGTCGTCCAGCGCCACCTCCCGCGCCTCGGGATCGATCGCGACGGCGGCCCGGCGGATCCACGCCACGCCCTTCGGCATGACGGACGCCTGCGGCCGGATGCTCTCCGCCAGCGGCGCCCGTCCGCCGCCGACCAGCGTCCACAGCGGCTGGTAGTAGTGCCGCTCGCTCGGATCGAGCACCGCGACGTCCTGCTCGCCGGCCCGACGGAGCCGGGCCGCGACCGAGATCCCGGCGGTCCCGCCGCCGATGATCACGATCCGGTGATGCTTGGTTATCAAGGGGCCTCCCCGGCCTGACCAAATGTACGGACATTAAACTAGGAGCGAGCGATCGTAGCCGCAAGATTTGTCCGTACATTTTGCCTCCGGGGCACGGTCCGCCCATGGCAAGGGCGTCGGCCGACCCTCGATGAGCCATGAGGGCCGGCCGGCGCCCGTTGCGGCGCGCGCCTAGAGCGCGCCGGTCTCCACCAGAGCCTGGAGCCGGTTGACGACCGTGCCCAGGGTGCCGTCCGCCTCGATCTGTTCGAGGTGACCGCCGACGAAGCGGTCGATCCGCAGGTGCGCGGTGGCGATCCGGCGGAGCGTGTCGGCGTCGGCCGAGGCGATGAACGCGGGATCGGAGATCCGGCCGTCCTGGTACGGAGCCCAGTTCTTCCAGTCGAAGCCCTCCTCGACCAGGCCGCGGGCCGAGGCCACCACGGCGAAGTGCTCGACAGGGGCCAGGCCCAGCGGCAGCCGGACGGGCGCCGCGGCGGCCTCCGGCGCAGGTCGGTACAGGGCGATGATCTCGCGGGCCGATTCCTGTGTCAGCTCAGGCATGGTTCGAACCTCCGCACCAGTTGGTCAGGATCTCGTGGACCGCGAAGTTCCAGAAGTCCTTCGGGTTCTCCTTGCGGGCGTCCACCTGGTAGGTGAGGTCGCGCGGGAACAGCACCTCCTCCTCATTGGGGAACTCCGAGTAGTCCCACACCTCCGCACCGGTCCGGCCGTCGATGTCGAGCAGAGCGTTGGTGGCGAACCCCTGGGCGACCTTCCGGTCCGTGCTCGTGCTCGTGTACGAGGTATTGAGGATCTTCGCTCCCACCTGGTGCTTGGCCAGGCGGTCCGCCTTCATGTTGTCACCGCGGTAGGTCGTGCCGGTGTGGAGCTTCAGGTTCCACAGGCCGGAGTCGATGGCCTCGAAGAGCGGCAGCAGCTGCCGGTACTCCGGGTCGGTCGGCTTCTTCTTGTACAGCACGGAGTTGATCGCTTTGTAGTAGTTCGTCGTGTAGATGCTGACCGCCACGGCCTGCCGATAGGTCACCGAGGCCGGCAGCTTGATGCTGCCGATCTTCGCTTTCGCCTGCTTGACGTACACGTCGTAGTCGGCGGGCAGCTTGAGATCGAACACGTTGTCGTAGTTGTTCTTGATCTCGGTGAACGCGGGCGTCAGCTGGTCGCCGAGTTCCTTGGTCAGCGCCACGACCTTCACGGTGGACACCTTGGTGGTGTTCGACGACGCGTAGTGCGCCGCCGCCCAGGTGAGCGCCGGCAGCACCTCCTGCGGATCCGCCTTGCGCGCTCCGGCGCACACCAGGGGCGTGGCGACGCGCACCGCCTCCGTGGGGTAGAAGCAGCCGAGCGCCTGGAAGATCGCCCGGGCCGGGTTCCCGGCGCTGACGTCCCAGTCCTTCGGTTCGAAGACCAGGATCCGCTTGAACTGGATCCCGACGCCCGTGACCGGCTTCGAGATCCAACAGGGCAGCAGGGGCCGGTAGTCCTTGGCCTTGTCCTTCGCCAGGGCCTCGACGGAGATGCCCGCCTTGGCCAGCGCGCCCACCAAACTGCCCTCCGTCGGGGTGTAGTCGTCGGGCAGGCAGGATACGACGAGGACATCGACCGCGTCGGCCGACGCCAGCTTCGTCAGGTCCCCCCACAGGAACTGGACTGTGCGCTCGTCCTTGTCGGGATGGTCGACCTTGAAACTGTCGATCTTGGTCAGGGCCATGGTTGGTCCACCTTGAACTGTTCGGGGTCCGCCGGGGAGGAAGGCACCTCCCCGACGCTCGGGGCACGACGGTGACAGGTCAGGGGCGGTTCACTCCTTCAGCTTCGCGAGCGGGGCGTTGACGTGGATGTTGGAGTTGCCCGGGATGTCGGGGATGAAGTCCAGGTCCACGTCCGGTCCGAACACCAGGCAGTGCGTGGAGCCGCCGTAGTGGAACGAGCCGAGCTCCTCGCCGCGTTCGACCGTGTCGCCGGGTGCCACGGTGACCTCGCACGAGGACACCTCCGCCATGCCGATGGCGACGAAGGCCATCAGGCCGACATCCGGCTCGGTGGCCCGGAGGTAGACCACCGCGCGGGCGGCGAGGTGCGCGATGTATCCCTGCGAGAGGTCGGGGGCGGCGACGTCGCACAGCGCCGCGGGTGTCTGGGAGTAGTAGGTGCCGGGGATGTTGCGGACGGCCACGACGGTGCCGTCGACGGGGCTGTGCCAGCGGTGGTAGTTGAGGGCGCTGAGGAACGCCTGGTAGACGGTGCCCCCGTGGAAGGTCTCCGGGTCCGGCTCGGCGGGGCCCTTGTGGGCGGAGTCGAGGAGGAACGCGAGGGCGTACGGCTGGCCCTTGAGCCAGAACGTGTTGCGCTCCTGGACGTCGTGGGCCAGCCGGTACGGGACGGACTCGGCCGCGCTGGCAAGGGTCCTCGGGTCCTCGTCGACGGGCCGCGCGCCGGGCTTGAACCTCCTCGTGAAGAAGTCGTCCCAGGAGGTGAACCCGTAGTGGGGGAGCTTGGGGTCGCACTCGTAGAGGTCCTCGAACTTGCCACCCGCCGACTTCTCCAGCGCGGCGAGCGCCTCCTCGCTGAACCAGTGGTTCTTCTCCGCGTCCAGCACGTAGGCCGAGTCCGGGCTCGCCAGGTACACGCTCCACTCGTCGAGCATGGCCTTGAGGTGCGCGTTCACCTTGTCGTCGAGGAAGGCGGCGAAGCCGGCCTGGGTGCCCATGGCCCAGTTGAGGATCGCGTTGACGGGGAAGCCGACGAGCCCGGAGTCGTTGTACTCCGGCGCGGTGCCGATGGCCTCGTTGAACAGCTGCAGCAGCTGGTCGACGGTCTTCACCTGGGGGAAACCGGTCGGCGTCTCGCGGTGGGACAGCTGCCACAGCATGTCGTTGAAGAGCATGTAGATCTTCGGGTCGGTTTCGATCAGGTCGCGGAGCGCGGCGACGGAAGGCTTCAGCTTCTTCGGTTCACCCGTGCGGGCCGTCTCCTCGACCCGCCCGATGAGGTCGTCCAGCCAGGTCCGCAGGACGTCGTGGTCCGACGGGAGCCATCCGCCCGCGCGCACGGTGGAGTAGAAGTCCATGATTGTCCTCGCCTGTGGATGTCTGGGACCGCCCTGGACGGCATCGCCGCTGCGCGGCGGACATGGGCCGCGGTCCCGGCCGCGTCCCACGCGGCAGGGGTACGGGCGGGCCCTGGTACTTCCACCGTAGGCACGAAGGCGGACGGGTCGCCAGGGCCGGGCCGCCTCGGGCCGGACGAAGCGCGAACGTGCTCACTGGGCGTCACCGGTCCCGCCCTGCGGCGCAGTCCGGTCCCGGCACCACCGCCGACCCGTGCACGGTGCGGAGCCACCTGACCGGCCACTCGAACGGCGTAGCGCCCACGACCTGTCCGGCCGTCGGCGCCGCGCCGCGAGGAAGGAACCTAGGACGCCAGGGGCACCGCCGTGGGCCCCATGGCCTCCAGGCCGGTGGGCTGCTCGTCCTGGCGCAGGGCCACGTTCCGCAACAGGTAACACTCGGCGAGCGTCATCGCGGCGAACTCGGCGATGTCCACGCTCTCGGGCGAGGAGTGGATGTTGCACAGCGGTTCCTGGCAGCCGATCACCAGCACCGTCGCCCCGGGGTTGATCTGCTGGAGCTCGGTGACCAGGGGAATCGTTCCGCCGTCTCCGGTGAGCAGGGTCCGTTTGCCCGGGTAGGCGTGCTCCATGGCCTCCTTGGCGAGCGCGTAGCCGTGCCCGGTGGTGTCCGCCTGGAAGCCCGGAGCGGCGTCCGCCTTCTCGACGGTGATGTCGGCGTTCCACGGGTTGAGGTCGGGCCGGTAGATGAACTGCTCCAGGCGCGCGATGGCGTCCTCCGGCCGCTCCAGCGGGGCGATGCGCACGCTCACCCGGGCTTTCGCCGTCGCGGTCAGCTGGTTGACGGGCGGGTCGTACGAGGGCGGGCCACTCAGCGCGACGACGTTGGCGGACGGCCGGTCGTACAGGCGGCTGCCCAGCGTGTCGCTGCCGATGAGCCGGACGTCCGGCAGCATCCCCGCCTCGTCGCGGAAGGCGGCTTCGTCGGGTTCCTCGCCCTGCCAGTGTTCCCGGACCAGGCCGGGCACGGTGACGTCGCCCCGGTCGTCGACGAGCGCCGCGAGGATGCGCGCCAGCGCCATGAAGGCGTCGGGCGCCGGGCCTCCGTACACACCGCTGTGCTTGGGCTTCCTGAGCGTACTGACCGTGACGTCCACCGCCACGACGCCGCGCAGGCTGGTGGTGAAGGTCGGTTCGCCGAGCTCGTGGTTGCCGCTGTCCGCGACGACGATGACGTCGGCGGTGAACAGGTCCTTGTTCCTGGGGTCCTGCACGAAGCCGTCGAGGGTGTCGCCGGACTCCTCCTCCCCCTCCAGGAAGATCTTCAGCGGAACCGGCGGCCTGCCCTCGAACGCGCGCAGCGCACCCAGGTGCATCAGGACCCCCGACTTGTCGTCGGCGGCGCCACGGCCCTGCAGCCGGGTGCCGTTGTCGATCGGCTTCGGGTCCCACGCCTCGGTCCACCCGCCGTCCCCGACGACGTCGTAGTGGGCGTACAGCATCACCGTGGGCAGGCCCGCGGTGTCGCCGTCGGGTCCGCACGTGGCATGGACCAGGGGGGCGTTCCTGGTGACGTCGCCTATGTTCAGCTGCTCGACGTGGACGTGCTCCAGCTTGAAGGCCGGGTCGGTCAGCTTCTTCTGACACCAGTCGGCAGCGTCCTTCACCGGTGTCAGGGCGTCCTTGTTGTAGACCGACCGGATCTTGACGAACTCCGTCAGGTCGTCGATCAGTCCCTTCTTCAACTGGCTGATCTTGACAGCCAGATCATCGTTGCCCATGGTTCCCGCCTCCTCGGTACGGGGCCGGCTACCTCAGCAGCGGCTGCTGCTGGGTGATGCAGTGGGCGCCGCCGCCGCGTTCGAACAGCGGCCTGGCGTCGATTCCGTGGACGTCCCGTTGGTAGGCCTTCTGCAGGATGTCGTTCGCCTGCTTGTCGTTCTCGTCGTCGAAGTTGCACGCGATGATGGCGTCGTTGCAGACCACGTGGTTGATGTAGCTCCAGTCGAGCCATTCCCCGGAGTCGTCCGTCAGCCTCGCCGGCGCGGGCACCCTGGTCACCGTCAGTGGCTTGCCCTTGAAATCGGTGGCCTCGCTCAGCAGCTTCACGGCGCGGTTCGACACCTCGTAGTCGGGATGGTCCTTGTTCTCCTGGCTGTGGACGAGCACCTGGCCCGGCGCGGTGAAGGTCGCGACGATGTCGATGTGCCCGCGCGTGCCGTACGGCGAGTAATCGGCGGTCAGACCCCGGGACAGCCAGATCAGCTTGCACTCACCGAAGATCTCTTCGAAGACCCCCTCCACCCGTTCCCGGGTCCAGCCCAGGTTCCGGTACGGGTCCAGCTTCACCGTCTCGCAGACCAGGAACGTCCCCTGTCCGTCGGTGTGGATGTCGCCCCCTTCGGTCACCAGCTCCGACGGGATGATCTCGGCGTCCACCTGCTCGGCGATCGCCGTCGCCACCCGGGCGTCCCAGGCCCACCTGGTCCAGGGCTGGGCACCCCAGGCGTTGAACACCCAGTCCACCGCGCCCAGCCGCGCGCCTTCGGGGTCGACGACGAAGGTCGGCCCGGTGTCCCGCGCCCAGCCGTCGTCGTGCCTGACCACCGTGATCGTCGCGCGGGGGACCCACTTCTCGGCCTGCGCCTTCTCCTGCTGCGTCACCAGCATCGTGACGGGCTGACCCCCGTGATCCAGGATCGCGTTGGCCACACTGGCCCACGCCCCGCGCATCTCGTCGGGGTCGGAATCCGGCGGGTACCACTGGACCGGCCACGCCATCCAGGTGCGCTCCTGCGGCTCGGTCTCGGCGGGCATCCGCCACGCACTGCTCTCCAGGCCACTCATCGCTCCTCCGTCCCGCTCGGCGGCGTCCCATGGACGCTCTCACGCGGACGGCCCCCTGCCGACGGCCCCGTGCGAACGGTTCCGCCCCGACGCCGCAGCCGCAGCCGGGGAGATCGCCGAGCCTGGATCCTCGTTGTCTTCGCCCCCTGGTCACCCCCGTTCGGCCCCCTCCCTCCATCGTAGGAACCCGGCCCGTCGGCGCACCCGGAACTCCCGACCCGTTCCGGTCGCGTCCGCCGGACTCCTCGCCGCCGACGATCCCGGAGACCTCCGCGATGTCACTCAGCGTGTCGCCGTCACGCACCGTCAACGAGCCCTCGGCGACCGCCTCCACGTGGCGTGGCGCCGCACCCGTGCGGGGGGACTCGGGCACGACGGGCGATCCGTCCCACCGTCAGGACGGTCGGTTTCCTCCTCCGGGCTGCGGCCGTCGGCCTGGGCCACGTGGGCCGGCCACTCGCGGGGCGGGACCGCGAAGGCCTCGCGGAACGCGCACAGGCCCTCTCCCTGAACCGGGAGAGGGCCTGCACGCACCACGGGGTCGGACGCCGTGCCCGGACGCTAGTGGCGCCGGGCCCTGCGCCTGCGGAGCTCCACGAGTGCCCAGCCGAGGGCCGTGAACGCCACGGCCGCGACCGCCATCGGCACGACCCGGTCCTGGCCGGTGTCGGCCAGGTGCGAGCCGGGCGCGGCGCCCGGCGCGGCCGGTGCGGCCGGCGACGTGGTCGGCGTGACCGCTGCCGCCGGTACCGCCGGTGCCGGCGCCTCGGGCGCGACCGCCGGCGTGGCCGTCGGCGTGGCCGCCGGGGTGCTCACCGGCGCGGTCGGGGCCACCGTCGCCGTCGCGGTCACCGTCGGCGACGGGGTCGGGGTCGGGATGGGCAGCAGCCGGTTGACCACGGTCGCCGAGACCCCGGCGTCGAGGTTCTCGGAGTTCAGCACCAGCGGCCCGGACACCGGGTTGTCCGGAACCGCGTAGCCCTCCGGCGGACTGACCTCCTGCCAGTAGTACGCTCCCGGTTCGACCGTGGACGTGCAGAGTCCGTCGGCCCCGGTCGTACAGGGCTCACCGACCCGGGTGTCGGGCTTCTCCCCGGAGGTCTGCGGCCCGTCGGTGCCGTTCGTCTCCCGCCACAGCGCGAACCTCGCGCCCGCCAGCGGCTTTCCGTCCTGGTCCTGCTTGACCAGGCGGACCGCGCCTTCCTGGCGGCGGAAGCCGAGGTCGAAGGTGTGGTCGTTCTCGCCCGGTCCGCCGGTGGTGAGCGTCCGTTCCGGGTAGCGGGCGCCGTCCGGGACGGTGCCCTTGGAGTCCACGAAGCGGTTGTCGCCGACGCCCGCCTCGGTCGGTACCCACCGGTACAGCGGCCCGCCCGACGCGTAGTCCGCCGGGTTGTCCATCCTGATCGTGTACTCGGTCCTGGGCTTCAGACCGCCGGGCACGTTGGAGTCGTCGAAGTAGTACTCGCCGCGCGGTGTGGTGGTCGTCGACGCGACCAGCTTGCCGGACTCGTCGTAGAGGTTGACGGTGGCGCCGGGGACGGGGCTCTGGCCCGGGCTCTGGACGCCCTTGCGCTCGGGGTCGTACCAGACCCGGTTGCCGATCTGCAGCGGCGCCTGGTCGCAGAGCACCTCCAGGTCGCCCATCGAGGCACCCTTCCCGAAGGCGGGCCTGGCGGTCGAGGTGTTCAGGCCCAGGCCGGAGCCGGCGGCCCTCGTCCCGTCGCGGTTGGTGAACATCGTGCCGATGCGCCACGCGACGTCGGTGGGGTCCACGGCCGAGATCGCGATGGAGTCCTCCACCTTCGACAGCGCCATGCCGGCGTAGGCCGCGTTCGGGTGGTAGCCCTGGAAGGTGCCCACGCTGAAGAACCTGGTCCCCCGCGTGGCGGTCCCGCAGCCGAGGTTGGTGTCCATCACGTACATGCCGTCGGAGAGGCACGCCTTGTTCAGGTCACCGCCGGCCGCGAAGCTGTGGTACGTCGTGGGGTCGCCGGTCCGCGGGAACGCCGTCGCCTTGTCGGTGAGCCGGTCGCGGAACGCCAGCAGCATGGAGCCGTCGGTCTCGAAGACGATCTCGGCCAGCTCGGGCTCGGGGTTGGCGTAGAACCCGGTGCCGGTGCACGCCTTGCCGTCCTGCTCGGCGGGGATCGTGTCCGTCCACGGGAACCAGCCCGCCCCGGGGCAGAGGCCCTTGGCCGAGACCGCGCGCGGGTAGTCCAGGGGCTGGTTCAGCACCGCCCTGCCGAAGGCTCCGGTCGCCGGGTCGAAGGGCAGGACGACCGCGCGCAGGTCCGAGGCCTTCCCGGTCGACTCGCCCGAGCAGACACCGCCGAGGTAGCCGACGCCGTCCTGCACACCCAGACCGAACGGACGCCAGTCCGCCGGCGAGGGGCAGCCCGGGTCCGGAATCGGGTAGGAGGCCTGCGGCGCCGACGCCGTCGCCTTGGTCGCGTCGTAGCGGTACAGCCTGCGGTTGTTGAGATTGACCACGAACAGGTCGCGGCCGTCCTCGGAGAGCTTCAGGGCGCCCAGGCTCTCCTTGCCCGGCGCGGCGAGGAAGGCGTCGTCGGAGGCGCCGACACCGTGCGTCGCCGCCCCGGTGTCCGGGACGGTGGTGAACAGCGACGTCGTCCGGTTCGCCGGGTCGGTGACGTAGATCGCGCCGGCGCCACCGGGGCCGTACGTGGTGTCCCGCTTGGCCAGCGCCGAACTGAACAGCCGCTTGCCGGACTTGCTCCACCCGATGCCGTAGACGGCGCCGGTCTCGGCGTTGGTGGCCAGGTCGGTCGTATCGGTGTTCTCGCCGCGCGCGCCGTAGGGGAAGCTCACCAGCGTACGCGGGTGCTGCGTCTCGCTCGTCGCGGGCTGGCAGGCCGTGACCAGCGGCGCGTTCTTCTGGCAGTAGTCGCCGGGGTTCCACAGCCCCGTGGTGTACGCGACGTTCCGGCCACCGGCGAGGTCGACGAACTCCTCGTTGCTGCTCAGCTGGTTCGGCGCGCCGTCGAGGCCCTGCCGCGAGGCGAAGGCCGGGAACAGCAGGCCCGGCTTCGGGTTCACGACCTGCACCCGGTACTTCCCGCCGGCGGACCGGGCCGTGCCCGGCGCCAGGGTGACCGTGCCGTCGGCGGCCGTCACTCCGGTGACCTCGGCGCCGTCGTCGCCGGTGAGGACCACCGTGACCCCGCCGATGCCGGGCTCCAGGACCGGGCTCCACACACCGGTGGCGTCGACCGCCCGCACCACCCGCACCGTCACCGAGCCGTCGGCCTCCTGTGGATACGCCGCCGGAGCCGCCAGCATCGAGCAGCTCCCGATCCCCAGGGCGAGCACCGCGACCCGGCCCACCGCACGGCGGCCGGGCAACCCCGACCGTCGCCGCCCCGGCCCGCGCGCGGCGCCGGTCATCTCTTCACTTGTAGGTGTCATTCCCGCTCTCATGGTTCAGGCGATGATCCGCCTCGTGGCCCGAATCCTAAGGCCTGTCTGATAATTGATCTTGTGGCAGGTCGAGGTGAGTTGACGGACGCGGCGTGGGAGCGGATAGAGCCCCTGTTGCCGCAGGTGGA